>JBLMYK010000034.1:0-5232 GCA_050258235.1 Gemmatimonadota bacterium | reverse complement strand
CTTGATCGACGCGACGCTTGCGACTGCGGTCGGCGACGCCTATCGCGAATACCGGCGGCGGCAGCACCGGCTGCGGCTGAACGGCGCGGAGTTCGCGCGCGTGCCGGCCGACGAGGTCCGGACCCATATCGGATCCGTCCTGGCCTTGTGGCGCGCGGTGTTCGGCGCCGCCGGTTCGCCGTAGACGACAGCGTTGGCGATCCTGCGCGCGACGCGCGCGGCAGTCACGAGGCCGTCTGCGCCGCCTCGTCGAGCAGCGCGATCAGCTCATTCGGTTCGATCGGCTTGGTCAGGAACCGGTCGAAGCCGGCCTCATCAGCGCGCCGGCGCGCCTCGTCGTGACCGTATCCGGTCAGCGCCACCAGCAACATCGCTTCGCCGCCCGGCAGCTGCCGAATGCGCCGCGCAATCGCGTAGCCATCCTCGCCGGGCAGGTAGATGTCGAGCAGGACCAGCCGCGGCCGGAAGTCCTGCAGCACGCGCATCGCGGCCTCGCTGCTTTCGGCGGCGCGCACCGTGTATCCGAGCAATTCCAGCAGGACGACCGTGCTCGACGCGACCGCCGCGTCATCCTCGACCAACAGCACGCGCATTCCGCCGGGCTCGGCGGACGGTGTTGCGGACGCCTCAGCCGGCGCGCCGGTGGCCGCTGCCTCAACCGGCAGCCGGATCGTGAAAGTTGCACCTTGTCCCGGGCCCGCACTGGCCGCGGACACCTGTCCGCCGTGCATTTCGACCAGGCTGCGGACCAAGGTCAGGCCGATGCCCAGCCCACCCTCCGGGTGTGTCGGGCCGGGCGCGCCCTGACGGTACAGATCGAATACGCGAGGTAGCAGGTCGGCCCGGATGCCCATGCCGTCGTCGCGCACGCGGACCTCCAGCATGCCGGCCGCCACGTCCGCGTCCAGCCGGATGTGTCCGCCGTCCGGCGTGTACTTCGCCGCGTTGTCGAGCAGGTTGACGATCACCTGCGCCAGCCGTGCCGAATCGCCGTGCAAGGTCACTTCGCTTGCGGGCAGGCGCATCTCGAAGCGGTGGTGCTTCGCGTCGAAGCTCGGGCGCACGGTTTCGACCGCCTGGTGAACGATGGCGCTCAGCACGACCGGGCCCATCTTCAGCGTCGGCTTGCCGTGCACGATGCGCGCCACGTCGAGCAGATCGTCCACGAGTCGCGTCAGCTGGGTCACCTGCCGCTCGATGAGTCCCTGCGCCCAGCGCACGCGCTCGACGTTCGCCGGTTGCCTGCCCAGCACAAAGGCCGCATTGCGGATCGGGGTCAGAGGATTGCGCAGCTCGTGCGCCAGGGTGGCGAGGAATTCGTCCTTGCGGCGGTCGGCTTCGCGCAGCGCGTCCTCGGCCGTCTTCTGCGCGGTGATGTCGTTGCCGATTGCCAGTACTTCGATCACCTGGCCGTCGGCATCGGAGATCGCGCGGTTGGTCCAGGTCATCCACACCCGCCGCCCGTCGCGACACACGTTTTCGTTGATGTTGTTCATGTAGCGCTCGGGATGGCGGACGATGTCCTGCGCCAGCCCCGTGAGGTCGGCTCCGGTCGATTCCGTCTTCGGCACCAGGATGCTGACGTGCTTGCCGATCGCCTCCCCGGCAGGCCAGCCGAAGAAGGCCTGCGCGTACTCGTTGAAGAAATTGATCGTGCCGTCGGCCGCCCAGCGCACGATTGCGCTGTTGGCGTTCTGCACCAGTTCGCGGAAACGGGCCTCGCTGTCCCGCAGCGCGACCTCGGCCTGCTTCCTCTGCGTCAGATCGATGAATGTACCGATCAGCTGCTTGACCGCGCCGCGGGCGTTGCGCGCGAACACCGAGTCGCGCGACAGGCACCAGATCCAGCGCCCATCGGCGGTGCGGAAGCGGTATTCCACCTCCAGTTCCTCGCCATCGGCGGCCTGCGACACCCGCGTCATGTGTTCGCTCACACGGGCAGCGTCCTCGGGGTGAAACAGCGCGAAGAACCGCGACCCGCTCATCGCGTTGATGTCGTCGAGCGTGTATCCGGTCAGGCGCGTGTACTGGCGGTTGACGAAAAGGTTGGCGCCGCGCTCGAGGTCATAGATGTAAATGCCGTTCAGCGACGCGTCCATGACCTTGCCGAGGAACGCCTCCCTGTCGCGCAGGGCGTCTTCGGCGCGCCTGCGCTCGGTGATGTCGCGCAGGACCCCCTGCAGGCGACCATCGGGCAACTGGCGCCCCGTGACTTCGCCGAGAAAGAACGAGCCGTCCTTGCGGCGGAATCGCCATTCGCTGCGCACGACCGCTCCGTCGGCGAACTGCGCCACTTCGTCGGGAATCCGGGCGACTTCCTCGGGCGCAATTACATCGGCGATGCTCAGCCGACAAATCTCTTCCGACGTGTAGCCGAGCATCTGTGCGCCGGCGCGATTGACGTCGGTGTAATTGCCTTCGCGGTCGGCCACGAAGATCCCGTCGGCGGTCTGCTCGACCAGACCCCGGAACCGCTGCTCGCTCGCGCGCAATGCCTCTTCGGCGTGCTTGCGCTCCGTGATGTCCTGCACCGTGCCGCGCAGGGCGACGATCTTGCCTTCGGCATTGCGCACCGCCTCGCTGCGCGTGGTGATCCAGATCGGCGTGCCGTTGCGGTAGGCGCGCACGTCGAGTTCGTAACCAATGCCCGTCTCGATCGTCCGCTGGACCGCAGAATTCACCCGTTCCCAGTCCTCGATCGGGTAGCAGCGCCCGCGCTGCTCCCTGAAGTTGGGCATGGTCTCGGTCGCAGGATCGAAGCCGTAGATGCGCAACAGTTCGTCCGAGCCGACGGTGACATCGGTCTGCGCGTCCCAGTACCAGCTGCCGATGTGCGCAAGCCGCTGCGCCTCGGCAAGCTCCGTTTCCCTTGCGTGCAGCGCATGTTCCGCCTCGTTGCGGGCGCCCGCATCGCGCAGAATCAGCGTCAGGACTCCGGCGCCCGAAGCCCCGGCCCGGACGATCGATACCTTGACGGGAAACTCCGTGCCGTCGGCACGCCGCCCGCTGAGTTCGACGACCATGCCCATCGGGTGTGCCGCTGTTCCGGCCCGTTCGATGTTTCGAACTGCCTTCTCATCGGTTGCACGGAACTGGAGGCGCCCGGGCAGGATCAGCGACAGGGGCTGTCCGATCGCTTCGGTCGCTCTCAGGCCGAACATCGCTTCGGCGGCCGGATTGAACCGGGCGATCCGTTGCTGCTCATCGACGGAGACGATCGCGGCCGGTTGTTTACCGTCCACACCGTTCCTCTTCTGCGTTTCGGATTCGCCCAGCAGGCGGAGCAGTTCGTCGCGGCTCAGGTCGTCGTAGCTGGGCATCGGCGCGTCTCTGGTTCTTCTGGTCCCGACAGGGTCCGCATAACGCTACCACCTCGGAACGCCGCTGATCAAAGCAGGTCGATCGGAAAACGCGGGCTTCTTCAACGGCTCGGCGCCGTCCTGCTTCGGATCGGCCGCAGCGCCAATCCCGCCAGAGTCAGCACGCAGAACGCCGCGCCTGCGTAGAACGTGAAGGCAGCGCCGAGCCGATCCCAGATCAGGCCGGCGACGGCGCTGGCGGCGAGCATCGCGATGCCGCTGACGAGGTTGAAGAATCCGTACGCGGTGCCGCGCAGATCCTCCGGCGCGACGTCGGCGATCATCGTCGCCAGCAGCCCCTGCGTCATGCCCAGGTGCAGGCCCCACAGCATCACGCCGGCGAGGACGACGGTCCAGTGGTTCCCCGATGCGAGGACGAGATCGGCTGCGATCAGCACGAGCAGGCCGAGCATCAGCAGCTTGCCGTGATTCATGCGGTCCGACAGGTGACCGAACGGATACGCGGACAGCGCATACACGACGTTCATCGCCACCATCACCAGCGGCACCCAGGCGACCGGCATGCCGCCCTGCTGCGCGCGCAGCACGAGGAACGCCTCGGAGAAGCGCGCCAGCGTGAAGAGCGCACCGATTCCGACGACGAACCAGTAGGCGCGCGGCAGGCGCCTGAGACCGTCGCGCCGGATCGGGTTGCCGCGCCTGGAATCGCGCGCATGGCGCTCCGGTTCGTGCACGCCGAAGATCAGCAGCGCGACGCTGAGCAGGCCCGGTATCACCGCGACCCAGAACACCGCGCGGAAGTCGTCCGCCCAGGCGAGCATCAGCGCGACGGCGGTGAGCGGGCCGACGAAGGCGCCCACCGTATCGAGGGACTGCCGCAGGCCGAACGCCGCGCCGCGGATCTCCGGCGGCGCGAGGTCGGCGACCAGCGCGTCGCGCGGCGCTCCGCGGATGCCCTTGCCGATGCGGTCGGTCACGCGCGCGGTCAGGATCACCGTGAGGCTCGAAGAAATCGCGAACAGCGGCTTGGTGAATGCTCCGAGCGCGTAGCCGATCACGGCAAGCAGCTTGCGCCTGCCCAGGTAATCGGACAGCGCGCCGGAGAAGACCTTGACGATCAGCGCCGTGGCCTCGGCCGCGCCCTCGATCAGTCCGACCGCGAACGCGCTGGCGCCGAGCACCGACACCATGAACATCGGCAGCAGGCTGTGGATCATCTCGGAAGAGATGTCCATCATCAGGCTGACGAAGCCCAGCGCCCAGATGGCGGCGGGGATTGTTGGTCTTCCAGTGGAATGGCGAATCACGGGTCCCGGTGCGAAAGGGGTCGCATCGCCGCACGTGCGGCGATCAATCGCCGGCAAGCCAGGCGGTCAGCCGAATCTTCCCAGAATGAACCCGAGCACGACACCCGCGCAGGCCGCGATGATGGCAATCACCCACGAAGGCAGTCCGGCCGATGTCGGCTCCCTGGCGGCTACCGGCGTGGCTGCGATCGCAGGAGCGGCGGCGGCAGCGGCCGGCGCTTCCACCGCAGCGGCCGCCGCGGGCGCGGCGGGCGCCGGCGCGCCGAGGCGCTCGGCAAAGGCGACGAAGAAATCATCGGCGTTCTTCTTGGCGACCGACTGCACCAGACGGCTGCCGATGCTGGCGAGCTTGCCGCCGATTTCGGCCTGAGCCTCGTAGCGCAGCAGCGTGGCCTCGGGGTCCTCGCTCAGCGTCACGCGCGCCTTCATCTTCGCGAATCCCGCCGCGCCGCCCTGGCCCTGGCCCGCAATCGTGTAGGCGCGCGGCGGATCGAGATCGAGCAGCGACACGTTGCCCTTGAAGGTGGCGGTGACCGGGCCGACCTTGGCGACGACCACGGACCTGAACTCCGTGTCCGAGGTCTTTTCGAGTTCGCGGCAGCCCG
>JBLMYK010000033.1:0-6726 GCA_050258235.1 Gemmatimonadota bacterium | reverse complement strand
CCCGTGCAGGCGCGCGTAGTACGGCCAGAACGACGCGCCGATGCAGTTGGTGAACCAGTACAGACTGATGTTGCCGAGCATCTCGTCCACCGTGAGCGCATTGCGCGGGTCGCCGTCGCAGTCCGTCCATGCGCGATATTTCTCCGCGATCCAGGCGGCCAGGCCGATCGGCGAGTCCGACAGCGCGAACGCCAGCGTCTGCGGGCGCGTGCCCTGGATCGCCTGATAGCCGGTTTCCTCCTTCCGCCAAGTCTGCAGTTCGGCGACGTAACGCCGCTCCTCCGGCGTCGGATCGGTGAACATCGCCGGGTCGCGTCTCAGCGGCATCAGGTTCAGGTGGATCCCCGAAAGATGTTCCGCGCGGTTCGCGCCCAGCCAGGCGGTCACGAACGAGCCCCAGTCGCCTCCCTGCGCGCCGTAGCGGCGATAGCCGAGCCGCTCGCGCATCAGCACGTCGAACATCGCGCCGATCTGCTGCAGCGACCTGCGCGGCTGGTTTTCCCTGAACGACAGTGTGTAGCCGGGCAGCGAAGGCGCGACCACGGTGAAGGCATCGGCCGCATCCCCGCCATGCGCGGCCGGATCGGCGAGCCGCGGAATGAGCTTCATGAATTCGAGCACCGATCCCGGCCAGCCGTGCGACAACAGCAGCGGTCTCGGGCTCGGCCCCTTGCCCGGCACGTGCAGGAAGTGCACGTCGATGCCGTCGATCCGGGTGACGAACTGTGGCCAGGAATTCAGCTCCGCCTCGGTCCTGCGCCAGTCGAATCGCGTGCGCCAGTCGAGCGCGAGTTCGCGCATGAAGCCGAGCGAGGTGCCGTAGGCCCACGGCGCATCGGGTGCTTCGTCCGGCCAGCGGACGCGATCGAGACGTGCGTGCAGGTCGTCGATCGCGCTCTGGGGGATCGAGAGGCGGAACGCGTTGATTGCGGAATCCGGCATGTCGGCACCCTGTCCATCAGGCCCTGTGAAGCGGCAAAGAATGCCAGTGTTTTCAGGCGATGCCGCTCCTAAAGTTGCCTGTGTTGCTGCCGTAGACGAGGGAGCGGAACCCTCGCAACTCGCCAGCACGGTGCTTCAGCCGACCTCCCTGAAACGGATCGCGACCAAGGATCTTCGCCTTGGCATGCACGTGCACGAACTGTGCGGCGCCTGGATGGCGCACCCGTTCTGGCGCACCAACTTTTCATTGACCGACCCCGAGGATGTGGTCCGCATCGCCGACAGCGGCATCAGGGAGGTGTGGATCGACATTTCTCGCGGGCTGGATGTCGAACAACCGCAGGCGGTGGCGATGTCGCCGCGGGAAGTCGACGCCGAGGTCGACCGGGCGCTCGGTGCTGCGCTGGACGATGCCGCGACGGCGGCGTGTCCGCCGGCGCGAGCCGAATTTGCGTCCGAAGTCGAACGCGCCGCACGGATCTGCGCCAGGGCGAAGGCGGCGGTCGTTTCGATGTTCCAGGAAGTCCGGATGGGCAAGGCGTTCGGTGCCGATCAGGTCCTGCCGCTGGTGCAGGAAATCTCGGACTCCGTGAACCGAAATCCGGCCGCGCTGATCAGCCTCGCGCGGCTCAAAGGTATCGACGACTACACCTACATGCATTCGGTCGCGGTGTGCGCGCTGATGATTTCCCTGTCGCGCCAGCTCGGGCTCGACGAGGAGTCGACGCACCAGGCCGGGCTTGCGGGCCTGCTGCACGACCTGGGCAAGGCGCTGATCCCGACCGAGATCCTGAACAAGCCCGCCAAGCTCACGGACGCTGAATTCGCGCGGGTCAAGCAGCATCCGGAGCTGGGGCACCGGCTGCTCGTCGAAGGCGGCGGCGCCGGGCCGCTGCCGCTCGACGTCTGCCTGCATCACCACGAGAAGATCGACGGCACCGGCTACCCGCACGGTCTGAAGGCCGATGAGATCAGCCTGTACGCGAAGATGGGCGCGGTGTGCGACGTCTACGATGCGGTGACATCGAACCGCCTGTACAAGGGCGGTTGGCAGCCGGCCGAGGCGATCCGGAAGATGGCCGAGTGGTCCAGTCATCACTTCGACGAACGCATCTTCCATGCATTCGTCAAGAGCGTCGGCATCTATCCGGTCGGCTCGCTGGTGCGGATGGAATCGGGCCGGCTCGCGCTGGTGGTCGAGCAGAACGACGGCGCCCTGCTGATGCCCAAGGTCAAGGCGTTCTTCTCGATCGCCACCGGACTGAGGATCGCTCCGGTGCTGATCGACCTCGCGCGCAATCCCGGGCGGGATCGCATCTTGCAGCGCGAGGATCCGGAACTCTGGGGGCTGACCCACCTCGACGACATGCTGCCGGGGCACGTGCCATATCGATGAGCCGGCACGCCGCGGACCCGATGCGGCGTCAATAAGGCAGCCCGGCAAGCCTCCTACACTGGCCGCATGAAGCGATTGCCGGCCGCCTCGTGCGCGATCGCCGCGGCGTTGTTCGCTGTTTGCACGACCGTGCACGCGGAAAGCGGCCCGCTGTGGGAACTGGGCCTCGGCGCCGGCGTGGCGCGCATTCCGCACTACCGCGGCGCCGATCAGTCCGGCAACCTGCTGTTGCCGCTGCCTTACGTCGTCTATCGCGGACCGATCCTGAAAGCCGATCGCGAAGGCGCGCGAGCGATGCTGTTCGCGCACGGCGCGTGGGAACTGAACCTCAGCGCATGGCTGAACCCATCCGTCGACAGCGCCGACAACGAAGCGCGGCGCGGCATGCCGCGCCTGCCCGCGACCGGAGAGATCGGGCCGAACCTGAAGCTGCACCTGCTCGACGATCGCGCGCGCGAGCAGCGCGTGACGCTGCAGCTGCCGGTGCGTGCGGTGGTCGCGCTTCAGCGGCACGCGCGCATCGAGGGATGGCAGGCGGCACCGCATGTGCAGTGGGAGAGTCGGCGCCTGCTGCCGCGCTGGAACCTCTCCGTGCAGACCGGGCCGGTGTGGGCGGACCGCGCGCTGAACCGGTGGATCTATGGCGTTGACAGCGCATACGCGAACGCCGATCGCCCCGCGTATTCCGCGCGTGGCGGCTATGCGGGTTGGACCACCATCGCGACGCTGACGCGCCGCGTCGATCGCTGGTGGATCGGTGCGTATCTGCGGTCGGACCTGATGCAGGGCGCGGTGTTCGCTGACAGTCCGCTGCTCAGGCGCCGCCACACCCTGGCGGGCGGGATCGGCTTCGCCCGCATATTTGCGCAATCGTCGCGCCAGGTCACCGACTGAAGCAGGCGAATCGCGCGCTTGGACGATTGGGCAATGGATGGCGAAGCGTGCCCGCGAACGGGGGCGATCGCCTGCATAATGCGCGCGCCATGTCGGATATCGCCCTGGACGGAGTGACGAAGCGCTTTGGCGCGGTGTGCGCGGTGGATCGCGTGAGCCTGCGCGCCGACGCCGGCAAGTTCCTGGTCCTGCTCGGGCCGTCGGGCTGCGGCAAGTCGACCGTGCTGCGCCTGGTTGCGGGACTGGAAGAGCCGAGCGAGGGCAGGGTCCTGATCGGCGGGCGCGACGTCACGAAGCTTTCGCCCGACCAGCGCCGCATATCGATGGTGTTCCAGTCGTACGCGCTGTTCCCGCACCTGTCGGTTGCGGAGAACATCGTGTTCGGGCTCAAGGTGCGCCGCACGCCGAAGGCCGAGCGCGAAGAGCGCCTGGCGCGCGTCGCCGCGCTGGTGGGATTGTCCGAGCAACTCGCGCGCAAGCCGTCGCAGCTTTCCGGCGGGCAGCGGCAGCGCGTGGCGCTCGCGCGCGCCATCATCGCCGAGAACAAGATCTGCCTGATGGACGAGCCGCTGTCGAACCTCGATGCGCAGCTGCGCCATGGCATGCGGGTGGAGATCCGCGCGCTGCAGCAGCGCCTCGGCATGACGGTGATCTACGTGACGCACGACCAGGTCGAGGCGATGAGCATGGCCGACCGCGTGGTCCTGATGCGCGACGGGCGCGTCGAACAGGAGGGCACGCCGGAGGAACTGTATGCGCGCCCGGCGAGCCTCTTTGCGGCGCGCTTCATCGGCACGCCGGCGATGAACCTGGTCGCGCTCGACGACGGCCCGGACGGCGCGGTGATCCGCGGCGCAACGGAGCCGGTGCTGCGCACGCGCGGCAAGGGACTCACGCTCGGCATCCGTCCGGAGCATGTCCGGCTGGTGCAGGCCGATGGCATCGCGGCCGAGGTCACGAGCGCCGAGTATCACGGTGCCGACACGATCCTCACCGCGCGCGTCGGGCAGGAATCGCTGCTGTTGCGTGCACCGGGCCAGCTTCGACTCGGCAGCGGCGCTCCGGTGCGCCTCGGCTGGGATGCGGACGCAGTCCACTTGTTCGACGCAGCGGGCGGTTTGCGGGTTGATCCGGGTCAAGCGGTTCGGCCGGTTTCGTAAAAGGGAAGCGGGCTCTCGACTAACGTTGCAGCTCTTGCAAGACTTGGCCGGCGGCCGATGAGCGAATTCGGCCGCCGACCGAGAACACCAACAGGAGGAAGACCATGAGATGGCTGTTTGCAGTTCTGCTGGCAGCGCTGTGCGTGGCCGCCGCGCCGGCACGCGCGGTGACCGAGCTCACCTTCTACTACCCGATCGCGGTCGGCGGACCGCTGACCAAGGTGATCGACGGCTACGCGCGGGAATTCGAAAAGGAGCATCCGGACATCAAGATCAATCCGATCTACGCCGGCAACTACGACGATGCGCGGATCAAGGCGCTCGCCGCGCTGAAGGCCGGGCAATCGGCGCCGCTGTCGGTGCTGTTCTCGATCGACATCTACGAACTGCTCGAGCAGGACGCGATCCTCGCGTGGGACGACATTGCCACGTCGGCCGATGACAAGGCGTGGCTGAAGTCGTTCTATCCGGCGCTGATGGCCAACGGCACTTACAAGGGCAAGGTGTACGGCATTCCGTTCCAGCGTTCGACCATCGTGCTGTACTGGAACAAGGACGCGTTCAAGGAGGCCGGTCTCGATCCGGAGCGGCCGCCCGCCACCTGGAACGAGATGACGCAGATGGCCGAGAAGCTGGTGAAGAAGGACGCGGCGGGCCACGTCACGCGCTGGGGCGTGATGGTGCCGTCGACCGGCTACGCCTACTGGATGTTCCAGGCCTTCGCGCGCGAAAACGGCCACGACCTGATGAACAAGGAAGGCAACGCGACCAACTATGCGGATCCGGACGTGATCGCAGCGCTGCAGTACTGGCGTGACCTGGGCGCGAAGTACAAGGTGATGCCCGAGGGCACGGTCGAGTGGGGCACGCTGCGCCAGGCCTTCACCGAAGGCAAGACGGCGATGATGTGGCATACCACCGGCAACCTGACGGCGGTGAAGGACAGCGCGAAATTCCCGTTCGGCGTGGCGATGCTGCCGGCGTCCAAGCAGCGCGGCTCGCCGACCGGCGGCGGCAACTTCTACATCTTCAAGAAGACCACGCCCGCAGAGCGCAAGGCCGCGCTCACGTTCGTGAAGTGGATGACCACACCGGAGCGTGCGGCCGACTGGAGCATCGCCACCGGCTACGTCGCCACGCGTCCCGATGCGTACGACACGCCGAAGCTGAAGGCGTATGCGGCGACGTTCCCGCAGGCGGTGGTCGCGCGCGACCAGTTCCAGTACGCGACGCCGGAACTGTCGACGTTCCAGACCGGGCGCGTGAGGAAGCTCCTCGATGACGCGATCCAGGCCGCGCTGACCGGCCAGAAGTCGCCCGCCGACGCGCTGAAAGCCGCGCAACAGGAAGCCGACCGGCTGCTGAAGCCCTATCGGTGAGCAACCGTTGCCGGTTGCCGGTTGTTCGTTGCCCGTTTGCCGTTGCCGGTTGTCAGTTGTCCGTTGTCGGGTTGGACCTGCGCACGATGACAATCAACTGACAACGAGCAACGGACAACGAGCAACTACCCG
This sequence comes from Gemmatimonadota bacterium, assembly GCA_050258235.1. Taxonomy (GTDB): domain Bacteria; phylum Pseudomonadota; class Gammaproteobacteria; order Burkholderiales; family Burkholderiaceae_F; genus JAKOQB01. The sequence goes on along the minus strand of JBLMYK010000033.1, from coordinate 823 downwards.
ATGAAACACGTTTACGGCTGGCTGCTGCTGACGCCGGCCGCAATCCTGCTCGTCGCGTTCACGCACTACCCGGCCGCGGCGACGTTCATCGACAGCTTCTTCTCCACCGGGACGGCGGTGCGGCCGTCCCGGTTCGTCGGCTTCGCCAATTACGCGTCGCTCGCCCACGATCCGGTGTTCTGGCAGGTGCTGGGCAACAACTTCGTGTTCGCGCTCGGCACCATCCCGACCGCGATCGCGCTCGCGCTGGTGATGGCGCTGTGGGTGAACGACAAGCTGCCGGCGCGCGCGCTGGTGCGGATGGCGTACTTCACCCCGACCGTGCTGCCGATGATCGCGGTGGCCAACATCTGGCTCTTTTACTACACGCCGCAGATCGGACTGCTCGACCAGTTCTTCGCGCTGTTCGGCGTGCCCAGCCACAACTGGCTCGGCGATCCGAACACCGTGCTCGGGGCGACGATGCTGATGGTGATCTGGAAGGAGGCGGGCTTCTTCATGATCTTCTATCTCGCCGCGCTGCAGTCGCTGCCGCCCGAGCTGCGCGAAGCGGCCCGGATCGAGGGCTCCTCGCGCTGGTATTTCTTCTGGCGCGTGACCTTTCCGCTGCTGATGCCCACCACGCTGTTCGTGCTGGTCAACGCGACGATCAACTCGTTCAAGCTGGTCGACCACCTGTTCATCCTGACCAAGGGCGGACCCGACAACGCGTCGAGCCTGCTGCTGTATTACATCTACCAGGTGGCGTTCAGCTACTTCGACACCGCGTACGCCTCGACGCTGACCGTGGTGCTGCTCACGCTGCTCGCCGCCTTCGCGGTGC
>JBLMYK010000032.1:0-3744 GCA_050258235.1 Gemmatimonadota bacterium | reverse complement strand
GCGGCAGGAGTTCCCAGTCGCGATTGTCGGTACTGGCGACGGTGCCCGTCCGCATCACGCGCTTCAGCTCGTAGCCCGACAACTGCGTGACCTCGGCAACCGCCCGTTCGAGCGCAACCTGGATCTCGGCCAGCGCCGGGATCGGCACCCAGGTCGGCAGGTCCTCGTCGAGCACGTGGTCCTCGCGCACGTAGCCGTGGGCAAGCACGTAATCGCCGAGCTGCTGCGTGGTGCGAAGCCCGGCGCAATGACCCAGCATGATCCAAGCGTGCGGACGCAGCACCGCGACGTGATCGGTGATCGTCTTCGCGTTGGCCGGCCCGACGCCGATGTTGACCATCGTGATTCCAGTGCCGTCAGCACGCACCAGGTGATAGGCCGGCATCTGCGGCAGGCGGGCGAGCGGACTGTCGGGCGCAGGCTGGCCGCGGCGCGTGATCACGTTGCCCGGCTCGACGAACGCAACGTAATCGCCTGCAGCAGCATCGGCCTGCTCCATCAGTGCGTGCCCGATGCGCACGAACTCGTCGACGTAGAACTGGTAGTTCGTGAACAGCACGAAGTTCTGGAAGTGCTCGGGCGCCGTCGCGGTGTAGTGACGCAGCCGGTGCAATGAATAGTCCACGCGCGGCGCGGTGAACAGCGCCAGCGGCAGCGGTTCGCCGCCCTGGGGTACGAACGTGCCGTTGGCGATGCCATCGTCCATGCGCCCCAGATCCGGCAGGTCGAACAGATCGCGCAGCCGCAGGCGCATCTCCGGGGACAGCGAGCCCTCGAAGTACTCGTCCTCGCCCAGCGAGAAGTGCACCGGGATCGGCTGCCGGCCGATACCGATTTCGAGCGCCACCTGATGGTTGAGCAGCAGCAGGCGGAACTGCTCGAAGAAATAGTTCCCGAACAGGTCCGGCCGCGTGAGCGTGGTCTCGTAAATGCCGGGACCGGCCACGAATCCGTAGCTCAGGCGCGAATCGGCGCGCGCGACGGTTTCGATGCGGATGCGGACGAACGGATAGCAGGCGCGCACGCGCTGCGCCGGGTCCTCGCCCGCAAGAAAGCGGACGAGCCGGTCGCGCAGGAACTCGATCGACTGGTCGTAGATCGCGCGTACGCGGGCAAGCGCCGCCGCGGGATCGTCGAATGACTGCGGGGGAACGAAGCTAGGTGTCAGCACGGGCGTGTCCTGCGGCACGGCCGCATTGTGCCGAAGCTCGCGTCCCGCCCGCTACTCCTTGACTGCGCCCGTCATGCCGGACACGTAATACTCGACGAAGAACGAGTACAGGATCGCCACCGGGAGCGAACCGAACAGCGCGCCCGCCATCAGCGCGCCCCAGTGATAGACGTCGCCCTCCACCAGTTCCGTGACGACGGCGACCGGGACGGTCTTGATTTCCGACGAGGACACGAACGTCAGCGCGTAGATGAATTCGTTCCAGGACAACGTGAAGGCGAAGATCCCGGCCGAAATCAGTCCGGGCACCGCCAGCGGCAGCACGATGCGCGCCAGGATCTGCCAGCGGCTTGCGCCGTCGATCAACGCGCACTCCTCGAGTTCGAACGGAATGCTCTTGAAGTAGCCCATCAGCAGCCAGGTGCAGAACGGGATCAGGAAGGTCGGATACGTCAGGATCAGCGCCAGCCGCGTGTCGAACAGGCCGAGCTTGTACACCATCGTCGCCAGCGGAATGAACAGGATCGATGGCGGCACGAGATAGGCGAGAAAGATCGCCATGCCGACGTAGCGCGAGCCGCGGAAGCGAAGCCGCTCGATCGCATAGGCGGCGAGCACGCTGCAAATGAGCGACAGGAAGGTCGAGACGACCGCCACCAGCATCGTGTTCCACAGCCATTCGGGATACGAGGTATCGAACAGCAGCTTCTTGATGTGCGCCAGCGTGGGATGGATGACCCAGAACGGGTTGCCGGTGGGGCTGAGCAGTTCCTCGTTCGGCTTGAACGTGGTGACCACCATCCAGTAGAACGGAAACAGCAGCACGAACAGGAAGCCGAGCAAGGGAATGTAGACCGTCACCACGCGCCGCGGCAGCGACACGAGGTAATTCATCCCCTGGGAGTCGGTGACTTCCGGGGCCGCGTCGCGCGGCGTCGCAGGCGCTTCGCTCATGTGTCGCGCCCTCCCTGCTGCCATGCCCGGCGCTGCAGACCGAAATAGCTGAACAGGATGGCCGCCAGCAGGAACGGAATCATCGCGGTGGCAAGCGCCGCCCCCTCACCGAGCGCGCCGCCCGAGATCGCGCGCTGGAACGACAGCGTCGCCATCAGATGGGTGGCATTCAGCGGGCCGCCGCGGGTCAGCACGTAGATCAACTGGAAATCGGTGAACGTGAAGAGCACCGAGAAAGTCATCACCACCGCGATGATCGGCGTCAGCAGCGGCAGCGTCACGTAGCGGAACTGCTGCAATGGCGTGGCACCGTCCAGGCTCGCGGCCTCGTAGTACGACGGCGATATCGTCTGCAGCCCTGCGAGCAGGCAGATCGCGACGAACGGAACCCCGCGCCAGATGTTGGCGGCGATCGTCGAGAAGCGCGCCAGCCAGGGATCGCCGAGAAAGTCGATGTAGCGGTGGATCAGTCCGAGCCGCTCCAGGGTCCAGCTGATGATCGAGAACTGCGAGTCGTAGATCCACCAGAACGCGATCGCCGACAGCGCGGTGGGCACGATGAAGGGCAGCAGCACGATCGCGCGCAGGAACGCCTTGAACGGCAGATGCTTGTTGAGGATCAGCGCCAGCCACAGCCCGAGCGCGAACTTGAAGATGCTCGCGACCGCCGTATAAAAGAGCGTGTTGAACAGCGACAGCCTGGCCACGCTGTCGCCGAACAGGAACACGAAGTTCTCGATTCCGACCCACTCGCCGGGCCGCCCGATCTTGGCGTCGGTGAAGCCGAGATACGTGCCAAGCGCCAGCGGATAGGTCAGAAAGACCAGCAACAGCACCGCCGCGGGCGCGATGAACAGCAGCCCGAGGAGATTGCGGTTGTCGAGCGCCCGCGCGAGCGCTCCCTGGTTGGCCATCCGCCGGCGCCCGCCGCTTGCGCTGCTCAGACCTTGTAGTACCGCTCAGCCCGCTTCTGCGCGCGCTCCGCGGCCTCTTTCGGCGTCCTCTGTCCCGACGCGGCCTCGGCGAACATGTCGACCACGACGAAATCGGCCAGCGTGCCGGCCGAAGCGTAGCCCATCTTGCCGGCGTAGCCGCTCGGCAGCATGTTCTTCATCGAATCGCGATAGGGCGTGTGCTTCGGATCGGACGTCCAGATCGGATGCTTCTCGTAGGCGCGAAGCGCCGGTGTGACATACCCGATCGACGCCTGCACCCATGGATTCATCTGCTCGTCCTCCATCATGAAGCGCAGGAACTCCTTCGCCGCCTTCGGGTACTTCGTGTACTTGAAGATCATCTGGTTGAAGAACAGCTGGAACTCGGTCGGCCGGCCCACCGGGCCGATCGGCATGTTGGCGTGGTAGATGTCCGCCGCCATCTCCTTGACCTTCGGGTCCTGCGAGTTCTTCGCCGCGTAGTAGATCGAGATGCCGTTGTTGGTGAGCGAGACCTGGCCGTCGAGGAACGCCTTGTTGTTGTTCGGGTCGAGCCACGACAGCGTGCCGGGAGCGAAGGTCGTGTACAGCTCCTTCGTGTACTCCAATGCCTTCAGCGTCTCGGGGCTGTCGAGCACGACCTTGTTGCTGGGGTCGACGACCTTGCCGCCGAAAGCCCACAGC
>JBLMYK010000031.1:0-23022 GCA_050258235.1 Gemmatimonadota bacterium | reverse complement strand
TGGCGGCGATCGAGATGAACTCCTTGCCGCGATGGCTCATCTCCATCACCGACATGCCGCTGCCGTGCCAGTCGAGCATCTCGTCGGCGGCGCGCTGCAGGACTTCCTTGGGCAGCACCGCAGGGCCGGCGCTGAAGTTGAACACTTGCATGGGGATTTCCGGGTAGATGGAAGGGAACCGCGTCGGCGGAGACTTTACCCGAATCGGAACCCGGCCGAGATGCATCGCTTCGCGACCTGTTTGCGCGAGCAGACTCCGCGGTTGCACGGGCGTGCGAACCGGGACAGGGAGGACGGCGGCCAAACGAAGAAGGGGTCCTGCGACCCCTTCTTCAAGACATCAGACCAACGAATTCGTTACGGCACGAACAGATTGGCGCAGTGCCCCGGTTCGGACGGGTGTGCGGAGATCGAGCCGCCCCTGGGAATGCACTGGCTCGGCGGCAGCGCCGCGTTGGACTCGACGTGGTTCACGAGCAGATCGAACGCCTTTTGCGCATGCGGCTGGATCTCCACGAGTTGCGGGAACGGAACGACGTAGCTTTCGATGTGATTGCCGTTCTGCACTTCATACAACCGGTATTGCGCGCTGCGCTGGGCATTGTTGCCCTTGCGCGAGGCGTTGACCACCGCCTCATAGGCGCGAGCCTGGCGCTTGATCGGCAGCAGCGCGTCCATCGTGCCCGCCACCGTGATCAACGGCTTCTTGATCTTGCCCGTCGTCGCGGTCGCCGCAACATTCGTGAAGACGCCGGGTACGGAGGTGACGCGCGACAGGTAGTCGTAGTTGTCCAGTCCGGCGGTGTAGGTGGCATACGTCGGATCGAACCGCTCCTGCCACTGGCACGCGGTGACCTCCCAGAACGAAGCGCTGTAGCGGCCCCAGAGCGAATCGACCGGCGTGACCGCGCGGTTCACGATATCCGGCGGGTATCCGGCAGCGAGAATGTTCTGCGCCGCCTGGCTATTGGGGTCGTATCCAGACGCCACATAGGCGGGGAAATTCTTGATCGCCGGCGGCAGGTCGATCAGGATGTTCGGCCCGGCCGCGTCGATAAAGGTGCCCTCCCAATCCACGCCGCCGTCGAACAGATCCGGCGCCTCTTCCATCGCGCGCCTGACCTGGTAGCCGCCGTTCGACGTGCCCACCGCATACGTGCGGCGTGCGAAGTGGCTGTATTTGACCTTGACCGCCTGCTGGGCCAGCTTTGCAGTCATCAGCATGTAGTCGGTCCACTGGGTGAAGGGCTTGGCCGGATCGTTGTCGTAGAAGTGAACCCAGACCTGTGAAGCCGGATTCAACCGGCACGCCAGCGGGTCGGTCGCAGGCTGTGTCGCAGAGGCGAGAGACACCAGATACAGATTCAACACGCCCTTGTTCTGCGACGCGTACGCATAGCCCCTGGGCAGGACGTAGTCGCTCCACGCCCAGTCGCCGTTGAATTCGCTGCGCGTGCCCGAGGCGCCGGCAACCACGAGCTTGCCGTTCCAGTCGTCTGGGAAACGCAGCAGGAAGCGCGCCTGTTTGGTCGGGTCATCGGCGAACCAGCCTTGCACCTGGATCCCCGGCACCGCGCCCGAAGTCGGCGCGGCACCGTTGGAAATGACGCCGCGGTCGGTGATCGGAGTGAAACCACCACTACCGCCTAACAATCCTGGAAAGTGCGTGCCGTCCGCAAACGTCACGATCGAATTGTTCGCGGGCGTGGTGCTTGCGTTATTTGTCCTCAGATCATCGCTGTGAAAACAGACGACCCCGACTGCCTTGTCGCTCAGGAACTGCTCGATCTCCGGGCAGCCCGGCGCGGCCGTCGCTGCTCCACCCCACAGCAGCGAAACCAGCGTCAGACTCGCCTCCCTTGCCCCGATTTTCATTTTCCCCCTCCTCTTTCATGACAGTTGATCGCCCGGCGCGTCCGGCGATGCGGACAAGAGAATCTATGGGAGCAAATTTCGTACCGCGCCACCAAGCCATTGATTCGTGAGGAGGCATAGAGGTCGCCCGCGCTCCGCTGTAAAGAAAATCGACGCCCGCGGATTGTGCGTCGCCGGTTTTGGCGATCGGTCGCGATGACGCGACGCTGCTGGCGGGCGGCGGCGCGAGGCTTATCAGGCCTGCAGCCGCGTGCGCAATTGCTCGAGAAAGGGCGCCTGACCCTTCTGGATATTCGACGCGGCTTCGTCGAGCGGGAACCAGGCCGCGCGATCAACTTCGGGAAAGTCACGCCGCTGCCCGGAGCGCGGCGGCCACTCGATCGAGAAGCTGTTGCTGCGCACCCGCGCCGGGTCGACGTCTGCGCGCAGCGCCCAGGCGTGAATCACCTTGCCGCTGGGTTGGCGCAACGGCTGCAGCGACATGAAGTCCCCTGCCACTGCCATGCCGGTTTCCTCCTCGAACTCGCGCCGCGCCGCGTGCAGCGGGTCCTCGTCCTCATTGAACTCGCCCTTCGGGATCGACCATGCGCCGGCATCCTTGCGGGCCCAGAAGGGTCCGCCCGGATGCACCAGGAACACCTCGAGCGCGCCGGCGGACTCGCGGAACAGCAGCAGCCCGGCGCTTCGCCGTGTCATCGATGCCGGTCGACGCAAGCGGCGCGACGCCCGTCAGAGCGTGCGATTGCGCGGCTCCTCGGTGTGCGCGTCGCCGCCCAGCCCGCTGCGGTCGGCGGTCACGCGGCAGTGCGGCCGTCCGTTGGCGATGTCGTACGAATTGGCAACGTGGAACGGGCGCAGGCCGTCGACGTCATTTTCTCCCCCGACGGATGTGCGGTCGATCTTCCATCCGAACTCGGCACTCGCGTCGCCGTAACGGGGCCGATGCATCCAGGCGCCGCATTCGTCCTGGCGCCAGAGTTCACCGGCACGGTCGTTGCGTGCGCGCCCCTTCTGCCAGACCTTGCGGATCGTTTCCTCGCTGAACATGATCAATCGCTCCAGATCAGTTTCGACGCGGCATCAGCGCACCCAGCGCACGCGCACGAGATTCGACTCGTCCGTGTACTGGATCTCGAGCGCGCCGTCGAACGCGCGTTCGATCGCCTCGCCCACGCCGCGTGGCAGGTGCGTGTCGGTGAACGAAATCTCTATGCCTTCGGCGCGCTCCTCGATGCCGAGCAGGCGCTTCAGCGGATGCTCGCGCCGTTGCTGCTCGACGTGATTCCGTGCAAGGTTGAGGATCTCCTCGCGGTGCGCCCTGAAGAACTCACCGCCGAGCCAGAGCAGGCCGGCCGGTGCCTTGTCGCGCACTCGCTGGCAGGCGGGGCACAGCGTCCCATGCGCGCCCGCGGTCGCCTCGCCCCATTGCCAGCGGCCGTGCAGCCAGATCGCGCCGCATTGCGTGCAGACGGTCGGTTCGGGCAGCTTGACGCGTACCTTGTAGGGATCGTGAACGTGTTCGCGAATCAGTCGGTCTCGCCGTTGCGGCTTGCGAGCGAAAGAGGCTGAACCAGTCATCTCGGCGTCTCCCCTGTTGCTTGATCCTGAACGACGCATGCCGTTCATTTTGCGCGCGCGTCGGTCGCAGCATGTAGCCAGTGTTGGCTAGATCGGCGCCGCCTTGTTGAGCGACGCCAACTTCGTGTCGGCCGCCGGACCCACGCCGGTACGCGATCTGCGCCGTGACCTGAGTCAATGCGCGATCGACCCGCTCTGCAACGATGTTCGAGGTTGAAGCGGAATGACGCGCCACCGGCCGGCGGTGCAGGCGAAAACGATGCGCACCCTGATTGCGTTCGACGGCAGCGAACACGCGCTGCGTGCGGTCGAGTTCCTGTGCCAGCATCCGCACATCCTCGGCGATCGCGCCGAAGTCACCGTGGTCTTCGTCGCTTCGCCGACGCCGCTGCGCGTGGTGGTCGCCCTGGGCGGCGAGGTGTTGTCGCCGCTGCCGGTCGAGGCCGAGCGCGCCGCACGGCCCGCACTCGACGCGCTGCGGCAGGCCGGCATCGAGCCTTCGGTGACTGAGCTGACCGGCGATCCCGGGCTGGAGATTTCCCAGCTGGCGCGCGACGGCAACTACGACCTCGTCGTGATGGGTTCGCACGGCCACGGCCTGCTGAACCGCGCGCTGCTCGGTTCGGTGGTGAACAAGCTCCTAGCGCATTGCACCGCGCCCGTGCTGATCGTGCGCTGAGAACACCGACTCACCGCGGCCGAGTGCGCGCTGCGCCAGCAGATACGTGGCGGCGTTCCAGCTCTGGCCCGCCATGCCCATCGGCGCGAGCGTCCTGCCGTGGAACCATTCGGTGAAGCGCCAGCCGTCGAGGCTGTTGACCCGTGCGAGCTTGGACAACTCACCGCGGGACAGTTCAGTCATTCCCAGCATCGCCAGTGCCAGCACCCAGAAGCCGCCGACGAAGGGCCAAAGGCCGCCGTTGTGATACTGGTGCGGATGATTCTGCCGATGGCGTTCCATGTAGCCGCGCCATAACTCATGCTCACGCGTGATCGGCTGGATCGTCACGCGGACGGGGTACGGATCGGCCACTCCCGCGGCCAGCAGCGTCTTGACGATTTCGTTCGCGCGCGCATCGCCCGCCAGCCCGCACAGGATTGCCAGCACGTTGCCGAAAACATCGCCCTCGTCACCGGCGAACGACAGATTGACGAAGCTCAGGTACAGGCCGGGACTGTGCCGCCCGCGCACCGCGTAATGCCGCAGCAGCCGTCCGCGCCGGTAATCCGGCAGATCGCGACTGAACGGATGGAACAGGTGGTTGAAGTGATGGCGCGTCTCGTCCTGTCGCGGCAGACCGAAACGGCGCTTGACGAGATACCAAAGCGCGTTCGTGTAGAGCACGAAGCCCGAGCGCGGCATGATGTCGGCCCAGTCGCTCGCCTCGTTCTGCTGCAGCAGAAAGAAGCGCTGGTGCTCCTGCGCGAGCAGCCACTGCAGCGCGCGCTCGATGCTGCCCTGCCAGCGCGCGCCGCCGGCGGGCGTCGGCGCCGCGCGGCGCGCGTGGTCGACGGCGATCAGCCACCACAGCGTCGCGTCGATGCAGCCGAGATACCAGAAGTCGGCGTCTTTGCCGTCCGGATCGACGTACTTGGGAATCTGCCCGTTCGGCGCCTGCAGCGCCGCGAGCGCATCCAGGCTGGCGACCGCGCCCTGTTCCAGCGACGGCACGCCGCTGCCGATCATCGCCAGCGCGCAAACCCCGGCATCGCGGCCGAAGATGCGCGTGTAGCTGCGCGCCTCGGCCGCAGCGCCGCGTCGCGCCGCGAGAACTCCCCGCGGCGTCAGGTTGTCCTCGAGCAGCCGGAGCGACTCGCGCGTGCAACGTTCTACGAGGTCGTCCGCCGCGGCCGCGGGTTGCTGCGCGTCCGGGTTCCGATTCAAGCCGCGCCGACCCTTTTCGCCAGCACCATGGCGTCGTCGACGCCCTGGTAGTAGCCGTGCAGCACACGGGCCTGCTCGAAGCCCTGCCGGCGATAGAACGCCCGCGCGGCGCCATTTCCAGCTCGCACCTCTGCGCGAATCCGGCTGATGCCGGCGGTCCGGGCCGTCAGCTCGAGCCAGGCGAGCAGCGCCGAGCCGATGCCCTGGCGGCGCCGCGCGGAATCGACCGCGAGCAGCAGCAGGTGCGCGTCCGCGTCGCCGTAGGTCATGATCGCGAAGCCGAGCCGGCGGTCGCGCTCGCGCGCAATGATCGTGTTGGTGGCCGGGTTGGCCACGCTTCTCAGCACGCGGCCGGGGGTCCACGTCCAGTCGAGACCGTCCTCGATCGCATCGCGCGACAGCGACGCGATCCACTCCGCGTCGGCCCGTCGCGCCAGCCCGATGTCGCAGTTCGCAATCATTCGACCCGGGCACCGTGCTCGCGCAGCAACGCGCGCAGCACCGACCGATGGCAGTGCGATTCGTCCTCGCAGTAGCAGCCGACCGCGAAGTCGGAGCGCTGCGACAGCAGCGCGAGCACGTCGAGGATGCGCGCGTTGTCGGGCGCCGCCATCTCGGCGCGGTATTTCCGGCGGAAGGCTTCCCACTCGCGCTCGGTGCGCGCGCCCTGGGCAAGCTTCACCAGTTCCGCGCTCGGCGAAAGGTTGGGAAACCACACGTCGTACCAGTTCTGCCGCGCGAATTCGCTCTTCGGCACGCCGCGCGGTGGGCGCCGCACGGTGCCGAGCCGCGGCCCCTCGCCCGGCGCGCGTGGCGTGCCCAGACGAACTACCCGGATCGTCATCGTTCCCTCGCAAGCAATGAGTGCCTATTCTGCGCGCAACGACTCGACCGGGTCGAGCCTGGAGGCGCGCCGCGCCGGCAGCACGCCGGCCGCGAGCCCGATCCCCGCGGCGACGATTTCGGCCAGCACCGCATACGGCACCGGCGTATGGACCGGCAGCGCCGGCACTGCGGCGTGGATCCCCTGCGCCAGCCCGATGCCGAGGACCAGGCCGAAGGCACCGCCGAGCGCAGCCAGCACGATCGCCTCGCCGAGAAACAGTCCGAGGATCGTGCGCCGCTGCGCACCGAGCGCGAGCATCAGGCCGACCTCGCCGGTTCGCTCGGCCACCGCGATCGTCATGATGGTGACGATGCCCACGCCGCCGACCAGCAACGAGATGCTGCCGAGCCCCGCGACCGCCATCGTCAGGATGTCGAGGATGTTGCCGAGCGTCTTCAGCATCTCTTCCTGCGTGGTGATGGTGAAATCCTCGCTTCCGTGGCGCGCGATCAGCAGGGCCTTCACCTGCGCCGCCACTTGCGACGCCGACGCTCCGTCGACGTAGCTGAGATCGACCTCGGTCATTCCATCGCGGTTGAAGAGTTCCAGCGCACGGGCCGCGGGAATGTAGGCCGTGTCGTCCAGATCAATGCCGAGGAACTGACCCTTCGGCTCGAGCACCCCCACCACACGGAACTGCAGTCCGCCCACGCGCACCCGCGCCCCGAGAGCGCTGTCGGCCCCGAACAGCTCTTCCTTCAGCTTCGGGCCGAGCACGACGAAGTTTCGCGCCGCGTCGCTCTCTTCCGCCGGCAGGAACTGGCCGACGCGCGTGCGAATGTTGAACACGTGCAGCATCGCCGCGTTTCCGCCGATGACCATGGTTCGACGCACACGGCTGTTGCCCGCCACTTCCGAATTGCCGGACACCGTCGGCACGACCGCGACGACGCCCGGGACCCGCTCGAGCGCACGCGCGTCTTCGAACGTCAGGGGCCGCACCGACGCCGGCAGGCCGGGCGGCCCGCCCGACGCGGCGACGCGCCCCGGCGTGATGCCGATCACGTTGGTACCGAACTGCGAGAACTCGGCCAGCACGAAGCGGTGGATGCCTTCGCCGATCGACGTCAGCAGGATCACCGCCGCGATGCCGACCGCGATGCCGAGCAGGGTCAGAAAGCTGCGCAGCCGGTGCGCGGTGATCGCCCGCAGCGCGAGGAAGACGGCGTCGCGCGCGATCATGGTGCCCGCGCGCGATGGTCGTTGATAACCACAGAGGACACAGAGAGCACGGAGAAAAGCATTCTTCTTGCCTCTGTGTCCTCTGCGCTCTCTGTGGTGAACACGTCGTTCTTCATCGCTTCGCCAGCGCCAGCACCGGGTCCAGGCGCGCCGCACGGCGCGCCGGCATCACGCCGAAGATCAGCCCGGTGGCGAACGCGGTGCCGAGCCCGGCCAGCACCGCCCAGTCGGGCGGGTACGCCGGAAACGCCGGGTACAGGTAACGGATCACCCACGCCCCCAGATGGCCGAGCGCGAAGCCGATCAGTCCACCGAGCGCGGACAGCAGCGCCGCCTCGGTCAGGAACGCGGCCCGGATCGCGCGCGGCGTGGCGCCCAGTGCCTTCAACAGCCCGATCTCCGGCGTGCGCTGCGTGACCGATACCAGCATCACGTTCATCACCAGGATGCCGGCGACCGCGAGGCTGATTGCCGCGATGCCGGCCACGCCGACCGTCAGCGTCCCGAGCACGCGGTCGAAGGTCGCCAGCACCGCGTCCTGCGTGATCACGGTGACGTCCTCCTCGCCCTCGTGGCGCGCCTTGATGATCTCCCGAGTCTGCGCCTTCGCGGTTTCGATCGCGTCGCGGTGGCGCGCCTCGACCAGGATGCGGAACAGCGAGTTGGTGTTGAACATCTGCTGCGCGATCGACACCGGCACGAGCGCAAGTTCGTCGGTGTTCATGCCGAGCCCGACGCCGCTGGTGGCGAGCACGCCGATCACGCGGAAGCGCCGGTCGCCCGCGCGCACGAGCTTGCCGACCGCGGGCTCGGCGCCGAAAAGTTCGCGCCGCACCTTGCCGCCGATCACCATCACCGGCGAGCCGTGCGACCAGTCCTCTTCGGGCAGGAAGCTTCCCTGCGCCAGCTCGAAGTGGCGGACGGCCAGGTATTCGGCCACCGTGCCGACGACGACGGTGGGTCGCAGCTTGCCGCCGACCGTGAGCTCCGCATTGCCGACCGAGACCGGCGCCACGCGCGCGACGGCCGGCGCGCGCAGCACTGCGCGTGCATCGTCGATCGTCAGGTCGCGCGGCGTCGACGTCACCACGTTGGCCGGCGAAAAACCGCCGGTCTGGGTGCGGCCGGGCAGCACGATCACCAGGTTGGTGCCGAGCGAGGAGAACTGGTCGATCACGTAGCGGCGCGCTCCGTCGCCGAGCGAGGTCAGCACGACGACGGCCGCCACGCCGATCGACATCGCCAGCATCGACAGCAGCGTGCGCAGCGGATTGCCGGCGGCGGCGCCGGCAGAGAAGCGGAACACGTCGAAGACGCGCATCAGTCCGCCGCCGCGCCGGCGTCGTCGCGCACGACCGCGCCGTCGCGCATCAGCACGCGCCGCCGCGCGCGCGCGCCGAGCGCCTGATCGTGCGTGACCACGATCAGCGTGACGCCGTGCGAGTTCAGCTGCTCGAGCAGCCGCACCACCTCCTCACCGGTCGCGTGGTCGAGATTGCCGGTTGGTTCGTCGGCCAGGATCAGCGCGGGCTGCATGATCGTCGCGCGCGCGATCGCCACCCGCTGCCGCTGTCCGCCCGAGAGCTGGTCTGGGCGATGATGCGCACGGTCGGTGAGACCGTAGTCGGCCAGCGCCTGCGCGACGCGCGTGGCGCGCTCGCGCGGGGCAACGCCGGCCAGCATCATCGGCAGCGCGACGTTCTCGGCCGCGGTCAGGCGCGGCACCAGGTGAAAGCTCTGGAACACGAAGCCGATGCGCCGGCTGCGCACGCGCGCCTGCTCCTCCGCCGACAGCGTGGTGACGTCGCGGCCTTCGAGCAGGTAGCGCCCGGCATTGGGGCGGTCGAGCAGCCCCACGATGTTCAGCAGCGTGGATTTGCCGGAACCGGAAGGTCCCATCACCGCGATGTACTCGCCCGGGGCGACGCGCAGATCGAGCGCGTGCAGCGCGTGCACTTCGCTGTCGCCGAGGCGAAACACGCGCTCGACGCCGGACAGGTCGATCAGTGCGCCGTTGGTGGAAGGATTGGCCAAGGCAGGTCGCCCCGGAGCCGGCCGGGGCTCAATCAAGTCGTCGCGAAATCGGCCCCGGCCTTCGCCGGGGCGACAGCACCTCTACCACTGGCGTACGTTACTTCATCAGCACGTACGTCCCCGGAGCGTCCTCCATCGCCACGTAGTCGCGGTTGCCCATTGTCGGCGGCTTGCCGCGTTCGCCGGAACGCTCCGCCAGCCACGCCTGCCACGCCGGCCACCACGATCCGTCGAGCGGGGCATAGCGCGCGAACCACTGGTCGGGGTCGATGTAGCGATCCGAGGATTTCTTGGTCGCGATCCGGTAGTGGCGCGACGGCGCTTCCGCCTCGGGCGGATTGACGATGCCGACGTTGTGTCCGCCGCTCGTCAGGCAGAACGTGATGTCGGCGTCGGCGTACAGGTGCAGCATGTAGACGGACTTCCACGGCGCGACGTGGTCGCGCTCGGTGCCAACGAGGAAGATCGGCGCGCGGATATCCGACAGCGCGATCGCGCGGCCGTCGTAGCGCATCCGCCCCGATGCGAGGTCGTTGTTCAGGTACAGGTTGCGCAGATATTCGGTGTGCATCCGGTGCGGCAGCCGCGTCGTATCGACGTTCCATGCGGTCAGGTCGGTCACCTTCTGCGGCTCGGCCATCAGGTACTGGCGCACGATGCGCGACCACAGCAGATCGTTGGAACTCAGAAGCGTGAACGCGCCCGACATCTGCTTGCCGTCCAGATAGCCCTGCTCCCACGTCAGGTCTTCCAGGTACGCGAGCTGGCTGTCGTCGATGAAGATCGACAGTTCGCCCGCCTCGGTGAAGTCGACTTCGGCCGCCAGCAGCGTGAGCGTGGCGAGCCGGTCGTCGCGGGCGCCGGCCATCGACGCCGCGAGTGCCGCGAGGAACGTGCCGCCGAGGCAGTAGCCGACCGCATGCAGCTTCTGTCCGGTGATCGAGCCGGCCGCGTCGATCGCGGCGCGAATGCCGAGGCGCAGATAGTGATCGACGCCGAGCTCGCGGTCGCGCGCGTCGGGATTGCGCCAGGACAGCATGAACACGGTGTGCCCTTTGCCGACCAGGTACTTCACCAGCGAGTTGTGCGGCGACAGGTCGAGGATGTAGTACTTCAGGATCGGCGACGGGATGATCAGCACCGGCTGTGCATAGGCGGTTTCGGTCGCGGGCGCGTACTGGATCAGCTCGATCAGGTCGTTGCGCAACACGACCTTGCCCGGCGTGATCGCCACTTCGTGGCCGGGGCGGAATTGCACTGCTTCGCTGCGCGACTTGGAGGAGCCGAGGGCCAGGAAGTCGCGCCACCAGTCGAGCGCGCCCTGCACGAGGTTCTGGCCGCCCGTTTCCGCGGTGCGCGCCAGCACCTCCGGATTGGTCCAGATGAAGTTTGTCGGGCTGAAGACGTCGAGCGCTTGCCGCGCGGTGAACGTCACCATGCGCTCGTGATGGCGGCTGACGCCGGTGACGTGATTGGTCGCGTTCCAGACCCACTGCTGGGTCAGCAGGAACGACTGATAGATCAGGTTGAACGGAAATTCCTGCCAATCCGGATCGTCGAAGCGGCGGTCCTGCGGCAGCGGCGCAATGCAGGGGCCATCCGTGCCCTGCGCGCATTCGAGCGCGTACAGCGCAAAGCGGCTCGCCTTGCGCTGCGCCTTGCTCGCCAGTTCCAGCTGCTTGCCCGGCGCGGCGGCCAGATGCCAGTACCAGTCCGCCCATGCCGACACCAGCGAGGGCCATGCAATGCCGCGGCTCGCGCGCGCGACCGCGGCGCGGATCGCGCGGTCATAGTTGGCCAGCGGCACCGGCTCGGCGAGGAATTCCTCCGACGCCGTGTCGACCGCCTTTGCGGGCGGGCGCGCCGCCGGTACCTTCGAAACGAGTTTCAGATTGGGGGCTGCCATCGGAGCATCTCCGCGATGCATGAGAACCTTTCTGAGCATGCGAGCCGGCATCGACGACGCGTTGATGCGTCGCAAGTTGCGGTGGAGTCATCGCTCAAATTGCCCACCCGGGCGCCGGGCTGGCTAACGCGCGGCCTTGTCCTCGGGCACGATGAGCGCGCCCGCCTTCACGCCGGCGCGGTCGAGCGAGGTGACGATCCTGTCGCCGGCCGCAAGTCCGTCGACGACCTCGGTGTATTCCCAGTTCGACAGACCGGTCTTCAGTTTCCGCTCGACGAGCCGGTTGTCGGGCCCGGCCACCAGCACGCGTCCGCCCTCGAGCAGCGCCGCGGTCGGGACGCGCAGCACGTTGTCGCGGGTCGCCAGCACGATCTCCACGTTGGCGCTGTAGCCGACCAGCAGGCGGCCGACCTTCTCCGGCTCGTCGAATGTCGCTTCGACATCGACCGTGCGCGCCTGTTTCTCGACCGCAGTCACATACGGCGCAACCCGCTTGACCTTGCCGGCAAACGTCTGCTTCGGCAGCGCGTCGAGGGTGATGCGCGCGACCTGACCGGCGGCGATCTTCGGCGCGTCGACCTCGTCCATCGGCGCCTTCACGTAAAGGCAGGACTCGTCGATCAGGTCGATCGCCGGCGGCGTCGGAATGCCCGGCGGCGACGGCGTCGAGAATTCACCGATCTCGCCGACGATCTTGGCGACCGTGCCGTCGAACGGCGCGATCAGCACCATGCGATCCAGCTGGACCTTGGCCAGCTTGATGTTTGCCTCGGCCTGCACGACATCCGCGCGCGCGGTCTGGCAGGAGGCGCGCTTGGCATCGGCGGACGCCCGCGCGGTGTCGATCGCATTGATCGACACGAAGCCCTTCTGATAAAGCTCCGTCTGGCGCGCCACCTCGCGCTCGGCACTGTCGGCCAGCGTGCACGCCTCGACGACGCGCTTGCGCGCGCTCTCGGCCTGTGCCTGCGCCACCTTCCCCTGCGCGAGGATGTCGTCGCTCCACAGTTGCATCAGCAGCTGGCCCTTCTTGACCTTGTCGCCCTCCTTGACGGGGAGCGCAACGATGCGGCCGCCCGAGATGGTCGACATCTTCGCGCGCAGACAGGCGTCGACCTCGCCCGCGCGCGTATTGGCAATCGTCGACTCGACCTTGCCGCGCCCGACCTCGGTCAGCACGACGGCGATCGGCTTCGGTCGACCGATCCACCAGACCACGGCGGCAAGCACCGCGACGACGCCCGCGGCAATCAACCCGCGGCGCAGCCAGAGTTTTCCGGGTTCCATGGGGAAATTTCGTCAGATAGCAGGGCCAGCGTAGCCGCACGGGCGTGCCCGGCCTTGATGCGGCACAGATCGCGCGAGGTCAGCGCGTCGCAGATGGTAACGCCGTCAATTCAATCGTCGATCTTCACCAGCTTGATCCGGCCGACGGCGCCAGTGCGGATCGAGACCTGCGCCCTTCGCACCTTGAAGTGGGCCGCGACGAGCGCGATAAGTTCCTCGTTGGCGCGGCCCTCGACCGGCGGCGACTTCAACTGCGCGTGCCAGGTGCCGTCGTCGCGCGCCTCGAGTGCGGACGCGCGCGCATTGGGCTTGACCTTGATCTGGATCGTCCTCATCGGCGGCGTGCAAGCACGGCGGCGACCCTGGCCCGCAGCTCGGGCAGCAGTTCCGCTTCGAACCACGGATTGCACCGC
This sequence comes from Gemmatimonadota bacterium, assembly GCA_050258235.1. Taxonomy (GTDB): domain Bacteria; phylum Pseudomonadota; class Gammaproteobacteria; order Burkholderiales; family Burkholderiaceae_F; genus JAKOQB01. The sequence goes on along the minus strand of JBLMYK010000031.1, from coordinate 9,976 downwards.
AGCCAGCCGTTGTTGCGCGGACTCGGATGCGGCAGCGGGATCATGCCCGCATCGCATTCGCGCCATGCGCGGACGCGGCCGGTCAACGATGCATGGCCGCGCAGGTGGAAGTCGTGCGCATAGGCGCCGACCACGAGTGTGAGTTCGATGCGCTTCAGGCCGTGCAAAAGGCGCTCGCGCCAGCGCGGCGCGCACTCCGGCCGCGGCGGCCGATCGCCCGATCTTCCCGCACCCGGATAGCAGAACCCCATCGGCAGGATCGCGATCCGCGTCGCGTCGTAGAAGATATCGCGCGTCACGCCCATCCAGTCGCGCAGACGCTCGCCGCTCGCGTCGTCGAACGGCACGCCCGATGCATGCACCTTTCGCCCCGGCGCCTGCGCGGCGACCAGCACGCGCGCGTGCGGATGTGCCTGCAGCACCGGCCGCGGACCGAGCGGAAGAACTTCAGCGCAGTGCGTGCACGCGCGCACCTCCGACAGCAGGGTCGCGAACGCGGTCATCCGCAGTCGGTCAGTTCACGATTTCGCCACCACGGCGGGCATCGGCTTCTCGTTGACGGTCAGCTGGAACACGTCGGGCCGGCTATAGTGGCCGGCGGCGTCGAAGTCGAACTTGCCGCGACCGATCTCGTCCAGGTCGAGGTCCGCGCTGAGGATCGCTTCGCCCTCGAAGTTCGGGCCCGCCAGCACCTTGCCGAGCGGGCTGACGATTGCGCTGCCGCCGCGCATCAGCACCGCATCGGGCGAATCGCCGAGCGAAACGCGCACCGACGCCGGGAAATCCTTCTTGCGCAGGAACTGGCACGCGGTCAGCACGAAGCACCGCCCTTCGAGCGCGATGTGCCGCATCGACGGCAGCCAGGTGTCGCGGTCATCCGCGGTCGGCGCGCAGTAAAGCTGCACGTTCTTCGCGTACATCGCCATCCGCAGCATCGGCATGTAGTTCTCCCAGCAGATCACGGAGCCGATGCGGCCGTACGGACTGTCGACGACCGTCAGCGTGGAGCCGTCGCCGAAGCCCCAGATCATCCGCTCCAGCGCGGTCGGCATCAGCTTCCGATGCTTGCCGAGCAGCGCGCCGTCGGGACCGAAGAACAGCACGGTGCAATAGCAGGTTCCCAGTTCGCGCTCGATCACGCCGACCACCAGGTACACGCGGTGCGCCGCGGCGGCCTCGCCGAGCCGCTGTGTGTGCGGCCCCGGCACTTCGATCGCCGCATCGAGATAAAGGCGGAACTCCTCCCGGCCGACCGGATCGCGCGCGCCGACGACGAGGCCATAGCTGAGCCCCTTCGGATAGCCGACGATGAACGCCTCGGGAAACACGATCACCCTGGCCCCCCCGGCCGCCGCCTCGGCGGTCAGGCGAATCGCCTTGTCCACGCAGGCGGTCGTGTCGAACGGCACGGCGCCTGCCTGAACGACGGCGACGCGCACCCTGCTTTCCTTCGTGTTCGTCGTCATTGAATGCCCCCGCGATAGGTGCCCTCGCCGTGCGGCGCAGCCCGGAATTCGGGCAGCGCCTCCGCGGCTTCGGAAAATGCTCTCAGTGCCGGATGCGCGTCGGCGCGCACGATCTCCGCCGCCGAAGTTTCCCGGATGAAGCGCCACGCGACCGCGGTGCTCACCCCGGCCTGGTCGATCGTCTCACTTGCAACGGCCAGCGGCCTGTGCGCCACCTCGGCCTCCAGCGCCGCGCATGCCGCCAGCAGCTGACCGGCCACGCGCTCGAGCCATGGCGCGTGCTGCTTCTCCGCTGGGCGCAGCGTGCGCTCGTAGATGATCTGCACGCTCTTCTCGCACGCCGCGAGCGCCAGCCCGATCAGGCGCAGCGCGTGCCCGCGCTCGTCGATGCGCACGGGCATCAGCGACCTGCGCGGCGCGGCCAGGCTTTCCGCGTAGTCGAGGATCAGCGTGGAGTCCATCAGCACGGTTCCGTCGTCGCAGACAAGCGTCGGCGCCTTCACGACGGGATTGATCCGGCTGAATTCGACGAACGTCCTGAATACGGACAGCGAGCGATGCTGGAACGGCAGGCCGAGCAGTTGCAGCGACACCGCAACGCGGCGGACGTAGGGTGAATCCAGCATGCCGATCAGCTGCATCACGCTGTTCCTCTCCTTGCGAGCACGGCCGCGCGGCGTTCCAGACTTTCCGGCGGCCAGGTCTCGGCCGTGCTGTAGTACTCGGGCACCGCGCGCGCACCCGCCGGCAGCACCACCCAGGGCTGCTTGGACGAAGTGAAGATGTGAACGTCGGGCGGCAGCCGATCCGGCTCGTCGAGCGTCCCGACGCGCACGAAGCGAACGAAGTCGCCCGCGCCGCCGTAGTTGCTCCACAGCGCGATGCGGCATTTCGGACAGCGGCTGATCTTCTGTCCGATGCCGCTCGCCGACGGCGTGTGAATCACCTCGACCTCGCCCTGCAGCAGCTGCACCCGGTCAGCTTCGATCAGAGCGTTCAGCGCAAAGGCGCTGCCCGTCTCGCGCTGGCACCAGCGGCAGTGGCAGCAGTGCACGTACATCGGCCGCGTGGTCATCCGATAGCGCACATGACGGCAGGTGCAGCCGCCGTCGTAAGAGCCGTCTTCGGCTGTCATCATCATCTGTCGCCGGCCCCGAGCGCGCGGCCGTGCTCGAGGTAGTAGTTGATGCGGGTCTGCCAGTTGCGCATCATCTCGCCGTAATGCTCCTCCGTGAATGCGGCAACGAAGGCATCGCCGCGCGGCCCGAGGCTGGTGTGCGAATAGGTGATCTCGGCGTCGGTGCCGCTCGCCGACGGCGTCAACTGAATCGTCAGGCGGCACGCGGTCACCTGCGGCGAGATCTTGAGCATTTCGATGAATCCGGCGTCGGGCTCGTGGCGCGTGATGACCCACACCGCATCGGCCGGCTCTGCATGCGTGACGAACACGCAACCGGGCTCCGCCACGCCCGAATCGCTGAAGACGACGAGCGGATCCCAGCCCTCGAGCCATTCGGCTTCGCGCACCGGACACAGCAGCGGCAACACGCGCGCCGGTTCCGCGACCAGATGCTGTACGTAGGTACGCGTGACCCGGATCGGCTTGGCGATTCTCATCGAGACACGGCGGCGCGAGTTCAGGCCGGAGACAGCTGGCGATGCATCAGGCGTCGGTCAAGACCTGCTTCGAAACATTGTCCACCACGACCGGTGTGTAGAGATACGTCAGCATCGGGTCCGTCCCGTACTTCTCGCGCACGAAGCGCTTCCATTCCTCGGTGTACATGCGGTCGGCTTCGGCGCGCGACTGCCAAAGGTACACCCCGCCCGCGGTGGCGCCGTCCTCGGACAGGATGTAGTACTTGCGGATCAGCCCGGTCAGCCCCTTGTAGCGCGGCGCCGTGCTCAGGAAGACCTCGCGCGCCTGCGCGCGCGTCATCGGTTGCGGAAGCTTGAACTGCGCGATCACCGTGATCATGGCGCCCTCCTGCAATCGTCGCTTCAGGTCGCCTTCGCGTTGAGCAGCACGTTGACGACGAACAGGACGAGCCCGCCCAGCGTCGTCGTCGCGGCTGCCGCCACCAGCGGCATCAGGGACGGCTTCCCGGACAGCATCACCGCCAGGCCGATCATGAATACCGGCAGCGCGAGGTTGTGGACCCAGAAATGAATGTGCGCCAGCCGCGTCGTCGCCGCCGCCGGGTACAGGTGGTACACGATGCCGGCCAGCGCCAGCGTCGCCCAGCCAAGCAGGTTCAGGTGTGCGTGCACCGGTACCAGTGTGAAGTCCTGCCGGATGCCCATGATCAGTCCCAGCGTCACGCCGATCAAAAGATAGACGACGGCAATCTTGATGAAACGCAGTCCCATGTCTCCTCCTGTTATGTGGTTGTATTTCTTGTTTCCCGCCCTCGATCGGGGCTGGTTGCGATCCGCCCACCCGTCCGCGCAGAAGCCGGACCGGCGGGCCAGCCGGACTGTTACGACTACCGTGACAGCATACACACGGAAGCCACCAGCGCGAACTTCGAGCCCGGTTCCTGCCGGGACTCAGCGTCAGGCGTCGAGCACGAGCTGGGTCTGCGTGACGACCGCGCAGAGCTTCCCCTCCGCCGACCGGATCTTCGTCTGCCAGACCTGGGTCGTGCGCCCGCGGTGGAACGCCACGCATTCGCCGATGACCGTCGAGTCCACGCGCGCGGCGCCGATGAACTTGGTGCTCGAGTCGGTCGTGGTCGTTCGCTTGCCCGCGGGCAGGTTCAGCACGGTGCCGATCGCGCCGAGCGTGTCGGCGAAAGCCATGAAGGCGCCGCCGTGCAGCACGCCGCCCGTGGTGCAGAGTTCGGGGCGCACCGCGAGTTCGCCGACCACACGCTCGGGCGCGAGGTCGGTCACCCGCACACCCATCAGCCCGGGAAAGAGCGGCTCCAGCAGCTTTTGAATCGCGTCGATCGAAAGCATCACGTCCTCCGTCGGATTCCGCGGCGATAAGCGCTGACCACGCTCATCACGGTTCGATCTGCCAGCGCCGCGGCTCGCGGCATTCGAACAATTCAATCAGCAGGTCGTCCGGACCGGCGACCATCACGTAGCGGAACTTCGGGTCCTCGCGAACCGCGTTGCGGAACTCGAATCCGCGCGACTTCATCCGGGCGACGAGCGCGTCCAGATCGTCGGTCTCGATGCCGAGGTGATGCACGGCGCCGCCGCGCTCGCGCCGCTTCGGCGGCTGCTCATAGACCTGCACGAATGCACGCCCGATCGCGATGCGGACGTTGCGGACCGACGCGGCCTCCTCGTCCCAGACGACCCGGCCATTGAACATCGTGACGAAGAAGTCGACCGTCGCCTGCAGGTCGGACGCAAAGATATGGACGTGATCGAGGCTTACGCGCATCGCAGACCATCCGCGGCGTGCCAGGCAAAGAGCCGGGTGAACGTGCCGTCGTCGTTGCGTCGAACGCCGGCATCCGTCATCCCGGCCTTGATCAGCACGCGATGCGAGGCCAGGTTGTCGGGATCGGTCGTCGCAATGATCTTCCGCAGGCCGAACGCACGCGATCCGTATTCGAGCATTCCGCGTGCGGCCTCGCTGGCCAGCCCCCGGCCCCAGTATTCGCGCCGCAGTGCGTACTTGATTTCCGGAACGATCCGGCCGTCCGCATGGACGAGGCCGCAGAATCCGATCACGGTGCCGCCCTCCTTCAGCACGAGTGCCGACATGCCGTAGCCGCGCGTGGCGTAATTGCGCAGGGTCTTCTCGGTCCACCGGGCGCAGCCGTCGCGCCCCAGCCCCGTTCCGTCCGCGACCCAGCGCATCGCGTCGACATCGCCATAGACCGCGCACATGGCGTCGAGGTCGTCCGCCGTGATGCGGCGCACGATCAGGTGGTTCGTTTCGAACAGCATGCGGAAACCGGTGTCGCGGGGTCAGCAATGAAGACTGCCGGTCGGCAGGCACTCGCGGCCGAATTGCCGCGCAGCGCTCCAGGCACCGCCGCGATGACTTGGCTCGCATTGACCTGATCCAGCTTGACCACGGCTACAGCGCCCCGATCGCGACCAGTGCGCTCCGGACTTCCTCGATGCCGTCGGCCGACAGCGGCGCCTGCGGCGGCAGCGGCGCGCCGACCGCGTACCCCTGCAGTTCGAGTCCGCCCTTGATGCAGGCCGCGAGGTTGTACCTGGCGAACGCCTGGTTCAGGTTCCAGAGCGGCCGTTGCCGCTCCATCGCGGCGTCCCACTCCCCACGCCGGCACAGTTCGTACAGTTCGACGCTCTGGCGCGGCGCGACGCATGCCGGGCCCGCCATCCAGCCGACACCGCCGATCATCATCACGCAGACCGGAATGTGCGCCGAGGCGGCGAACACCTCGATGCGCCCTTCGACGCGATTGATGATCGACAGCAGGCGGCCGGTGTTGGCCGACGCGTCCTTGATGTAGCGAATGTTGGGAACGCGGCTCAGGCGCTCGATCACCGGCAGGCTCAGGTCCGAGCGCTGGAAGTTCGGGTTGGTGTAGAGCACGAGCGGGACCGCGACCGCATCGGCGACGGCCTTGAAGTACGCGAACACGCCCTCGTCGGCGATCGGGAAATAGGCCTCCAGGATCGCGAGGATGCCGCTGCAGCCGAGGCGCTCGAATTCGCGCGCCTGGAATACCGCGTCGGCGATCGTCGTCGATGCCACCCCCGCAACGACGGGCACGCGGCCGCGCGCGGCGCTCACGACGACCTCGACCACCTGCCGCCGCTGCGCCCACGACAGGTAGGCGAACTCGCCGGTCGACCCCAATGGCGTCAGCCCATGGACACCGGCCGCGATCAGGTCGTTGCACAGCCGCGCCAGCACCTCGGCATCGACTTCTCCGTCGGCACGGATCGGCGACACCAGATAGGGGAACACGCCGCGGAATGACGCTTGGCTCATCGCACGCTCAAGGCCGCCGCTCCAGCGCGAGCTTCACGCCGAGTCCCAGCAGCACCGCTCCGCTGGATCGGTAGAGCCAGACCAGCACGCGCGGACGCGAACGCATCCAGCCCGACAGCAGTCCGGCGAACAGGCCGACCGGCCCCTTGATCAGAAACGTGAGACCGGCGAACAGCAGGCCCAGCATGAAGATGGCGAGCGTCGGGCGCGCGGCGCCGGGCAGCACGAACTGCGGCATGAAGGCGAAATAGAACACTGCGATCTTCGGGTTCGACAGGTTGGAAAACGCCCCGTCGAGGAACAGCCGCGGCAGAGATCGCACCGATGCACTGCCGAGCGCCAGCTCGGCCCTTCGGGTCATCAGCAGGCCGGCAGCGAGATAGATCAGGTAAAGCGCGCCAACGACCTTGAGCGCGACGAACAGCCACTCGGACGTGCGCACCACCGCGCCGAGACCGAGCGTGGCAAGCGCCGTGTGGCCGACGAGCCCGGTGCTGACGCCGGCGGCGGTCACGACGCCGGCCGCGGCACCTTGCGACAGTGAGCGCGACATCACGAGCAGCATGTCCTGCCCCGGAGTCGCGATCAGCAGCAGCGATGCGACGACGAAGAGCACCCACGAGACTTCGAGCAAGGCCGGCTCCCCGGTAGGGACTCAGAACTCGGCAAGCAGGTCGCCGGTCGACCGCACCTTCGCGAACAGGCCGTTCAGTGCGGCGAGATAAGCGACCTGGACGCTCTCGGCCGGCACCTGCGTGCCGCCGAACGTCAGTGCCCGCGTGGCGCAGGCATCGTGAGCCAGCGAGCAGGCAAAACCGAGATCGGCCGCGGCGCGCGTCGTCGTGTCGATGCACATGTGGGTCATCATCCCGGCGATCACGAGCTGCGTGATCCCGGCATCGCGCAGATGCTGCAGCAACGGCGTCTCGCGGAAGCTGTTCGGAAAATGCTTCTGGAACACCGGCTCGCCCGGGCCGGGCCGCACCGCGGCGTGAATCTCCGCACCTTTCGTGTCGGGCAGGAAGAAAGTCGCGCCGGGCCGCGTCGCGATGTGCTGCACGTGGATGACAGGTCGCGCGCGTTCGCGGAACGCGGCGAGCAGGCGCGCCGCCTGCTCGCCCGCTGCGGTTGCTCCGACGACTTCCATCGCGCCGCCGGGAAAGTAGTCGTTCTGGATATCGACGAGCAGAAGTGCGGCATTCATGCGCAATGTCTCCCTAGGCTGCAGTCGGCGCGAAGCGACCGAGTCTGTCGAACTTATCAATTCCTGCCTTCGTCCAGACGGAACGCCGGGTCCCAGCCCAGCGCGGCAGCCGCTTTGGCGATCGACACCGTCCCGTCGTCCTCGGCGATGTTGTACACCCCGGCGCTCCCGCGCGTCATCGCCCGCCGCGCCGCATCGGCCGCGGCATCGACATGCAGCGGCGCCGCGCCGTGCGGCCGGTCGAACCACGTTCCGGGCCCGTAGAGTCTCCCATAACGCAGCACGATCCCCTCGAGCGGCGCAGCCAGAAGCTGCTGCTCGAGGCTGGCGACGCCGCGCGCAGTCGTGCCGGACACCGGATCGTCCAGATTCAGCGGCGCATCCTCGCGATACGGCAAGGGGCCCGGCGCGTAGGCGAAGGCGAGGCTCTGCGCCACCAAGCGTTTCGCGCCGGCCGCGACCGCCGCCGCGACCAGGTTGCGGGTGCCGACCCCGCGCAGGCGAGCGTTGTTCACGGTTGCCTCGGCCATCAGTGCGGGTTCGAGGACCGCCGGCAGATCCGTCAACTGGTGGATCACGATCTGCGGCTGTGCGCGGCGCACGCTGTCGAGCAGTGAGCCCGCATCGAACACGTCGACGATCACGGGCTCGACGCCGATGGCGCGCAGCATCGCTGCCTTGTCCTGAGAGCGGGTCGTTCCGATCACGGTCCAGCGGTCGGCGACGAGCAGCCGGCATAGCGGGCGGCCGATTGCGCCGCTCGCGCCGGCGATGAAGACTTTTCGGTTCATTTCACCCGACATGAGAGTACGTTCATGCTCCCGATTTCGTGCGGGCGCGGCGCAGCAGATCGAACGCCAGCCCTGTGAACGCCGCCATCCACGCGGCCAGCGCGATGTACAGAAACGCGGTCGGAAGAAGACGCAGGAAGCCGAAACCCATCGCATCGATCATCTCGTTCGTGCTCGCTGCATACATGCCGAGCGGAAAGACCGCACCCCAGTACAGCGGGTCGTATTTCAACGGGAAGCGGCGATACACATGGCGCCACAGCGCGAGCACGAGCAGCATCGGTATCCACCACGTGCCGGTGGCCCAGTAGAACACCGTGAAGCCCTTGATGAACGGCAGCAGCGACAGCAGGAACGGCGCGTCGGGAGAATTGATGATCAGCAGCGACCCGGCCAGCGTCGAGATCGCCATCGCACCCATGTTGATCCAGTACGGCGGCGACAGATCGCCGGGCGCGAGCGTGAAGAACGTGTAGCGGTAGAAGATCAGCGACATCATCCAGATGTACAGCATGCCGCCCCACAGCCACATCGATAGCGCGAGGAAGTTCAGCTCGAGCTTGCCCGGCTGCCCGACATGCGCCGCGATCAGCGCGCTGAGCACCGCGATCGATTGCGTGGCCACCACGGCGAGCAGCCACGCGCCGTTGATCCCCTGATCGAGCGTCGGCTTGCGCTCCTTGATGGTGAAGCCGGCGAAGATCATGTAGGTCAGTCCGATCCAGAGCAGGATCGCGAGGCCCCAAAGTACCGTGGCCGCGCGCCAGTCCGCCGCGAGCACCACGAACTGGCTGCCGAGCACGCTGGTCCCCGCCACGGTCGTGAAGAACCCGGGACCGCGCAGGTGATCGACCATGTCGCCGAAGAAGCGCTGCCGGTGGCGGACCGCGCGCAGAAAGGTCAGCAGCCACAGCACCGCATAGACGGCGAGATTGAGCCGGAACAGCGCCTCCGCGATGCCCGGCATGGCCAGCAGGTGGGCGGCGATAGACACGATGCCGGTGGCCATGACCATCCCGAAATACGCCGGCGACAGGCCGGCCAGCCCGGCGAGCACGCGTCCGCCCGGCGCCTCGCGCCGCGCTGACCCAGCATGCTCGTCGGAGGTCGAAGTCACCTGGCGCGGGAAGAGGTCAGATCACCGTCGCGCAGGCTGAAGGCCCGCGCCGGGCGCGGGATGCCCGCGCTGCGTAATCGGCGCTTCGCCGCGCCGCTGCCGGCTTCTTCAATCGGCAGCCTCGAAATTCACGCCGAACGAATCGGGTGGCGTCGGCCCCCACACATACAGCGAATCTTCGGCAGGGTAGTTCGTTGGCTGCCAGTCCATGTCCGCGGGGATGTAGTCGATGTCGCAGAAGTATTCGGCCATGCTGTTCCATGGATCGCGGATGTAATGGAAGAAGTTGGAGCCGATCATGTGGCGGCCAAGGCCCCAGCCATCGCGATAGCCCTTGTCCCGCATGCGGCGCGCGCCGATGCCGATCTCGTCGACGTTCGCGACTTCGAAACTCGCATGGTGGAACCCCGGCCGGTCCGACTTGATGAACGCGAAGATGTGGTGATCGCTGCCGCCGTGGCCGTGCAG
>JBLMYK010000030.1:0-3728 GCA_050258235.1 Gemmatimonadota bacterium | reverse complement strand
GGTCGGGTCCTGTGCGCGGCGGTTCGTTTCGCTGCCGGCCGACTCCCGGCCACTGGTTTCAGTCGCGCAACCCCAACTCGCGCAGGCTCGCCGCGAGACGGGTGCGCATCTGTGCGCACGCGGGCTCGTCGCCGGGCACTTTCGAGAGAGCCTGCGCCATCGTGAACTTGGGATGGCGCCTCATGTGCTCGTCGAAGGCCCGCTGCGCCGCCTCGCGCTGGCCGAGTTGCAGCAGCGCCGCAGCGTGGATCGGCGGCCACTCGAGCCGGGCGTTGGTGTTGGCGGCACTCTGGCTCCAGTCGCGCGCAAGCTCGTAGCGGCCGGCGCCGAAGTGGGCCCGCGCCAGCCGGTACTGCCACTCGGCGCGGAATGGGTCGCGCGGCCCCAGGCGCAGTGCCCGCTCGAGTGCGGACACGGCCTCGTCGAAGCGACCATTACTCGTCAGCGCGCCGCCGTACGCGCCGAAGGCCAGCGGCAGCCGGTAGCGTTTGACCCACTCCTCGGTCACTTGCAGCATCGCGTGGAAGTCGCCCTGCTGGAACAGCATGAAGGTCTTGGCGCTGTAGGTCGGGCTGCCGTCGCGGTCCACGCGCTCCAGGTTCGCCACGGCCTCCTCGGCGCGGCGGACGGTCGCTGCGCGGTCATCGGTCCAGCCGTTGAACAGCTGATTGGCGGTGGTGAACTGGATGCCCGCCCAGGCGCGCGGTGAATCCGGATCCAGCACCAGCGCGCGCTCGAAGAACTCGCGCGCCGCCAGCACGTTCTCGCGCGACACTCCGCGATACCACAGCGCGTAGCCCTGCATGGCCAGGTCGTCGGCATTGACTTCGGCCGGAGACAGTGCCGCGCGCCGCTCGACGGTGGTCCGGTACAACTCGCCCACCAGCGTGCGCTCGATCGCCACCGCGAAGTCGCCCACGGTCTGCGGGAGCTGGGCCCGCTCGGTCTCGAAGGAATCGGCCCAGCGCTGCGTGCCGGTCTCGCCGTCGATCAGCTCCACGTTGAGGTGCACCTTTGTGCCCTCCCTTCGCAGAGTGCCGCGCACGACATGGCGCACGCCCATCTCGCGCGCCACCTGGCGAGGATCGACGTCCCGGCCCTTGTAGGTGGCTGCGGTGTCGCGCGCGATCACCTGGCTGCCTTTCAGCTTGGCGATGGCGACGATGAGATCCCCGTGCAGCGCGTCCGCCAACCACTCAGCCTCCTTCGCCTCGCCCTCTTGCGTCAACGGCAGCACGATGATCGACAGCGACGGTATCTCGCTCGGCAGCCGTGCACGCGCAAGGTCGGCCGGCGAGAGCCACGACATCGGGCCGCCACGAAGCGCCAGCCACGCGGCGGTGGCCAGCAGCGCCACCAACGCCAACGCGCCCAGCAGCGCCGCCCGCCTGCGCGGCGAGCGCGACTGCTTCGACAAGGTCTCTGCGACCGCAGTGCCGTCGGACGAACTTTCGGGAGGTTCGGACGGCTGGACGCCGCGCAGCAGCTCGGCTGAACTCAGCGTCGCGACGTCATCGATCTCGACCCGCGACTTGAACCGGTAGCCCTGGCGCGGCACGGTCTCGATCCAGTCGGCGGCGTCCGGCACACGGGCCAGCGCCTTGCGGATCGCCGACATGTTGACGCTTAGATTGACCTCCTCGACGACAAGCCCCGGCCAGACGCGACGGAGCAACTCGTCCTTCGTCACCAGATGGCCGGCCTGGCTGACCAGCACGACGAGCAGGTCGAACGCCTTGCCGGCGAGCGCGACCGGCTCGCCGTCGAGCAACAGCAGGCGCTCGGTCGGCACCAGCAGGAACGCGCCGAAGCGATAGACCGGGCCCTCGTGACCTTTCATGCGCCTCCCCTTTAGGCGATTCGCAGGCGAAAAGCAGGGTTTTCGCAGGGACTTTCGGCAGTCACTGGACCAATCTCCCGCAGCCGGCGAGCCGCCGGCGCTTTTCTCGTCGGAGGATCTTAATGATGACAGCAACCGCGCGCCCAGACTCTCCTTCGCTCATCGCCGCGATCGCTCTCGTCTGCGTCATCGGTGGCGCGCACGCGCAAGACAAACCCCAGATCACTGATGTGCTCAAGACGGCGCTGTCCGTGTCGGCAGCGCAGGAGGTCCAGGTGCGTCAATACGACGTGCCTCCCGGCTGGGCAACGCCCAAGCACTACCACACCGGGCACATGTTCCTGTATGTCGTGGAAGGCACCGGGGCCATGGAGACCGAAGGCCAGATTCGGACGGCGCGAGCGGGGGAGGTCTTGAACCAGTTCCCCGAAAGAACCATGGTCATGCGCAATGCGAGCGCGTCGGAACGCCTCAGGTTCGTGGTGTTTCAGGTGGGTGCGACCGGGGCGCCCTTGGTGGTCCTCGTCAAGTGACCTTCCCCGGAGGACTTGATGAGATCGATAGCTTTGGTCATTGCCTCAATCGCATTGATCGTCGGCTGTGGAAAGACACCATCGGGTGAGCCCACTGCGCCGTCGGGCAACGAACCCGGCACTTGCTATCACCCGAGTGACGGCCGCATCTACGACACCGCAGCCGAGTGCGCGAAGCACAACGGGACTTGGGGCCGAAACGGGTAGTGCCCCGGGAAGTTCCGTCCGTCCTGCGCACAGGTAGTTCAAACGCTGACGCCCGCGCCGGCGGCGCTGGCAGGTCGGTCATTGGATGCCGATGTTGCGGCGTTGCCAGCGAGCGCGCTGGATTCGCGCGCTTTCAGGGGCCTGGAGTGCAATCTTGCGTGTTGCACCGAAGCGCGCGGCTTCATTCCGCCGTATTGGGCCGTGTCGAGCTCAGGTGGCTGGCTCGAGCCGCAGAATCGCGCCGTTCGTCTCATCGGTCAGCAGGTACACGAGCCCGTCGGGCCCGACACGCACGTCGCGCACACGCGGCAGCGCGCCGCGCAGCATGAATTCATCCTCGACGAACTTGCCGCCGTCGATCCGCACGCGGATCAGCGCACAGCCGCGCAGCGCGCCGAGCAGCAGGTCGCCTTTCCACTTCGGAAACCTGTCGCCGGTGTAGAAGGCGAGACCCGACAGCGCCGGCGACGGAACCCAGTACTTGACCGGCTGCTCCATGCCGGCCTTCTCGGTGCCCTCGCCGATCTTCGTGCCGGTCACGTAGTTCACGCCGTAGGTGATCACGGGCCAGCCGTAGTTGGCGCCGGCCTTGATCGCGTTCAGTTCGTCGCCGCCTTGTGGGCCGTGCTCGGTCGCCCACAGCACGCCGGTCTTCGGATCGAGCGCCGCGCCCTGCACGTTGCGATGGCCGTACGAGTAGATTTCCGGCCGCGCGCCGGTTCGGTTCGCGAACGGATTGCCGGGCGCGGGTCTGCCGTCGTCGGCGAGGCGGACGATCTTGCCGCCGTCGTCATCGAGCCGCTGCGCGCGCTGCATGTCGCCGCGATCGCCGAGAGTCACGTACAGGAAACCGTTGCGATCGAATACGAGCCGCGAGCCGAACTGCAATCCGCCGGCCGACTTGGGTTGCATGCGGGAGATCGTCTGCGCACCCTCGATGCGCCAGCCGCCCGGCCCGCCTGTGAGCTTGCCGCGCGCGACCTCGGTGCCGTTGTTCCCGCTGGCATCGCGCTGGGTGTAGCTCCAGTAGACGAGGCCGTTATCGGCAAAGCGCGGATGCAGCGCCACGTCGAGCAGGCCGCCCTGCCCCTGCGGATCGACTCGCGGCAGCCCGGCGACCGGCGTCGGATCCAGCCTGCCGCTCTGGT
>JBLMYK010000029.1:0-15910 GCA_050258235.1 Gemmatimonadota bacterium | reverse complement strand
CCAGGCGGAACCAGTAGAAGCCGTGCCCCGGCAAGGTGAGCAGGTAGGGCAGCTCACCGATCGGCGGAAACGTGGTGCGTCCCATCAGCTCGATCGGCACGCGGCCCTTGTGGCGCGCGAGATCGAGTTCGACCGGCTGCGCGGTGCGGCCGAGGTTTGCCACGCACAGCAGCGCCTCGTCCTCGTATTCGCGCAGATAGGCGAGCACCTTGCGGTTGCCCGGATGCAGGAACACGAGCCGGCCGCGTCCGAAAGCGCGCGTCGACTTGCGCACCGCCAGCATGCGGCGCATCCAGTTCAGCAGCGACGCCGGCGTGCGCGACTGCGATTCGACGTTGATCACTTCGAACCCGTACACCGCGTCCATGATCGGCGGCACGTACAGTCGCTGCGGGTCGGCGCGCGAAAAGCCGCCGTTGCGGTCGCCGGTCCACTGCATCGGCGTGCGCACGCCGTCGCGGTCGCCGAGGAAGATGTTGTCACCCATGCCGATCTCGTCGCCGTAATAGATGATCGGCGAGCCCGGCATCGACAGCAGCAGGCTGTTCATCAGCTTGATCCGGTCGCGGTCGTTCTCCATCAGCGGCGCCAGCCGGCGGCGTATGCCGAGGTTGATGCGCGCGCGCCGGTCGTCGGCGTACATCTGGTACATGTAGTCGCGCTCCCTGCTGGTCACCATCTCGAGCGTCAGCTCGTCGTGGTTGCGCAGGAAGATCGACCACTGGCAGCCGTCGGGGATGTCGGGTGTCTGCTGCATGATCTCGACGATCGGGCTGCGGTCCTCCTGCGCGATCGCCATGTACATGCGCGGCATCAGCGGGAAGTGGTACGCCATGTGGCACTCGTCGCCGTTGCCGAAGTACTCGCGCACGTCCTCCGGCCACATGTTGGCCTCGGCCAGCAGCAGGCGGTTGCGGTATCTCGCGTCGAGCCGCGCGCGGATCTCCTTGATCACCGCGTGCGTCTCCTGCAGGTTCTCGTTGCTGGTGCCTTCGCGCTCGACCAGGTACGGAATTGCGTCGAGCCGGAACCCGTCGACCCCCATGTCGAGCCAGAAGCGCATCGTGCGGAACACCGCCTGGCGCACGCGCGGGTTGTCGAAATTCAGGTCCGGCTGATGGCTGAAGAAGCGGTGCCAGTAGTACTGCTGCGCGACCTCGTCCCAGGTCCAGTTCGACTTCTCGCTGTCGGTGAAGATGATGCGCGTGCCGGCGTACTTGTTCGGATCGTCGCTCCAGACATAGAAGTTGCGCTTGTCCGAACCGCGCGGTGCGCGCCGGGCGGCCTGGAACCACGGGTGCTGGTCCGAGGTGTGGTTCACCACCAGCTCGGTGATGATCCTCAGGTTGCGCTTGTGCGCCTCGCGCACGAAGGTGCGGAAGTCCTGCCGCGTGCCGTACGCCGGATGGACGTTGTGATAGTCGGCGACGTCGTATCCATCGTCGCGGAACGGCGACGGATAGAACGGCAGCAGCCAGATCGTGTTGACGCCGAGCTCGGCGACGTAATCCAGCTTCTCGGTCAGGCCGCGGAAGTCGCCGATGCCGTCGCCGTTGGCATCGTAGAACGCCTTCACGTGCAGTTCGTAGATGATCGCGTCGCGATACCACAGCGGATCGTCGACGTCGGCCGCCTCGGCGGCGGCCGGCTGCAGCTGGTTGCGGGTTTCGGGCTTCAACGCTGTGGCCTCGCGTCACATGAAGTAGTCGAAATCCTGCTCGCGCCGCACCCGGCGTCGCAGGCGGAAGACGTGGGCCGGCACGCGCTGCGGGTCGAGGCTGACGTAGTTGCGCTCGCCGTGCCACAGGTAGCGTGCGTCGGTGAGCAGCTCGTGCACCTGGAACGGTGCATCCGGGGCGAGTCCGAGCGCCGCGAGATCGATCTGCAGCCAGCCGCTCTGCACGTGATGCGGATCGAGGTTGACCAGGCAGATCACCACGTTGTCCAGCGCCGGGGTCGACTTGGCGTAGGCGATCAGCTGCTCGTTGTCGACGGTGAGGAAGCGCAGCGACTCGTTCGCGTGCAGCGCGGGATTGTCGCGACGGACGTGGTTCACGCGACTGATGAAGGCGGCGAGCGAATCGCCGCGCTTCAGATCGCGCGCCTTCAGCTCGTATTTCTCCGAGTGCAGATATTCCTCCGAGCCCGGTTCCCGCGCGGTCGCTTCAATGTGCTCGTAGGCGGGGCCGTAGATGCCGTAGCTCGCGCTCAGCGTGGCGGCCAGCACCAGCCGCGACATGAACGCCGGGCGACCTCCGAGCTGCAGATATTCGGTCAGGATATCGGGCGTGTTCGGCCATGCATTGGGCCGGAAGTAGTCCCGCCCGGGTCCGTGCGCCAGTTCGGTGAAGTAGTCGGTCAGCTCGCGCTTGGTGTTGCGCCAGGCGAAGTAGGTGTAGCTCTGCGAGAACCCCAGCTTGGCGAGCCGGTGCATCACCTTGGGCCGGGTGAACGCCTCCGACAGGAACAGCACGTCCGGATGGCGCGCCTTGACGGTCGCTATCGTCCACTCCCAGAACGGAAACGCCTTGGTGTGCGGGTTGTCGACGCGAAATATCTTCACGCCGCGTCCGATCCAGAAGTCGATCACGTCGGCCAGCTCGCGCCACAGCGCCTGCCAGTCGTCGCTTTCGAAGTCGAATGGATAGATGTCCTGGTATTTCTTCGGCGGGTTCTCGGCGTACTGCACCGTGCCGTCGGGCCGCCAGCGGAACCACGCCGGATGCTCCTTCACGTACGGATGGTCGGGCGCGCACTGGTAGGCCAGGTCGAGCGCGATCTCCATGCCCAGGTCGCGCGCGCGCGCGACCAGCCGCTCGAAGTCGGCCAGCGTTCCGAGCGGCGGGTGCACCGACTTGTGACCGCCCTCTTCGGCGCCGATCGCCCACGGGCTGCCGACGTCGTCGGCGACGGTGACAAGCGTGTTGTTCCTGCCCTTGCGGTTGACCCGGCCGATCGGATGGATCGGCGGAAAGTAGACGATGTCGAACCCCATGTCGGCGACGTAGGGCAGCATCGCTTCGCAGTCGCGGAACGTGCCGTGGCGCTCGGGCGACTGCGCCGCCGAGCGCGGAAAGAATTCGTACCACGCGGAAAAGAGCGCCCGCTCGCGATCGACCACGAGCGGGAACTCGACCGGATGCGTGAAGGCGTAGCGCTGATCCGGGTAGCGCATCATCAGCTCGGCCATGTCGGCGGCGAGCGCGAGTTCCCGCAGCTGTGCCGTCGCCGGTTCGGACTGCGCGGCACGGTTCAGCTGCACCGCCCAGTCCGTCAACCGCGCGGCCGCATCGCCGCTCGCACGCTCGGCCGCCTGCACCGCCAGCTGGGCGCCGGCGCGCAGTGCCAGGCGCAGGTCGGCCTCGTCGACCCGACGCTCGAAATCGTGCCGCCACGACAGGAAGCGGTCGACCCAGGCCATCACCGTGTAGCGATAGTTGCCGACCGCGTCGGGCGCGAACACACCGCGCCAGCGGTCATTGCCAACGGTCACCATCGGCAGCGAGTTCCAGTCGGCGTCATCCTCCCGGCGCCACAGCAGGTTCACCGCCAGCACGTCGTGCCCGTCGGCAAAGCAGTCCGCCTCGACGACCACGCGATCGCCGACGATGCGCTTGACCGCGAAGCGGCCGCCGTCGACCGACGGCGTCACGTTCTCGACCACCGCGCGGACACGGCCGTCGAGTTCAGATGCGCCCGGCGGGCGCGCGGCAAGCGCCGGTGCGAGGTTGGGCATCTCGTTCACGGATTCGACTCGCAGGTCATCATCAGGATCGACAGGGGCGGCAGTGTCAGCGTGATCGAGTGCATGCGTCCGTGGGCGGGCGCAGGATTGCTCTGGACGCCGCCGAGGTTGCCAGCGCCGCTGCCGCCGTAATCGCGCGCGTCGCTGTTGGCGATCTCGCGCCAGTAGCCGGACGCCGGCACGCCGAGCAGATAATTGGTGCGCAGCACCGGCGTGAAATTGCACACCACGAGAACCATGCTGCCGTCGCGCGCACGGCGGACGAACGAGAATACGCTTGCCTCGCTGTCGTTGGCGTCGATCCACTCGAACCCGTTCGGCTCGAAGTCGATCTGCCACAGCGCGCGCTGCTCGCGGTACACGCGATTCAGGTCCTTGGTCCAGCGCTGCAGCCCCGCGTGTTCCGCGTACTGCAGCACCCACCATTCCAGTTCGCCTTCGTGGGTCCATTCGCGCCGCTGGCCGAATTCGCCTCCCATGAAGAGCAGCTTCTTGCCCGGGTGTGTCCACATGTAGCCGAGCAGCACCCGCATTCCCGCGAACTGCTGCCACGCATCGCCCGGCTGCTTGCCGATCAGCGAGCCCTTGCCGTGCACCACTTCGTCGTGCGACAGCGGCAGCACGAAGTTCTCGTTGAACGCGTAGATCAGCGAGAAGGTCAGGCGGTCATGGTGATACTTGCGATAGATCGGGTTCTCGCGCGCGTAGGCCAGCGTGTCGTGCATCCATCCCATGTTCCACTTCAGGCCGAAGCCGAGTCCGCCGAGCCACGTCGGGCGCGACACCATCGGCCAGGCGGTCGACTCCTCGGCGATCGTCTGCACGTCGGGAAAGTCGCGGTACACCGATTCGTTCAACATGCGCAGGAACTCGATCGCCTCCAGATTCTCGCGGCCGCCGTGCCGATTCGGCACCCACTCGCCTTCCTTGCGCGCGTAATCAAGGTACAGCATCGAGGCCACCGCGTCGACGCGCAGCCCGTCGAAGTGATAGCGCGACAGCCAGTGGTGCGCGCTCGACAGCAGGAACGCGCGCACCTCGTTGCGGCCGTAATTGAAGATCGACGAATGCCACTCCGGGTGGTAGCCCTGGCGCGGGTCCGCGTGTTCGTACAGATAGGTGCCGTCGAAGGTCGCGAGGCCGTGCGGATCGTCCGGGAAGTGCGACGGCACCCAGTCGAGAATCACGCCGATGCCGTGCTGGTGCAGCGTGTCGACCAGGAACATCAGATCCTGCGGCGAACCGTAGCGCGCCGTCGGCGCGAAGTAGCCGGTGCTCTGATAGCCCCACGAACCGTAGAACGGGTGCTCGCCGATCGGCATCAGCTCCACGTGGGTGAAGCCCATCTCGACCACGTACGCCGTCAGCTGCTCGGCAAGATCGCGATACGAGAGGAAGTTGCCGTTGCGGCGCCGCCAGGAACCGAGATGCACCTCGTAGATCGCCGTCGGCGCACCGAGCGAGTTGCGCTCACGCCGCTGCGCCATCCAGTCGGCATCGCGCCACTCGTAGTCGAGCTGCCACGCGCGCGATGCCGTCTGCGGTGGCACCTCGGCGAAGAATGCAAACGGGTCTGCCTTATCGAGGATTTCCCCGCTTTGCGTCGTGATGCGGTACTTGTAGCGGGCGCCGGGCGAGATGCCTTCCACGAAGCGTTCCCAGATCCCCGATGAGTCCCAGCGCGGCTGCAGGGGGTGCGTCTCGCCGCTCCAGTCGTTGAAGTCGCCCATGACCGAAACCGAGCGAGCGTTAGGCGCCCAGACCGCGAAGTGCGCGCCGCCGGCAGACAACTGGCACCCCAGCTTCTCGTGCAGCCACGCGTGCGTACCCTCGCGAAACAGATAGATGTCCTGCTCGGTCAGCGGGCGTTCACCCGCCTGACCCGCGGTCGGGCCAGGATCCGGTGGTGCAAGCTTGTTGTCGAGCACACGACCTCCTTCATTGAGTTTGGCTCGGTCGCGCAGGCTTCCGAGCCGACGCGGCACCCGGCATCGGATCGGTGCGCGTGTCGGCAGACGTTTCAGCGGACGTCGGCTCGTTTCGAGGCGTCCGGACCGCTTGCATCCCGCCGCGCACCAGGGACGACCGTGACGGATGGCAAGCAGAAGTGCAACCGGGCCGTCCGATGGGTCGTCCGGCACGACGAAACGGTGTCGGCGCGCGTCCGGTCATGCAGTTGGTGGCCGACGCGCCCCGAACATCGCGTCCACCCGGCCGCGGGCACAGCGACTGCGGCAGGGCGGTGGGACTTTCAGCGCCGAGTCATCTAGATAGTCTAGCGACCGGCAGCGAAGGCGCCATCGACATCATTCCCTGCGCGAAAAGCCTACGCATCAGTTCGTAAGGAGCTCGCCGGTTCTGCTCTGGTTCAGCCTATTCCGTCTGGCGCCAAGCGTCACGCGGGATCCGCCGCCATCCGCGCCTTTTCCGCCTGCCAGCGCTGCAGGATTGCACGGGCGTCGTTGTGAGCCGGGTCCATCATCTCGGCGTGCTGCGGCGTCTTCGCGGTCAGTTCGATCACGTAGCCGTTCGGGTCGCGGAAATAGATCGATCGCACGAATCCGTGATCCGAGATGCCGCGCGTCTCGATCCCGCGCGACTTGCCCCTGGCGAACATCGCCTCCAGCACGGGCGGTTCGACCTCGAGCGCGATGTGCAGGTCATAGTCGTGCTGCGCCTTCCATTCGAACGGCATGTCGGGGGCCTCGAAGAACGCGAGGAACGAGCCGTCATCGAGGCGATAGAACGTATGGAGCACCGTCGTCTGCCGCCCGGTCTTGGTCTGATGGATCTCCAGGCTGCCGGCGAGCGGCAAACCGAGGAAGTCCTCGTAGAAGCGCCGCGTCTCCTCGGAGTCGCGGCACCGGTACGCGTTGTGATGCAGTCCCTTGATCATCGCTTGCCTCCTGCCGCGCTGCCGCCCGTCACAGGGATCGGCGACCGCATCAAAACCGTACGAATTCCTTGCCCTTGTTCGGATCGACGACGAACTTGTAGAAAGCTTCATTCACCTTCGACCAGTTCTTCAGCGCCTTCATATGACCGAGCCAGCGCGATATGTTCGGATACGCGCTGAAACCCTGGCCGATTGCCTCGCCGTTCAGGATCATCATCGCGCCCAGGTAATCGGCCAGCGTGATGTCGTTGCCGCACACGAAGCGATTGTTCGGACCGATCAGGTTGCCGTCCAGCACCTTCAGCCAGAACAGCGATTTCTCGCGGCCCCAGGCGATCGTGCCGGCCTGCACGACGTCATCCGCCCGGCGCATGAAGGGAAATATCTGCGGATAGACGAAGCCGTAGCCGAAGTCGCGGTAAAGGCCGGTGTTGAACCAGTCCATACGCTCGTTGACACGCGCGCGCTGATGCGGTTCCTTCGGATACGCGGGCGAGCCGACCTTGTCGGCCAGGTACTTCAGGATTGCCGAACTCTCCGTCAGCCGGAAGTCGCCATCGTCCAGAACGGGCACCTGGCTGCTCGGATTGATGGCTGCGTAGTGCGGCTTGTATTGCTCGCCGGTGAACAGGTCGACGACCTGATATTCGAGGTCGATGCCCGACTCGGCAGCGAACAGGACGATCGGACGGCTGGTGGTGGATACGGGGTGGTGGTACAGCTTCACGGGCCATTTCTCCTTGGGCTGATTGCCGCACCTGAACCCGCGTGCGACCACGGCCGACGACCTGTCATTGCTCGTGCTGATTGCACCGGCGTCGCGCCGAGCGGCAGAGGCTACTCCGTGGTAGGCAAGCCGACAATTGCGCGTGCCGGCGTCCGTCGCGCCGAAATCATGGCGCGGGAACATACGAAGCGTAGACGCCCCATCCGGTTGGCGAAGGCAGGGGACGCGTGAGGACGTGCTGAAGATTCCGGCTGACGAGCACGCGCGTGATTTCCTGCGGCGGGTCATGCCGGCGATGCAATTCGGCGCATCTGGATTGGAACTCTGATAGGGTCAAGCAGCGACGACCTGCGATGCTTCAACCGCTGCCCTTCATTCATTGGCAAGCCATGCTGCCCGGCATGCTGGCGCTCGCCATCTGCGGTTGTGCCAGCACCGGCTCTCCCGCGTCGGGCGCCCCGATTGCGTCGTCGGAGCGGACCGCCAGTCAACGGATCTCGGATGCGCCGGCCACTCCGCTCAGCGACCTGAACCTGGTTCGCGCTTCGATTCCCGCCGCGCTGGTCGAGGCGCGGCACGCCCCGTACGCGGTGCCGGCGGATCTGAGCTGCGCAGGTCTCGCCTCACAGGTGCAGGCGATCGATGAAGCGCTCGGACCGGACCTCGACGCGCCGGTCTCCGCGTCGAATCCGGGGATGATCGAACGCGGCGGAGACGTTGCCGCGGACGCAGCGGCCAGCGCGGTTCAGGGGGCGGTCGAGGGCGTGGTGCCGTTCCGCAGCTGGGTGCGGCGGCTCAGCGGCGCCGAGCGGCAGGCGCGCGAGGTCGCCGCTGCGATCGCAGCGGGCGCGGTGCGGCGCGCCTACCTGAAGGGCCTGGGTCAGTCACAGGGATGTGCGGCACCCGCGGCGCCACGCGGTAAAGATGCGAAGCCGTAACTCTCAGCGGGATCGTGTGCACGCAATGCCACAGAACCAAGCGAGCCTGCTGCGATCGCTGGGCCCCCGCGCGGCCCATGTGCTGAAGCACCCCGGCGCATTCGTCCTGCAGACACTGCGCGGCTTCCGCGCGAATCAGGGACTGCTGCTGGCCGGAGCGGTCGCGTACTACGCGCTGCTGTCGATCGTTCCGCTGCTGATCCTCACCGTGATCGTGCTGTCGCATGTGATCGACCAGGTCCAGCTGCTGCAGACGCTCGGCCGCTACCTCGAGCTGCTGCTTCCCGGGCAGTCGGCAGTGATCGTGGCGGAGCTCAGGAACTTCCTCGACCATCGCGACGTGCTGAGCTGGATCCTGCTGGCGACGATGCTGTTCTTCAGCTCGCTCGCGTTCACGATCCTCGAGAACGCGATGTCGGTGATCTTCCACCATCGCGTCGTCGTGCGCCGCCGCCATTTCCTGGTGTCGGCGGTGATTCCGTACTTCTACATCCTGTCGCTCGGATTCGGGCTGCTGCTCGTCACGCTGGTGGCCGGCGGCCTGCAGGCGATGGGGCAGCAGGAGGTCGAACTGTTCGGATACGTCTGGTCGCTGCGCGGCCTGTCGGGCGCGCTGTTGTACCTGCTCGGCGTGGGCGGCGAGATCTTCGTGCTCACGTCGGTGTACATGGTGATGCCGGTCGGCCGGCTGTCGCTGTCGCACGCGCTGATCGGCGCGGTCACCGCGACGGTGTTGTGGGAGCCGACGCGACATGCGCTGGTGTGGTACTTCGCGACCCTGTCCCAGATCGGCACCGTGTACGGCTCGATGACGACCGCGATCGTCGTGCTGCTGAGCCTCGAGCTGGCGGCGGCGCTGCTGCTGCTCGGCGCGCAGGTGATTGCGCAGTTCGAGCGGATCGGGCTGCCCGGCAGCGATGCGTCGCGGGACGCGATGCAGTTCGACGCCGAGTAGGGTGGGCGCGCGCTCAGATTTCGACCGCCAGCCGCGTCGCCTGCTCGATCGCCTTCGCGGCGTCCAGTTCCGCGGCGACATCGGCGCCGCCGATCAGCCGCGCCCGCATGCCGCGCGCGGCGAGGTCGTCGAAGAGACCGCGCTCGCTTTCCTGGCCCGCGCACAGCACCACGTGGTCGGCCGCGAGCACATGCAGGTCCCCGGCGACCGAGTAGTGCAGTCCCTCGTCGTCGATCGCGATGTACGTTGCACCGGCAACCATCTTCACGCCGGCATCGTGCAGGCGCGCCTTCAGAATCCAGCCGGTGGTCTTGCCGAGGCCCGCGCCCAGCTTGTCCGTCTTGCGCTGGAACATCGTCACCTCGCGCGCCGGACGCGGCGCATGCGCTGGTGACGGTCCTGCCAGCCCGCCGCTGTGCGCCGATGGATCCACGTTCCAGCTGCGGAGGAACCGCTCCGGCACGCGCGACTCGTCGGGATCGCCAAGCAGGAACTCGGCCACGTCGAAGCCGATGCCGCCGGCGCCGATGATCGCGACACGCCGACCGACCTGCGTGCGGCCGGCCAGCACGTCGACGTATGACACCACCTTTGGATGCTCGATGCCGGGAATCCTGGGCACGCGCGGCTTGACCCCGGTGGCGAGCACGATCTCGTCGAACGCCTCGCGCGCGAGGCGATCGGCGTCGATCCGCGCGCCGAGATCGACCTGCACCCCAAGTCTCTGCAGCCGGACGCGGAAGTAACGCAGCATCTCGTCGAACTCCTGCTTGCCCGGCACCACGCGCGCCAGGTTCAGCTGGCCGCCGAGCTCGCGCGCCGCTTCGTATACGTGCAACGCGTGACCGCGCTCGGCCGCGTTGACCGCGAATGCCATGCCCGCCGGACCGGCGCCGATCACCGCAATCCGCTTGCGCCGCTCTGCCGGCGTAGCGTCGAATTCGATCTCGTGACCGGCGCGCGGATTCACCAGGCACGTCGCCGATCGCTCGCTGAAGATGCGATCCAGACACGACTGGTTGCAGGCGATGCAGGTGTTGATCTCGTCGGCGCGGCCCTCGCGCGCCTTGCGTGCGAAATCCGGGTCGGCGAGCAGCGGTCGCGCCATCGAAACCAGGTCGGCGACGCCATCGGCAAGAATCTGCTCGGCCAATTCAGGATCGTTGATGCGGTTCGATGCGATCACCGGGATCGACACCGCCTGCTTCACGCGCCGGATCGCGAACGCCCACGCTGCGCGCGGCACGCTCGCCGCGATGGTCGGCACCGGGGACTCGTGCCAGCCGATGCCGGTGTTCAGGATGTTGGCGCCGGAGTGCTGCACGCGCTGCGCGAGCTCGACGGTTTCTGCGGCGGGCACGCCGTCCTCGACGAGGTCGATCGACGAGATGCGGTAGATCACCAGGAAATCGTCGCCGGTCGCCTTGCGCACCGCCCTGACGATTTCGACCGGCAGCCGCGCGCGGCCGTCGAACGATCCGCCGAACTCGTCGGTGCGCCGGGTGGTCGCCGGCGCGGTGAACTCGTTGATCAGATAGCCCTCGGAGGCCATGATTTCCACGCCGTCGTAGCCGGCGCGGCGCGCGAGCAGGGCGGTGCGGGCGAAATCGTTGATCGTGCGCCACACTTCTCCGGTCGGCAGCGCGCGCGGGGTGAAGCGATTGATTCGCGCCCGGATCGCCGAGGGCGCCACGCACTCGGCAAGCTTCGCGTAGCGGCCCGTGTGCAGGATCTGCAGCGCGATGCGGCCGCCGGCCGCGTGCACCGCGTTGCACACCTCGCGATGCAGATCGAGCTGTGACTCGTCGTTCAGCAGGGGCCCGCCGGGCTCGATGCGTCCTTCCGGGTTCGGCGCGTAGCCGCCGGTCAGCAGCAGCCCGGTTTCGCCGCGCGCCCGCGCCGCATAGAAGGCGGCAAGGCGCTCGGCCGGCCGATCCATCGTCTCCAGCCGCGTGTGCATCGCACCCATCACGATGCGATTGGGCAGGCGGAGGAAGCCGAAGTCGAGCGGGGACAATAGAAAGGGGTAGCTGCTCATCGCGTGTCCTTGCCTGGGCCAGGGCGAACCGGGAACGTGGATCGAGCCACGACAGCACGTGGCTTTCTACAATGCTGCTGCCTCGAAAACCAGGTGGCGATGATGACGCTCAAGTTCGCCGCGAAATTCGGCTTTGCCCCGGCGCACGATGCGCCGATTCCGTATCTGCAGCGGACGCGCGACTACTACCAGGCGCTCGGCTACGGCGCGCCGTACGAATGGGCGCACTACGTCGACGTGCCGTTCCGGCCGCTCGACAAGCCCCTGTCCGCATGCCGGATCGCGCTGATCACGACCGCGGCGCCGTATCAGCCGGAGAAGGGCGATCAGGGTCCGCGGGCGCCGTACAACGCGGCGACCAAGTTCTATGCCGTCTACTCGGGAGATACCGCGCGGGATCACGACCTGCGCATTGCGCACCTGGCGATCGATCGCAGGCACACGACGGCAGAAGATCCTGCGACCTACTTTCCGCTGGCCGCGCTGCGGGCGGCGGCCGCGTCAGGTCGCATCGGCTCGCTCGCCCCGCGCTTTCACGGGTTGCCGACCAATCGCAGCCATCGGGCAACCCTCGAGATCGATTGTCCCGAGATCGTCGCGCGCTGCCGCGCCGATGCCGCCGACGCAGCGATCCTGGTAGCGAATTGCCCGGTCTGCCACCAGTCGGTGAGCCTGGCTGCGCGCATGCTGGAGGCGGGCGGCATCCCCAGCGTCGTGATGGGCTGCGCCAAGGACATCGTCGAATATGTCGGCGTCCCGCGCTTTCTGTTCTCCGATTTCCCGCTCGGCAATGCGGCGGGACGACCGAACGACTCCGCTTCGCAGAGCCTGACGCTCGAACTGGCGCTGCGCGTCCTGGCCACGGCTCCGGCACCGAGGACGACCGTGCAGTCGCCGTTGCGTTGGAGCGCGGACGCGGACTGGAAGCTCGATTACTGCAACGTCGAAAGGCTGTCGTCCGGCGAGATGGCGCGGCTGCGCGCGGAATTCGATCGCGACAAGGCCGAGGCGAGACGTGTGCGCGAAGCATCGGGCGTCGTCTCGACCGAAGTGAAGCGCGAGATCGAATGAAGACTCGCTTGAGGGGGAGCACAGCGGCCGAGTAACGCGTATCCGCGTCGGCCACCGGATTCGCGCGAAGTTGGCACGCGACTTCAATCTCGGTTAACCAATTGCAGGCAGACTTCGCCGGTCATCGCGTTCTTCGCGTACCGATGGCCGACGTGGCGGCCCGATTGCGCATGATGCACATTCAGGGTCGCTGTGCGCGCTTCGATCCCATCCGGCAAGGCAGCCGCAGCATGGGACGACGCGCTCAACGAAGTGGTCGGCTGTCCGGCGCGCTGCGCTGACATCTTCGACGAACCTCAACCGTGGAGCGTTCCCGATGAAAGTCCAAGTAGTTGCCGTCACCAACCGCCTCGGTCTGCACGCGCGCGCCTGCGCCAAGATCGTCCAGGTTGCCTCGCGCTTCCGTTCGAATGTTTCGCTCGTCGCCAGGGGCCGCCGCGCGAGCGCGCGCAGTCTCGTCGCGGTGATGCTGCTGTCGGCATCGGTCGGAACCATGGTGCGGGTGGAAGTCGACGGTCCGGACGAGGCGCGCGCAATGCACGCGATCGCTACGCTGTTCCACCACGGCTTCGGCGAGCGCGCGTGAACGGGAAATAGCGCAGCTCGATCGGTCGGCGCGGTTGCGTGCCGCTGCCGGCGATGGCTCGGACGCGACATCGGCATGCGCGTACGCGTGGAAGATACGTACGCCGTCCGAATCATTGTTGCCGCACGAGGCTTGGATAAGACTTCGCGGCGAAAGCAGACGCAAGCACGACGGCCTCATGCCGCGTGCGCCGTCCCGACCATGACTCCGATGGATATCGAAGCGGTCACGCAGGCCGCTGAGTGGATCGCCGACGCAGATGCGCTCTTGATCACCGCCGGGGCGGGCATGAGCGCGGACCCGCCGCTGCCCGACTTACGCGGCGCCGGTCGCTATTGGCGCACGCATCCGTGGCTGGAGCAAAGTGGTGTCGAGTTCGGGGAGATCGCGTCGCCGTCCACGTTCAGGTCCGATCCCCGGCTTGCATGGGGCTTCTACGGCCGGCGACTGAATCTGTATCGGCGCACGGTGCCGCACGAAGGCTACGAAATCCTGCGCCGCTGGGCGGACGACAAGGCATACGGCGCGTTCGTCTTCACGAGCAACGTGGACGGCCAATTCCAGAAGGCTGGTTTCGCCGACGACCGAGTGTGCGAAGCGCACGGGTCGATTCATCATCTGCAATGCCTTGACGCTTGCGGCGATCACATCTGGGCCGGCGACGGCTTCGAGCCGGTGGTCGACGAGGGGCAGTGCCGGCTCGTTTCGGCCTTGCCGGGCTGCCGGCATTGCAGTTCGGTCGCGCGGCCGAACGTGATGATGTTCTCGGACTACGAATGGCTGTCAGGGCGCGCCGAAACGCGGCTGGCGAAGCTCGGCAAGTGGGCGTCGCTCGTGCCGCGGTTGGTGGTGATCGAGATCGGTGCGGGAACGTCGATTCCGACCGTGCGCCGCTTCACGGAGGGCTTTGGCGCCCGCTATGTGCGCATCAACACCACGGAGCCGGAGTCGCCCGGGCGAGGGATCGGATTGCGGGGCGGAGGGCTGCAGATGCTGCGGCTGATCTCGAACATCATCGATCGGTCTGGCGGATCGGGCGGTGATCGCGACCGCTCCGCCCACGACAGGACGCCGGTCGCGGTCTAGCCTCGCAAACCGAGGAGGTTGCCGCCTGCAACTGACCGGCAGGCGGTGCCCGGTCGCCGATTCGCGCTGACTCCGAGCGGACGCGCGCCCACGGCCCCCCGCACATGTCCGGCATCCTTGCCGCGCCGTACGCCTCCGTACCTGCCCGACTTTCAAGCAGACGCGACGCTTGCAGCGTGCTGGTGGCCCTTCTGCGTGCGCCGGCGGCAGCATCACAACAATTCGCAGTGCAGCAAAAACTTCGCTCACGGCGAAGCGGTGCCCTCCGTTTGCGCACGTTCCGCCTCAGGGGGCGCGCAACGAAGGGGACAGCTCTTTTCTTGGCCGCGAATGCGTGCTTAGATTCGCCCTCTTGCTCACACGCCCCAACTTACACAACACAAAGGAGCGATTCATGATGATGTTGCGTGGGCTTTGCTTTCTTCTGGCATTCACGGGCTTCGCCGCGCACGCTCAGCAGTGCGCCGGGGGCATGGACGCGAGTGGAAACCAGTGCGAGGATTCAACGACGGCTTCGAACGCCAAGCCCGCAGCCGCGGCGGTGTCAGCCGCCGATCTGCAGAAGCAGATCAACGAGCTTCGAGGCAGGTTGTCGACGACTACGATCCCGATGCGCGAGGTCGGCGATCGCTTCCAGAACATCTACTTCGCTGCGAAGGGCGGCAACTGGGGTCTCGCCGAATACATGGCAAAGCGCCTGAACCGCGCCTTCGACCCTCTCAACGCCAGGGCGCCCACAGAAGCCAAGGCGTGGTCATCCTTCTACAACGGTGCCTGGCAGAAAGTCGGCTTCGCCATCTTTGCCAAGGACTTCAAGGCGTTCGAAAAGGCCTATACGGCGTCCATGGGCGACTGCAACGAATGTCACCGGTCGGCGGGCTACGGGTTCATCGAGATCGTGCACCTGAAATCACCGGCAGACCCGGGCTTCAACTACAAGAAGGCATCGAATCCGGACGCCGTGCCTCAGTGATCCTGCTGCGTCGTCGTACTGCCGCTGAGACGCCAGACTTCAAGGCCTGACTGCTCGTTCCTGTCAGCAGAAGTCGCTCGAGACCGTCAGTATCCCGCCTGGACGGCCACGCCGAGCCAATCAGCCACCGTGCCGAGCGTGTTGATGTTGTTGTTGATCGCGGGCACCAGGTAGTACAGGTTGCCGTTGGCGCTGCCGACGTAGGCATTCGTGCCCGGGTAGTACCGGTAGTAGTAGCCGAAACCGGACGCCGAGGTCGCAGTCGCCGGAGAAAGAAACTGCGGATACGCGGCCTCAAGATAGTTGAAGATGCGATCCGAGTCCGTTGCCGGCGACGGCAATTCGGTCACCGATTTGACGATCACCAGGTTTTCGCCTTGCAGCACTCCGGTTGACGGGAAGCTGACGATCGGCAGGTTCGTGAAGACTCCGCCGGCGTTGACGATCTGCAGCGCGGCGATCGCATCGACCACGGTCATCCCGGGCGCCGTGACGCGGCCGAAGACGGTGAAGCCGCCATTTTGCGTGTCGAGATTCGCCGAGTTGTCTGCCAGATTCACGAACCATTGCGTGGTCGCGCTGTTCGGATCGTTGGGCAGCTTGGCCATCGCCACGGTGCCGCGCACGTTCGAACGCGTCGGGCTGAACTCGTTGACGATCGGCGCATTGGCGGGGATCTGCGCGACGCCGGTTGCATCGTTCCACGTGTATCCGCCGCCCTGGATCACGAATCCCGGCATGCTGCGGTGAATGAACGAGTTCGCGTATGCGCCGCTGTGCACGTAGCCAAGAAAGTTCGTCACCGTCACCGGTGCCGCGGTGTCGTACAAGGCGACGTCGATCACGCCGACCGATGTCTGCACGCGCACCATCGTCGACTGCGCCGCCGCGGGGA
>JBLMYK010000028.1:0-13520 GCA_050258235.1 Gemmatimonadota bacterium | reverse complement strand
CGTCAAGCTCGTAAGACAGGTCAGGCGCGTGCGCGATCTCGACGGCGCCATCGAAGAGGCGCTGACCGTTGCGGCGAGCGGCGTGCCGGGTCCGGCATACGTCGAATGCGCGGTCGACCTGCTGTACGACGAGGCATTGATCCGGCAGTGGTACGCCGAAGCGGCCGGCAAGGGACACTCGCTCGGTGACCGCGCACTGCGCTGGGTTCTGAACCGGCACGCGGAGAAAATGTTCGCGGGCGCGCGCGAGATGTCGGCACCGATCGTGCGGCCGGTCGCCGCGCAGCGGGCTGCGGACGGAGATGTTGCGCGCGCGGCCGAACTGCTCGCGCGTGCGCAGCGGCCGCTTGCGGTGATCGGCAGCCAGGCGTTGCTGCTCGCCGACCAGGCACCGGCGATCGCGGAGGCGGTCACGCAACTCGGCATTCCGGTGTATCTGTCGGGCATGGCGCGCGGTCTGCTCGGCCGCGAGCACCCGCTGCAGCTGCGGCACGCCCGTCGCAACGCGCTGCGCGAATCCGACTGCGTGCTGCTGGCCGGCGTGCCGTGCGACTTCCGGCTCGATTACGGTCGCCACGTGCGCCGATCGGCAACGCTGATCGCGGCCAATCGCAGCCGCAGGGACGCGACGCTGAATCGCCGGCCCACGGTGGCGGCGATCGGTGATGCAGGGCTGACGCTGCAGTCGCTGGCGCAACGCGTCGGCGCGAAAGCGCGGCGCGAATCATGGATCGCCCAGCTGCAGGTGCGGGACGACGCGCGCGAGCGCGAAATCGATGCGCAGGCCGCCGTCGACGGCGAGCACGTGAACCCGATCGCATTCTTCCGGATGCTGGACCGCGTGGCCGGCGACGATGCGGTGATGATCGCCGACGGCGGCGACTTCGTCGCCACCGCGTCGTACGTCGTTCGTCCGCGCGGACCGCTGTCGTGGCTCGACCCCGGCGCGTTCGGCACGCTCGGCGTCGGCGCCGGATTCGCGCTCGGCGCGAAGCTCGTTCGCCCCGGCAGCGAGATCTGGCTGATCTGGGGCGACGGCGCCAGCGGCTATGGCCTGGCGGAGTTCGACACCTTCGTGCGCCACCGCGTGCCGGTCATCGCCCTGGTCGGCAACGACGCCAGCTGGTCGCAGATCGCGCGCGAGCAGGTGAAGCTGCTGCACGACGACGTTGCCACGGTGCTCGCGCGCAGCGACTACCACGAGGTCGTGCAGGGCTTCGGCGCCGCCGGACTCGTGGTGAAGAGGACCGCAGAGGTTCCGGATGCGCTCGCCCAGGCGCGCGACATCGCGCGTGGCGGCCGTCCAGTGCTGGTCAATGTCTGGCTCGACAAGACCGGGTTCCGCGAAGGGTCGATCTCGATGTAGACGGCGTAACCTCGGCAGGCAATCCGAAGCGATCCGATGAACGATGCCCGCTTCCTGACGCCGCGCGAGGCAGAAGCCGTGATCGACGACTGCATCGAACGCTTCGGCCTGGGTGCCTTGCCGCGCGTCAGCGTCGCCGAGCAGGCCGATGGAACATGGCGCGTGCGCTGGGATCAGTTCGAGCGCAGCGTCGCGCCGATGACCGAACCGGCGTGGCGCGCCTGGGTCGGGGAGAACATCGGTTCGCGCGATCCCGGTGACCTGGAAACGTCCGAGGCCGGAGCCTCGCCCTTCTCCACTGCGCCCATCACAGCCGGCGTACGAGCGGCGATCCGGTCACGCGGTCGGTCACTCGGCGCGCAGGCGTGCGTCGAGCCACTCGATCCAGTGCATCACCGGCACGTCGGTGCCGCTCTGCAGGTGCGCGATGCAGCCGATGTTGGCCGACAGGATCACGTCGGGCCGTGGCGCCATCAGGCTGGCGAGCTTGCGGTCGCGCAGTCGCATCGAAAGTTCGGGCTGGAAGATCGAGTAAGTACCGGCCGAACCGCAACAGAGGTGCGGCTCGGCGAACGGCAGCACCTCGGCGCCGAGCTCTGCCAGCAATGCCTCGACCGTGCCGCGGATCTGCTGACCGTGCTGCAGCGTGCACGGCGGGTGGAACACCACCCGGGTGCCGTCGAGTCGAATTGATTTCGATTCGGCGAGCAGCGCAGGCAGAAGTTCCGCGACGTCGCGGGTCAGGTCGCTGATCCGCTGCGCCTTGCTCGCGTACGCGGGGTCGAGTCGCAGCAGGTGGCCGTATTCCCTGACCTGCAACCCGCAGCCGCTGGCATTCATCACGACGGCTTCGCAACCCGACTCGATGTGCGGCCACCAGGCGTCGATGTTGCGGCGGGCGTCGGCCAGCCCGCCGTCATGGTCGTTCAGGTGATAGCGGATCGCGCCACAGCAGCCCGCGCTCTTCGGCACCACGAATTCGACGCCGTGCGCGTCGAACACACGCGCGGTCGCCGCGTTGATGTTGGGCAGCATCGCCGGCTGCACGCAGCCCGCGAGCAGCAGCATCTTGCGCGCGTGCGTGCGCGTCGGCCAGGCGCCCGCCTGCTGCCGCGGGGGCACCTTCTTCTTCAGCATCGCCGGCAGCAGGGGCCGCGTCAGCTGTCCGAGCTTCAGCGCCGGAGAAAAGAACGGACTGGTCAGCCCCTCCTTCAGAAGCGTGCGCATCAGCATCGCGCTGGCGGGCCGGCCGACGCGGTCCTCGACCACCTTGCGGCCGATGTCGAGCAGCCGCCCGTACTGCACGCCGGACGGGCACGTGGTCTCGCAGTTGCGGCAGGTGAGGCAGCGGTCGAGGTGCAGCTGCGTTCTTTCGGTCGGCGGCGCGCCTTCGAGCACCTGCTTGATCAGATAGATGCGACCGCGCGGCCCGTCCAGTTCGTCGCCGAGCAGCTGGTAGGTCGGGCAGGTCGCGGTGCAGAACCCGCAATGCACGCACTTGCCAAGGATATCGGCGGCCTCGGTGCCTGCGGGCGTGCCCTTGATGAAGTCGGCGAGGTCGGTCTGCACGTCAGAAATCTGAATACATGCGACCCGGGTTGAAGATCCCGGCCGGATCGAATTCAGCCTTCAGCCGCTTGTGGATCGCCGCCACGGCGGGCGCGAGCGCAGCGAAGACCCCGACGCTTCGATCACCGCCGCGGAACAGCGTCGCATGGCCGCCGAGCGACTGCGCGCGCTTGCGAACCTCGTGCGCCGGCAGTGACGTGCGCAGCCAGCGCTGCGCGCCGCCCCATTCGATCATCTGCTCGCCCGCAGCCGCCAGGGGTTCGGCGGTCGATGGCACGCCCAGCCGCCACAACGGCGCGTTGACGACGAAGAACGGGTCGGTGTGCTCGCGGATGCCGCGCCAGAAACTCTGCGCTTGCGCATCGTCGACCCGCTCGCCGCCGAGCTTCGTGCGCGCCGCATCGACCGCCGCGCGTGCCCCCGAAAGGCGCACCGCGAGAGCGCCGCTGCTCCAAGCGGTGGCCGAAATCGGCAGCGGCTGGCCGGCCCATTCGTTCATGCGGCGGATCGCGGTCGCCTCGTCCAGTTCGAAGCGCAGCGTCGCCTCCGCCGGCGGCTTCGGCAGCACCTTCAGCGATGCCTCGACGATCACGCCGAGCGTGCCGAGGCTGCCGGCGAGCAGGCGCGACACATCGTAGCCGGCGACGTTCTTCATCACCGTTCCGCCGAAACGCAGCAGGTCGCCGCGGCCGTCGATCAGCTTCACGCCGAGCACGAAATCGCGCGCACTGCCCACGCTGGCGCGGCGCGGACCGGAAAGCCCGGCTGCCACGCAACCGCCCACGGTGGCCGCTGCCCCGAAGTGCGGCGGCTCGAACGCGAGCATCTGCCCCTTTTCATCGAGCGCCGCCTCGAGCTCTGCCAGCGGCGTGCCGCAGCGCGCGGTGATCACGAGCTCGGTCGGCTCGTGCGCGACGATGCCCGCATGCGCGCGCGGGTCGAGCGGTTCGCCCTTGACCGCATTGCCGTAGAAATCCTTGGTGCCGCCGGCACGGATCGCCAGCGGCGTCTTCGCTGCACCTGCGGCGCGCACGCGCTCCTGCAGCAGCGCGATGGCATCCGCCACTAGAAGCGCTCCAGTTCCGGGAACTTCAGCTTGCCGCCGGTGACCTTCATGCGCCCATACTCGGCGCAGCGGTGCAGGGTCGGGATCGCCTTGTCGGGGTTCAGCAGGCCGGCCGGATCGAACGCGCGCTTGACCCCATGGAACAGAGCGCGCTCGGCGTCGGTGAACTGCACGCACATCTGCGCGATCTTCTCCACGCCCACACCGTGCTCGCCGGTGATCGTGCCGCCGAGCGCGACGCTCAGTTCGAGGATCTCCACGCCGAAGTCCTCGGCGCGCTTGACCTCGTCCGGATCGTTGTCGTTGAACAGGATCAACGGATGCAGGTTGCCGTCGCCGGCATGGAACACGTTCGGGCAGCGCAGCCCGTACTTGCGCTCCATCTGCTGGATCGCGGTCAGCATCTCTCCCAGACGCTTGCGCGGAATCGTGCCGTCCATGCAGTAGTACGAGGGCGACACGCGACCGGCGGCGGGAAATGCGTTCTTGCGGCCGGCCCAGAACTTCAGCCGCTCCGCCTCGGAATTCGACACTGCGATGCGCGTGGCGCCGTTGGCGCTGAGCACTTCCTTCATGCGGGCGATCTCGTCCTCGACCTCCTCCGGCACGCCGTCGGATTCAACGAGCAGTATCGACGCCGCGTCCAGGTCATAGCCTGCCTTCACGAACGGCTCGACCATCCTCGTGGCCGGCTGGTCCATCATCTCCAGCCCGGCGGGGATCAGGCCGGCGGCGATGATGGCAGCGACCGCGTTGCCGGCGGTGGCGACGTCGTCGAAGCTGGCCATGATGCAGCGGGCAAGCTGCGGCTTCGGCACCAGCTTGACCGTCACCTCGGTGACGATCGCGAGCATTCCTTCCGATCCGACCGCCAGCGCGAGCAGATCGAGGCCCGGCGCATCGAGCGCGTTGGAACCGAATTCGGCGATCTCGCCGTCCCCGGTCACGCCGCGGACGCGCAGCACGTTGTGCACGGTCAGTCCGTACTTCAGGCAATGCACGCCGCCCGAATTTTCGGCGACGTTGCCGGCGATCGTGCAGGCGATCTGGCTCGACGGATCGGGCGCGTAGTAGAGCTTGTACGGAGCCGCTGCTTCCGAGATCGCGAGGTTGCGCACGCCTGGCTCCACGGTGGCGGTGCGGGCGAGCGGATCGAGCTTCAGGATGCGGTTCAGTTTGGCGGTCGACAGAAGCACGCCGTCGGGCAGCGGCGTGCACCCGCCCGACAGCCCGGTGCCGGCGCCGCGCGGCACGATCGGGACGTTCTGCGCGTGGCAGATGCGCACGACCTGCTGCACCTGCGCCTCGTCTTCGGGCAGAACGACGACCATCGGCAGCTGTTTGTACAGCGTCAGGCCGTCGCACTCGTAAGGGCGGGTGTCCTCTAAGCGATAGAGCACGCAATGCTCGGGCAGCGCCACGCGCAGCGCCGCCACGACATGGCGCTGACGCTCGGGATCCACGCCGGGAGGACGCCTTTCCGGGGCATTCATGGCGGCGAAGCTATCACACCTCGGCGGCGACGGAGGTTGCCGTGGCGCAAGTCGGCGCCCCGGTGCCCGGCCAGAATGTCGGCGGGTCAGTCTGTCCGATCATTCCCGTTCCTGGTACCGGCATGCGCACGATCGCCTTGATTCTCCTGTGCTGGGCCGCGACAACCGCGTCCGCGCAGGATGCCGCGCGCGGCCAGCGGCTGTTCAACCAGACGGCCGTGGTCACGGGCAGGCCGGTGGCCAATTGCACGACCTGCCATGCCGACCCCCACACGTTGCGCGCGATGCTCGCCAACCGTGGCGTCGTGGCCGGTAACGCGAAGGCGATCCGCGCGTTGCTGCAGGGAGCCATCGCCGGCGCCTTGCCGGGCGCACGCAACGCGAAAGCCCAGTATCAGGGCGTGTTGGGCGAAAAGGACATCGCCGACCTCGCCGCGTACCTGGCGCAGGCGCGGTCCGCCGCCGCGGCGCCGACGATCGCGCGGCAGTAGTGGTTCCCGCGCGTCAGGGCGCGCCGACGATATCGACCAGGACCTGCGCGGCGCGCTCGCACTGCACGCGGCTGACGTCGAGGTGCGTGACCAGGCGCAGCGTGCGCGGGCCGAACGCGAACAGCAGCACGCCCTGGGCCTTTGCGTGCGCAACCACGGTCGCGGCGTCAAGTGCGCTGTCTGCGAGGTGGAACACCACGATGTTGGTCTGCACCGATGCCAGGTCGAGCTTCACCTGCGGCGCTGCCGCCAGCGCCTGCGCGATCAGCCGGGCGTTCGCGTGATCCTCGGTCAACCGCGCCATGTGATGGTCGAGCGCGTACAGGCCGGCAGCGGCGAAAATTCCAGCCTGGCGCATCGCGCCGCCGAACATGCGCCGATAGCGCGTGGCCGCGGCAATCAGATCGCGTGAGCCGGCGAGCAACGAACCGCCTGGCGCGCCGAGCCCCTTCGACAGGGCGACCGCAACCAGGTCGAACGGCGCGGCGAGTTGCGCCGCCGGCAAACCCGTCGCGGCGATGACGTTCCACAGACGCGCTCCATCGAGGAAGGTTGCAATCTCCCGCGCGCGCGCCGCCGCGCAGATCCTCTCTGCCTCGTCGCGCGGAAAGATCACGCCGCCCGAGCGGTTGTGCGTGTTCTCGATCTCCACCAGCGTGGTCGGCGGATAGATAACGTGGCCGCGCGGCTTGGCGGCGGCGACGAACTCGTCGACCGTGAACACTCCGCGGCTTCCGACCTCGGTGAACTGCACCCCCGAGTTGGCCGCCGAGCCGCCGGTTTCATGCCACACCGCGTGGCACTCGCGGCTGACGATCACGTCGTCGCCGGGGCGCGTCAGCGTCCGCAGCGCGACCTGGTTGGCCATCGTGCCGCTCGGCAGGAAGATCGCTGCCTCCTTGCCGAGCAGGGCGGCGACACGCTCCTGCAGCGCGTTGACGGTCGGATCCTCGCCGTACTGATCGTCGCCGACTGGTGCGGCCGCGATCGCCGCGCGCATTGCCGCGGTCGGCCGCGTGACGGTGTCGGAGCGCAGGTCGATCGGCAGGTTGCTCGTCATTGCCTCTCCTCGAAACGTGCGAAGAAGAAAAGGATACGTCGGCCGGCCCGGCGGCGCAGCTTGATGGCAAACTCGGCGACCGGAGCGCGCCGCTGCGTGCGCAGATGCGGCTCGCGGCTGCTCCATCCCTCGAACGAACAGAGACGACCATGCCGGCCACCATCATCGACTCCGCGATCTTCGGCAACATGTTCTCGACCGCCGCGATGCGGCAGGTGTGGTCGGACGAAAACCGCACCGCGAAGTACCTCGAGATCGAGAAGGCGCTCGCCAAGGTGCAGGGTGCGCTCGGGATCATTCCGCGGGAAGCGGCCGACGAGATCATGCGCAACTGCGATCTGGCGAAGATCGACATGGTCAAGCTGCGCGAGAAGACCGAGCGCATCGGCTACCCGGTGCTCGGCGTGGTGTCGCAACTCAATGCCCTGTGCCGCGACAAGCTGGGCGAGTACTGCCACTGGGGCGCGACTACGCAGGACATCACCGATACCGCGACCGTGCTGCAGATGCGCGAGGGGCTCGCCCTGATCGACGCCGACCTCGCCGAGATCTCGGCGGCTCTGGCACGACTCGCGCGCGAGTATCGGCTGACCCCGGTGATCGGTCGCAGCAATCTGCAGCAGGCGATCCCGGTCACGTTCGGCTACAAGATGGCGGGCATCCTGGCCGCGGTCGAGCGCCATCGCGAGCGGCTCGCGCAATTGCGGCCGCGGGCGTTGGTGGGGGAGTTCGGTGGCGCCTGCGGCACCCTGGCCTCAATCGAGAAGGGCGCGATGGAAACGCAGGCCGGGCTGATGCGGGAACTCGGTCTCGGCCAGCCGTTGATCGCTTGGCACACGGTGCGCGACAGCGTGGCCGAGGTCGGTGCGTTCCTGGGCCTGGTCGGCGGCACGCTCGGCAAGCTTTCGATGGACGTGAAGCTGATGATGCAGACCGAGGTTGCCGAGGTCTACGAGCCGTTCGCGCCGGGGCGCGGCTCCAGCAGCACGATGCCGCAGAAGCGCAACCCGATCTCGAGCTGCTATATCCACGCGGCGGTGTCGGTCGTGCGCCAGCACGCGGCCGCGCTGATGGACGCAATGATCGCCGACCACGAGCGCTCGACCGGGCCGTGGGAGATCGAGTGGATCGTGCTGCCCGAGGCGTTCTGCCTGCTCGCCGGGGCGCTGAAGCAGGCCAGGTCCGTGCTGCAGGGGCTCGAGGTCGACGCGACGCGGATGCGGGCCAACATCGACATCACGAACGGCCTGGTGATGTCGGAGGCGGTGATGATGGGGCTCGGGCCGTACATCGGCCGCGAGTACGCGCACGATCTCGTCTATGACCTCTGCCGTGCGGCACTGCGCGACAACCGCCCGCTGCTCGACCTGCTGGCCGAGCACCCGGAGATCAGCCGCTACGTCGATCGCGCGCAGCTCGCGGCATGGTGCGACCCGGCGAATTACCTGGGACAGAGCGGCGTGATGGTCGATCGCGTGCTGCAAAGCCTGCGCTGAAGCGCCCCGGCCCGGGCTGTGGCGGCTCGCGCTACAGGCGCACCACCTTGCCCGGATTCAGGATGTTCAGCGGATCGAACGCGCGCTTGATGCGCGCCATCAGGTCGAGCGCATCGTCACCGTGCTCGATGCGCAGGAAATCCATCTTGTGCAGGCCCACGCCATGCTCGCCGGTGCAGGTGCCTTCCATCGCGATCGCGCGCTCGACGATGCGGCGATTCAGCCGCTCGGCTTCCTCGATGTCGGCCGCCGAGTCGGGATCGATCAGCATCTCGACGTGGAAGTTGCCGTCGCCGACGTGGCCGATCACCGAACTGATGATCCACGAGTCCTTCAGGTCCGCCAGCGTCTGCTCGATGCATTCGGCCAGGCGCGAGATCGGCACGCAGGCATCGGTGGAAAGCGCGCGCGATCCCGCCTTCAGCTGCAGCACCGCGAAGTACGCGTTGTGCCGCGCCTGCCACAGCC
This sequence comes from Gemmatimonadota bacterium, assembly GCA_050258235.1. GTDB lineage: Bacteria > Pseudomonadota > Gammaproteobacteria > Burkholderiales > Burkholderiaceae_F > JAKOQB01. Next base: position 4,511 of record JBLMYK010000028.1, on the reverse strand, counting down.
GATTGCGGTCCTCTGCCTGCGTCGTCCATTCGAAATCCATGCCGCCGTGCTCGCGCGCGATTTCCTGCACGGCCTCGGCCTGCTCGCGCACGCTCGTGGGCGAGCCGTGGAACTCGAACAGCAGCAGCGGCGATTCGCGCAGGCGAAGCTTGCTGTAGGCGTTGACCGCCTTGACACCGACGGTGTCGAGCAGTTCGCAGCGCGCGATCGGAATGCCCATCTGGATCGTCTGGATCGTCGTGCGCACCGCGTTGGCCACGCTCGGGAAATTGCACACGGCGGCCGATATCGCCTCCGGCTGCGGGTAGAGCTTCAGCGTCACTTCGGTGATCACGCCGAGCGTACCTTCGGCCCCGACGAACACGCGCGTCAGGTCGTAGCCGGCGGCCGACTTCTTCGCCCGCTGCGCGGTGCGGATCACCTTGCCTTCCGCGGTGACGACGGTGAGGTTCAGCACGTTCTCGCGCATGGTGCCGTAGCGCACCGCGTTCGTGCCGCTGGCGCGCGTGGCCGCCATGCCGCCCAGCGTGGCATCGGCGCCCGGGTCGATCGGGAAGAAAAGGCCCGTGTCCTTTATCTCGGTGTTCAGTTGCTTGCGGGTGACGCCGGCCTGCACCGTTGCGGTCAGGTCCTCCGGGTTGACGGACAGCACGCGGTTCATCTGCGACAGGTCGAGGCTGACGCCGCCCTGAACCGCGAGCAGATGGCCCTCGAGCGACGAGCCCACGCCAAAGGGGATCAGCGGCACACGGTGCTGCGCGCACAGCTTCACCAGCGCCACGACGTCCTCGGTCGACTGCGCGAAGACGACGGCGTCCGGCGGCGTCGGCGGGAACGGCGACTCATCGCGCCCGTGGTGCTCGCGCACGGCGGCCGCGGTCGACAGGCGATCGCCGAAGCGCGCCTTCAGCGCATCCAGGAAGCCGGCGGAAAGAGGTGTCGCGAACTGGCGCAGTGAGGCCGGAGCGTTCATGGTGTCCTCGTGATCCGTGATCCGTGATCCGTGGTACGGGATCGGAATCTTATCCCCGCGGCGGTGGGCGGCGGCATAATGGCCGCATGGGCAAGCGGCTTTCGCAGATCGCCACGCGCACGGGAGACGACGGGACGACCGGGCTGGGCGACGGCACGCGCACGCGCAAGGACAGCCTGCGCATTCGCGCGATCGGCGAAGTCGATGAGTTGAACTCCCACATCGGCGTGCTGCTGACCGACGCGCTGCCGGATGCGGTGCGCGCCGATCTGGTCGACATCCAGCACGATCTCTTCGACCTCGGCGGCGAGCTGTGCATCCCCGGCTTTTCGATGGTCAAGGACGAACAGGTTGCGCGGCTCGATGCGCGGCTCGCGCACTACAACGCCGACCTGCCGCGGCTGGAGGAGTTCATCCTGCCCGGCGGATCGCGTGCGGCGGCGCAGTCGCACGTGTGCCGCGCGGTCTGCCGTCGCGCCGAGCGTGCGATCGTCGAACTCGGCGCGCATGAGACGCTGAACCCGGCGCCGCGCCAGTACGTGAACCGCCTGAGCGATCTGCTGTTCGTGCTGGCGCGCGTGCTGAACCGGTTCGCCGGCGGCGCCGACGTGCAGTGGCAGCAGCGCAAGACTCAGACAAAGCCATAGCTCAACGCGTCGCTGCGGCGGCCGGCCGCGGCGCGCCGACCAGGCCGAGCGCCAGCGCGGTGCCGAGCAGGATGATTGCGCCGCCGCCGAGCATCTGCGCGCTGACGGGTTCGTCGAGGAAGATCCCGCCCCAGAAGACGGCGAACAGCGGAAGCAGGAACGTCACCGCCAGCGCACGCACCGCGCCGACGTTCGCCAGCAGGCGGAAATACAGGATGTACGCCAGCGCGGTGCAGCCGATGCCGAGCGCGATCGCCGCCGCCCACGCACGCGCGTCGATCGCTCCGTGCGGCCACAGCGCGATCGCGAATGGCAGCAGCACCAGTGCCGCACCGACCTGGCTGCCGGTGGCGACCGCAAGCGAATTGACACCCGTCAGATAACGCCGGGTGTAGTTCCCCGCCACGCCGTACGACGTCGCACCGAGAAGACCCGCCGCGACGGCGAGCGTTGCAGACCACTGCGTGCCGCCCGGGTGGAGATCGACCTTGCCCCAGACCAGAACCACCACGCCGGCGAGCCCCACTGCCAGCCCGAGCCACTGCGCGGCGCGGAACCGCTCGCGCAGCCACATGAAGGCGACCAGCGCCGTCCACATCGGCGTCGTCGCATTCAGGATCGACGCCAGGCCGCCGGTGATGCTGAGCACCGCGTACGAGAACAGTACGAAGGGCAAAGCCGTGTGCAGCACGCCGACCATCAGCAACGGCCGCGCATGCGCGCCCAGCAGCGGAAGGCCGCCGCGCCGCCACAACAGCGCGAGCAGGCACACGGCCGCAATCGATACGCGGACCTCGACCAGCCCGACCGGCCCGAATGTCGGCGCGGCGATGCGCATGAACAGGAACGCGGCGCCCCACAGCGCCGCGAGCAGCAGCAGGTCGACGAGATCGCGCGTCTTCACGAAGCGGCCACCCGGTCGATGCGGCACGCGTAGCAGCCGCGCCGCGCGAAGTGAGCGTGCAGGTACGCGACCTGCGGATCGGCGAACAGGCGCTCGATCAGGGTTTCGACCTCAGCTCCGTCGACGACGTCGGCGTCGATCATCCAGTGCTGCGCGTCGAACGCGCGCAGCGACAGCAGGCGCGGCCGCAGCACTTCGGGCACGACGCCGACCCGATCGAACGTGGGGCCGGCGCCTTCGAGAACGAACACCGCATGTGCCGCGCGATACGGGCTCGGGGCGGACTGATGCTCGTAGTTCACCAGCAGCACCGCTTCGCCGCGGCGCGCGTGGCGCAGCTCGATCCGGTCCGGATACGAGTCGCCGTCGTCGGCGATATAGCGCCGGGCGTTGCGGCGTGCGAGTTCCGCTTCGGGCAGCCCGAACAGAGGCCGGAACGGATCGGCGGCAAGTCCGGTGATGTGGAATCTCATGTCGGGTCCTCTCTCGGGTCAGGCCAGCAGCACGCCTTCGAGCTGCAGCAGCTTCGTCTTGCGCTCGAGGCCGCCGCCGAAGCCAGTCAGCGATCCGTCGCGGCCGATGATGCGGTGGCACGGCACGATGATCGGGATCGGGTTCGCGCCCATCGCCGCGCCGACCGCGCGCGCGGCTTCGGGACGTCCGACCGCGGCGGCGAGTGCGCCGTAGGTCGAGGTCTGGCTGAAGCCGACCTGCTGCAGCGCGCGCCACACCTCCCGCTGGAACGCGGTGCCGTGCGGCGCGAGCGGCAGGTCGAACCGGCGGCGACGGCCGGCGAAGTATTCGTCAAGCTGCGTGCGCGCCCTGACCAGCACCGGCAGGTCGTCGTCGCGCCGCCAGTCGCGACCGACATCCGGCTTGCCGTTGGCGCGCGCGAAGCGGACCGCCGTCAGGTGCGTGCCGTCGGAGGCCAGCGTCAGCGGCCCGATGGGACTATCGAAGATCGTGTAGCGCGCTGTGCGTTCGTCCTTCATGTCGATTTCTCCTGTGTCTGCCACAGATGAATCACCGCGTAGGCGCGCCATGGACGCCACGCCTGCGCGCGCGCTTCGGCGTCGGCCGCGCGCTTCAGCTTCAGTGCCCGCAGCACGCCGACGTCGCCGGGCGGAAATGCGTCCGGCCAGTGCAGCGCGCGCATCGCGATGTAATGCGCGGTCCACGGCCCGATGCCGGGCAGCGCGCGCAGCCCCTCGAACGCGCGCTCGACGTCGGCGCCGGGGGCGAGCTGCAGCTTTCCGTCCGCGAGCGCGCGGGCCAGTGCGACGATCGCCTGCGCGCGCTGCGCGACGATACCGAGTTCGGCGATCTGCGCCGGCTGGCACTCGGCGATGGCTGCCGCGCCAGGGAAGACTCGTCCGACACCGGCGAACGGGGTGTCGATGACAACGCCGAAGCGCTGCACGAGGCGCGCGCCGAGCGTGCGCGCGGCCCTCACCGTGACCTGCTGGCCCAGGATGGCGCGCACCCCGATTTCGAACGCGTCGAACGCGCCCGGCAGCCGCAGTCCCGGATGCGCATGCGCAAGATCCCCGAGCGCAGCGGCCACTTCTTCGGGCCGGCAGTTCAGGTCGAACGCGTGCTTGACCGCGGCGAGCACGCGCGGGATCGCCGGGGCGAGCCGCGCGTCGATGCGCGCCTCCACGCCGGTGCCGCGCGGCGCGCGCCGCACCTCGATCCAGCCATGGACGACTCGACCCTGGGCGTTCGCCACGGCGAGCGTGCGTCGATAGCTGCGCGCATCGACTGCCTCCACGCCATCGATCGTGCGGTGGGCGGCGAACTGCAGCAGCGCGTCGAAGTCGTACGGTGCCCGCGTATGCAGGCGGAACACGTGATGGTCGAGCGGGCGCGCCTCGCCGCGCCGGCGGCGCAGCGCGGTCGGACTCAACCGGTAGCGCTGCGCGAACAGTGTGTTCAGCCGGCGCAGGCTGCCGAACCCGGCGGCCATCGCCACGTCGGTCACCGGCAT
>JBLMYK010000027.1:0-5281 GCA_050258235.1 Gemmatimonadota bacterium | reverse complement strand
CCCAAGATCTTCAAGCTGCTGAACGAGCGGCAGGCCAGCGACATCATCGTCGTGGCCGGCGGCGTGATGCCCGACGAGGACGTGGTCGCGATCAAGCAGATGGGCGTGCGCGAAGTCCTGCTCCAGGACACGCCGCCGCAGCAGATCATCGACACGCTGACGCGGCTCGTGCAGGAACGCGGGCCCCGCTGAGGAGCGAACATGGAACAGTGGTCCTTTCCGCCGCGCTACGACGATGATTATCTGCCGCCGGCCGGCAGCCGCTACTGGTTCTCGTTGCGCGAGACGATGCCGGCCGCCGAGCGCGAGCGTGCGATCCTCGCGCGGCTGCAGGAGGTCTGCCGCTACGCATACGAGCGCGCACCGTTCTACCGCCGCAAGTGGGACGAAGCAGGCTTCCACCCGAGCCAGCTGAAGTCGCTCGAGGACTTCGAAACGCGCGTTCCGGTTGTGAAGAAGGCCGACCTGCGCGCGTCGCAGTCAACGCAGCCGCCGTTCGGCGATTACGTCTGCATTCCGGACGAAGAGATCTTCCATGTCCACGGCACCAGCGGCACGACCGGTCGCCCGACCGCGTTCGCGATCGGCCGCGACGACTGGCGCGCAATCGCCAATGCACACGCCCGCATCATGTGGAGCATGGGGATGCGGCCCGGCGACATGATCTGCGTGGCCGCGATCTTCAGCCTGTACCTGGGAAGCTGGGGCGCGCTGGCGGGCGCCGAGCGGCTGCGTGCCAAGGCATTTCCGTTCGGTGCCGGCGCACCAGGCATGAGTGCGCGGCTGGCGCAATGGCTGCACACGATGAAGCCGGCGGGCTTCTACGGCACGCCGAGCTACGCAATTCACCTGGCCGAGGTCGCGCGCGAAGAGAAGCTCAACCCGCGCGACTTCCGCATCAAGTACATGTTCTTCTCAGGCGAACCGGGCGCGTCGGTGCCCGGCGTGCGCGATCGCATCGAGGAGGTGTACGGCGCGCGCGTGTTCGACTGCGGCTCGATGGCCGAGATGACGCCGTTCATGAACGTCGCCGGCACGGCCGAGACGCACCACGGCATGCTGTGCTGGCAGGACATCGTCTACACCGAGGTGTGCGATCCCGCCGCATCTCACCCATTCCTGACGCGCGTGCCGTATGGCCAGCGCGGCACGCCCGTCTATACGCACCTGGAGCGGACCAGCCAGCCGATGATCCGGCTGCTGTCGGGCGACCTGTCGCTGTGGGTCAACGAAGAGAACCCGTGCGGCCGCACCTACCCACGGCTGCCGCAGGGCGTGTTCGGCCGCATCGACGACATGTTCACGGTCCGCGGCGAGAACATCTACCCCAGCGAGATCGACGCCGCGCTGAACGAACTCGCGCACTACGGCGGCGAGCACCGGATCGTGATCACGCGCGATGCAGCAATGGACGAACTGCTGCTGCGCGTGGAAGCGGACGAAGGGACGCATCGCGACGCCGACGCGCGCAGCGCGTTTCGCGACGAGGTCGCGCGCAAGCTGCAGACCGTGCTCGGCATCCGCACCAAGGTCGAGGTGCTGGCGCCGCACGCCCTGCCCCGCACGGACTTCAAGGCGCGGCGCGTGATCGACGATCGGGAGGTGTTCCGCTCGCTGAACGCGGAGCTGGCACGCGGATGAACTACGTTCCTTCCGCAGCGCTGGTCGAACGCGTCGCGCAGGGCGATGTGCGCGCGGCCGGCCGCCTGATGTCGCGCGCCGAAGCCGGCGCCGAAGAGGCGCGCGCCGCGCTCGCCGAGATCTATCGCCGCGCCGGCCGTGCGCACGTGATCGGCCTGACCGGCGTGCCCGGCAGCGGAAAGTCGACTCTCGTCGCGAAGCTCACCCAGGCACTGCGCGCGCGCGGCGAAAAGGTTGGCATCGTCGCGGTCGATCCGTCGAGCCCGTATTCCGGCGGCGCGATCCTCGGCGACCGCATCCGCATGACGGAGCTTGCGAACGATCCGGGCGTCTTCATCCGCAGCATGGCCACCCGCGGCGCCACCGGTGGCATGGCGCGCGCCGCGCTCGATACCGTAGACATCCTCGACGTGGCCGGCTACGCGACGGTCATCATCGAGACGGTCGGCGTCGGACAGGACGAAGTCGAGATCGCGCACGCGTCGGACACGACGCTCGTCGTCTCTGCGCCCGGTCTCGGCGACGAGATCCAGGCGATCAAGGCAGGCATCCTTGAGATCGCCGACATCCACATCGTTTCCAAGTGCGATCGCGAGGACGCCAACCGCACGCTGACCGATCTGAAGCACATGCTGGCGCTTGGCGCACTGACGAAGGAGAGGCCGTTGTGGCAGATCCCGGTGGTCGGCGTCAGCTCGCTGGCCGGCACCGGGATCGACGAACTGATCGCGCGCATCGACGGCCACCGCGACGTACTGAAGCGCACCGAGCTGGGCGCGCAGCGCCGCCGCCGCGTGGCTGCGTTCCGCCTCGCCAAGACCGCGGAAACCGTGCTGCTGCAGCGCTTCCATGCCGCAGCCGCCACGCTGGCGCCGCCGCTCGCGACCCGGCTCGCTGGGCGCGATTCCGACCCCTATTCGCTCGCACGCGAGCTCATCAGACAGACGATACGCAAGGAGTATGCAGATGTTTCCGCTTGACCCGTCGATGGCCGACAGGCTGAAGAAGGAGGAGCGTGACTGGGAGTCGAACGAAGTCGCTGCCTTCCTGAAGAAGCAGGCCGAACGCAAGGAGCAGTTCTTCACCACCGGCGACTTCCCGGTCAAGCGCGTGTACACCGCCGCCGACGTCGCCGGCACGCCGCTCGAGGACATCGGCCTGCCGGGCAGGTACCCGTTCACGCGCGGGCCCTATCCCACGATGTATCGCAGCCGCACCTGGACGATGCGGCAGATCGCGGGCTTCGGCACCGGCGAGGACACCAACAAGCGCTTCAAGTACCTGATCGCCCAGGGGCAGACGGGCATCTCGACCGACTTCGACATGCCCACGCTGATGGGCTACGACTCCGACCACCCGATGAGCGACGGCGAGGTCGGCCGCGAAGGCGTGGCGATCGACACGCTGGCCGACATGGAAGCGCTGCTCGACGGCATTGACCTGGAAAGAATCTCGGTGTCGCTGACGATCAATCCGACCGCATGGATCCTGCTCGCGATGTACGTCGCGCTGGCGGAGAAGCGCGGCTACGACCTCGCCAAGCTGTCGGGCACCGTGCAGGCCGACATATTGAAGGAGTACATGGCGCAGAAGGAGTACATCTACCCGATCGCGCCATCGGTGCGGATCTGTCGCGACATCATCACGTTCAGCGCGAAGAACTTGAAGCGCTACAACCCGATCAACATCTCCGGATACCACATCTCGGAGGCCGGTTCGTCGCCGCTGCAGGAAGCCGCGTTCACGCTGGCCAACCTGATCGTCTACGTCGAGGAGGTGCTGAAGACCGGCATGTCCGTCGACGACTTCGCTCCGCGGCTGGCGTTCTTCTTCGTGTCGCAGGGCGACTTCTTCGAGGAAGTCGCCAAGTTCCGCGCGCTGCGGCGCTGCTACGCAAAGATCATGAAGGAGCGCTTCGGCGCGAAGAACCCCGACTCGATGCGGCTGCGCTTCCACTGCCAGACCGCCGCCGCGACGCTGACCAAGCCGCAATACAAGGTCAACATCGTGCGCACCGCAATGCAGGCGCTGTCTGCCGTCCTCGGCGGCGCGCAGTCGCTGCACACCAACGGCTACGACGAAGCATTCGCGATCCCGACCGAGGACGCGATGAAGATGGCGCTGCGCACGCAGCAGATCATCGCCGAGGAGACCAACGTCACCAACGTGATCGATCCGCTCGGCGGCTCGTACTACGTGGAGTCGCTGACGACCGACTACGAAAGGAAGATCTTCGAGATCCTCCGGGAAGTCGACGAGCGCGGCGGCACCATCAGGCTGATCGAGCAGGGATGGTTCCAGAAGCAGATCGCCGATTTCGCCTACGAAACAGCGCTGCGCAAGCAGTCGGGCGAGAAACCGGTGATCGGCGTGAACCGGTTCGTCGAGCCGGACGAGCAGCACGACATCGAGATCCACCCTTACGACCCGACGACCGCCGAGCGGCAGATCGCGCGCACGCAGCGGGTGCGGCGCGAACGTGACAACGCCAAGCTCGCGCGCCTGCTCGACCAGCTGGTCAGCGTGGCGAAGGACGACCGTCAGAACATCATGCCGATCACGATCGAGCTGGTGAAGGCGGGCGCGACGATGGGCGATATCGTCGAGAAACTGAAGGGCTTGTGGGGAACTTACAGAGAGACGCCTGTGTACTGACGTCGCGAAGCGACGTCGCACCGCGCGCAACGTGTCGTCCCCGCGAAAGCGGAGACCCAGTGTCTTGCGAACGCTGTCTCTGGATTCCCGCTTGCGCGGGAATGACACCCGGTCCGGCGAAGGCCACTACCTAATTTGCTTCTACGTCAACTTGGGCCCCGACCGGCGCCGGAGCGACCGACATGACACCTGCCCTCACCCCTGACTCCACCGCCGGCGTCATTGCCCGCTTCCTGAAGGCGCGCGGAGTGACCACCGTGTTCGGACTGTGCGGTGGACACATCATGCCGATCTGGATGCGCTTCGATGCCGAGGGCATCCGCATCGTCGACGTGCGCGACGAACGCGCCGCGGTCTACATGGCGCATGCGTACGGTGAGCTGACCGGAACTCCCGGGGTCGCGCTGGTGACCGCGGGGCCGGGCGTGACCAACGCGATGACTGGCATCGCCAATGCGCACGTGGCGCGCGCGCCCGTGCTGGTGCTGTCGGGCGTGCCGCCGCGCCTGCAGGAGAACCGCGGCGCGCTGCAGGACATGAACCACGTCGAACTGCTGCGCTCGATCACGCGCTATGCGCGCACGGTGCGCGAGCCGGCGCTGGCGCTGTCCGAGCTGGACGCCGCAGTCGCGCACGCGCTCGGCGGCGGGGCCGATCCCGGGCCCGTGTATCTCGATTTCCCGACCGACACGCTGCGGGCCGAGGTGCCGCGCGCGGTGCAGTTGCCGGAGCACTTCCGTGCTCCTCCTCGATCGAAACTTCCACCTGACCCGGCGGCGGTCGAAGCCGCCGTCGCGCTGCTGTGGAGTGCCAGGCGGCCCCTGGTGATCAGCGGCCGCGGGGCGCGCGGCGCCGGCGCCGAGCTCGTCGCGCTGCTCGATGCGGTGGGCGCGCCCTATCTGGACACGGGAGAAAGCCGAGGGCTGGTGCCCGCCGCTCACCCGTCGGTCGTCGCCGCGATGCGGGGCACAGTGATGGGCGAGGC
>JBLMYK010000026.1:0-22188 GCA_050258235.1 Gemmatimonadota bacterium | reverse complement strand
ATCATCTTCTTCTGCTTCTTCTACACGGCACTCGTGTTCAGCAGCAAGGAAACCGCGGACAACCTGAAGAAGAGCGGCGCCTTCGTCCCCGGCATCCGCCCGGGCGACCAGACCGCGCGCTACATCGACAAGATCCTGATGCGGCTGACGCTGATCGGCGCCATCTACATCACGCTGGTGTGCCTGGTGCCGGAATTCCTGCACCTGCGGTTCAACGTGCCGTTCTATTTCGGCGGCACGTCGCTGCTGATCGTGGTGGTGGTGACGATGGACTTCATGTCGCAGGTACAGGCATACCTGATGACGCATCAGTACGAATCGCTGCTGAAGAAGGCGAACTTCAAGGGTTTCGGCCCTGGCCTGCCGCGCTAGAGGTCAAGTAGAGACGGCGGGCCAAAGGAGCGCATGGCGAAAGACGACGTCATCCAGATGCAGGGGGAGATTCTCGAGAATCTTCCGAACGCGACGTTTCGCGTGAAGCTGGAGAACGGGCATGTGGTGCTCGGCCACATCTCCGGGAAGATGCGGATGCACTACATCCGCATCCTGCCGGGCGACAAGGTCACGGTGGAACTGACGCCGTACGACCTGACCAGAGCGAGGATTGTTTTCCGCGCCAAGTAGCGCGGTGGAGAAAACCATGAAAGTCATGGCAAGCGTGAAGAAGATGTGCCGCAAGTGCAAGGTGATCAAGCGCAAGGGCGTGGTGCGCGTGATCTGCTCGGACCCGCGGCACAAGCAACGGCAAGGTTAACGAGGGACGACCATGGCCCGAATTGCAGGCATCAACATTCCGCCGAATCAGCACGCCGAGATCGGCCTGACGGCGATCTACGGCATCGGCCGCGCCCGCGCACGAGCGATCCTCGAGGCGGTCAACGTCCCGTTCACCAAGAAGATGAAGGAGCTGACCGACGGCGAGCTCGAGCGCATCCGCGATGCGATTGCCAAGGTGCCGGTCGAAGGCGACCTGCGGCGCGAGATCCAGCTGTCGATCAAGCGGCTGATCGACCTCGGCTGCTACCGCGGCGTGCGGCATCGCAAGGGCCTGCCGGTGCGCGGCCAGCGCACACGCACCAACGCGCGCACGCGCAAGGGCCCACGCAAGGCTGGCGTGGCGCTTAAGAAACCGGTCTAGGGCACGAGGGAACCGAACATGGCAAGAAATCCGACCGCACAGCAGGTTGCCGCGCAGCGCGCGCGCAAGAAGGTCAAGAAGAACGTCGCCGAGGGCGTTGCGCACATTCACGCGTCGTTCAACAACACGATCATCACCATCACCGACCGTCAGGGCAATGCACTGTCGTGGGCATCGAGCGGCGGCGCGGGATTCAAGGGTTCCCGCAAGTCGACGCCGTTCGCAGCGCAGGTTGCCGCCGAGGCGGCCGGTCGCGCGGCGCTTGAGTGCGGGGTGAAGAATCTCGAGGTGCGGATCAAGGGGCCCGGCCCCGGCCGCGAGTCGAGCGTGCGCGCATTGAACGCGGTGGGTTTCCGGATCACGTCGATCCAGGACATCACGCCGGTGCCGCACAACGGTTGCCGCGCTCCGAAGCGCCGGCGCGTCTAGTTTCTCAGGGGGATCGGTTCTCGATGGGTCTCGACAATCTGGTGTCCGCGCACTAGGCGCGGACTTAATGCAGAAATCTGCAGGATAGGTAGAAAAGAATGGCTCGCCATACCGGAGCAAAACTCAAGCTTTCGCGCCGCGAAGGCACGGACCTCTTTCTGAAGAGCGCGCGGCGCGCGCTCGACACCAAGTGCAAGGCCGACTCGAAGCCCGGCCAGCACGGCCGCACCTCGGGCGCCCGCACGTCGGACTACGGCCTGCAGCTGCGCGAAAAGCAGAAAGTCAAGCGCATGTACGGCGTGCTGGAGCGGCAGTTCCGCCGCTTCTTCGCCGAGGCCGAGCGCCGCAAGGGCAACACCGGCGAGAACCTGATCGCGCTCCTGGAGTCGCGGCTGGACAACGTCGTGTACCGGATGGGCTTCGGCTCCACCCGCGCGGAGGCGCGCCAGCTGGTCTCGCACCGCGCGATCGCGATCAACGGCGAAGTCGTCAATGTCCCGTCGGTCTGGGTCAAGCCCGGCGACGTGATCAGCGTGCGCGACAAGGCCAGGAAACAGAACCGCGTCGCCGAGGCTCTGTCGCTGGCCGAGCAGTCGGGTTTTCCGTCTTGGGTCGAGGTCGATCCGAAGAAGATGGAGGGCAAGTTCAAGGCACTGCCCGACCGCGGCGACGTGGCGCAGGACGTCAACGAATCGCTGGTCATCGAACTGTATTCACGATAACGAATCGTGATCCGTTGTTCGTGATCCGTGATCCGAACAACCGAACCAGACAACGGATCACGGATCACGGATCACAGGTGTTGGACCATCCACCAGCCTTATCGGTGTAACGAGCCGAGGGTATTGAAAAGGATCGTCAATGAGCTCAACTGCATTGCTGAAACCGCGGGCGATCGAGGTCGAATCGATCGGACCGAATTCCGCCATCGTCACGATGGAGCCCTTCGAGCGCGGCTACGGCCATACGCTCGGCAACGCGCTGCGGCGCATCCTGCTGTCGTCGATGGTCGGCTACGCGCCGACCGAAGCGCAGATCGCCGGCGTCGTGCACGAATATTCGACCATCGACGGAGTGCGCGAAGACGTGGTCGACATCCTGCTGAACCTCAAGGGGATCGTCTTCAAGCTGCACAACCGCGACGAGGTGTCGCTGACGCTTAAGAAGGAAGGCGAGGGAACTGTCACCGCGGCCGACATCGAGCTGCCGCACGACGTCGAAATCATCAATCCGGATCACGTGATTGCGCACCTGTCCGGCGGCGGGCGCCTCGAGATGCAGATCCGCGTGGAAAAGGGACGTGGTTACGTTCCGGGCAACGTGCGGGCATTCCGCGATGATCACAGCAAGACCATAGGGCGCATCGTGATGGACGCGTCGTTCTCGCCGGTCAAGCGAGTCTCCTACACCGTCGAAAGCGCGCGTGTGGAACAGCGCACCGACCTCGACAAGCTGGTGATGACCATCGAGACCAACGGCTCGATCACGCCGGAAGAGGCCGTGCGCCAGTCGGCCCGCATCCTGGTCGAGCAGCTGTCGGTGTTTGCCGCGCTTGAGGGGGTCGCCGAGCCGATCACTGCGGCGCGCGTATCGCCTCAGGTCGATCCGATCCTGCTGCGCCCTGTCGACGATCTGGAACTGACGGTCCGCTCGGCCAACTGCCTGAAGGCGGAGAACATCTATTACATCGGCGACCTGATCCAGCGCACCGAGAACGAATTGCTCAAGACCCCCAATCTCGGCCGCAAGTCGCTGAACGAGATCAAGGAGGTCCTTGCGGCGCGCGGCCTGACGCTCGGGATGAAGCTGGAAAATTGGCCGCCTGCCGGTCTGGAGAAATAGGACGAGTCGTACGCGGCCAATTTCGGCGAGGCTAACTTCGCGCAGCGAAGTTAAGCCGCGCTGAGGGCGCGGCGGCCGGCGCCAGAACTGGCCGCCCGCCGGCCTTGAAAAGTAGTTGGCGCCACTGCGCCCCACCAAGTCGGCCCGCCCGCGGGATAGAAGAGCCGATCCATCGAAGACTGAAAGGAAGAAACAATGCGTCACCGTCACGGTCTGAGGAAACTCAACCGCACCAGCAGCCATCGCCTGGCGATGCTGCGCAACATGTCGAACTCTCTGCTCAAGCACGAGCTGATCAAGACCACGCTGCCCAAGGCGAAGGAACTGCGCCGCGTGATCGAACCGCTGATCACGCTGGGCAAGGAGCCCACCCTTGCGAACAAGCGGCTGGCGTTCAACCGCCTGCGCGACCGCGAAATGGTGGTCAAGCTCTTCAGTGAAATCGGCCCGCGCTACAAGTCACGCAACGGCGGCTATACGCGCATCCTGAAATTCGGTTTCCGGGTCGGCGACAATGCGCCGATGGCGCTGATGGAACTGGTGGATCGTCCGCAGCCCAGCGAAGCTGCCGCGGCGGAAGAAGCGCAGACGTAACGCGCATTGCGTCGAAGGCTGACTTCTGCGCGGCCGCAGACGAGGCGCGCAGCACCGGCCGAAGACGCGCTGCGTCGCTATGACCGTCCGCTGCAATACGCTGCAGGGCCCGCCGCGCGCGGGCCTTGTGCTTCTTGGACCGATGGATATTGTGACTTTCGGCGACCCGGCGGCGCTGGCGCGCGACCGGGAGCGTCTGAAGCGCCTGCATGTGCTCGGCCGCGTACCGAAGCACCTGGCGTCCGGTGTCGCGTTGCGGCAGGCTGCTCACTTGCTCGTCTGCTATTACATTGCGCTGGTGCTCACACGCCGAAGGCTGCTGAAATGAAGGACGTTGTCGTTGTGCTGACCAACTGCCCCGATGAGGCAAGCGCCGAGCGCATCGCCCGCGCACTGGTCGAGAACCGCTGCGCCGCGTGCGTGAACCGGCTGGCGCCGGTTGCCTCGACTTATCGCTGGGAGGGCGAGATCGAGGACGCGATCGAAATTCCGCTGCTGATCAAGTGCACGCGCGATCGCTACCCGGACGTGGAGGAGACGATCCGGCAACTGCATCCGTACACGGTGCCCGAAATCCTCGCGCTGCCGATCGCGGCGGGATTCGCGCCCTATCTGCGGTGGGTCGACGACGAAACGCAGCCGCCGCTTCTGGCATGAGCAGCGACGACCGCGTCCGCCTCGACAAATGGCTCTGGGCCGCGCGCTTCTTCAAGACGCGTTCGACGGCAACACGCGAGATCGACTTGGGCCGGATTCGTGTCGACGGCGAACGCGTGAAGCCCGCCCACGCTGTGCGCTGCGGCGAACGCATCGAAATTCAGCTTGCGACGCAGCGGATCGAGGTCTTCGTTCGCGCGCTCGCCACGGTGCGCGGGCCGGCCCCGGTCGCGCGCGGACTGTACGAGGAAACGGCCGCCAGTGCGGATCGGCGCGCGCGTGTGGCCGAGCGCGATCGCTACGCCGCCGAGCCGGCCGCGGCGATCAAGGGGCGGCCGACCAAGAGGGAGGGCCGCGCGCTGCGCGGCCTGCGCGGCGTCTGACCACGCTGCGCCGATGAGACGCTAGGCGCGGACCGCGCGCGAAGTCAGCGTGTAGCGGAAATTCTCCGGATCAAGCGCGTCGACCCGACCGTCCGCGGTCTCTGCCTGCGGGTACATCAGGAAGCCGAGCGGCGCGCTGCTCGACCCCGGCAGGCGGACGTCGTGCGCGTAGTTGTAGGCGAGCCAGTTTCCTTCCCAGTTGCCGAACAGGAACGCGCGCATTTCCTTCACGATCTTGTCGTCCAGCGTGAGGTTCGGCCTTTCCTCCAGGACGACCTTGCGCACATCCGCCGGGTCGACCGGCACCCAACCGATGCCCCGCGCGTAGAACTCGGCGCGGCAGTGCTGTGCCCGGGTAATGTCACCCAGCCTACCCATGCTCTTGTAGCCGCGCGCCGACTCGACGATGCGCACTCCGTACACGTCGCGTGCCGGCACCTCGGCGGCGCGGCACAGGCCGACGAACAACGCGTTCAGATCCGCGCACTTGCCGCTGAGCGCGCCGGTTTCCAGCATCGTCCGGACGTCGCCGATTCCGCAGCCGCGTGTCTTCGGGTCGCGGAAGGTGTTCTCGACCACCCAGTCGTAGATTGCGCGCGCCTTGGCCACGTCGGTGCGGGCGCCCTTGGTGATCCGGTCAGCGGTTTCCTTCACGATGCCGTCAGTCGGGATCAGTTCGGTCGGCATCAGCGCGAGCGCGAGTTCATCGCGCGTCGCCTGCATGCCGGCACCGGGCTTCAGTGCCACATTGCGCTCACGCACCGTGAATCGGCTCGAGACCTCGAGACTGGGCGCCCGCTCGCCGGGCTTGAATCGAGCCACTGCCATCGCCGCGCGGTAGATCGGATCGATGACCATCTCGACCTGCTCGGCGTTGCCCGTCCAGCGGTTCGACAGGGTGCGGAAATAGTCGGTGTCCTGCGTGAGCGGCAGCGGGACCCACACTCGCGTCTGCCCGGCAGGGTCGGCAATCTCGATCCGCGTCGTGACCTCGAAGCTGCGCCAGTCGGCTGATGCGGATGAAGGCGCGGCTTGGGTGCGGATTGGCGGGGCAAGTGCGGCGATCAGTCCGGCCGCGGGAACAGCTTTGAGCAACGAGCGGCGATGCATTGATTCTCCTGTCTCAAGGGGTCAGCGCGACGCGACGTCGAGTCGCGGCGGCTGAAGTGCGCCGATCCGGGCCTGACTCATGCACGCAAGCGAGCGACTCGCTCGCGATGTCATCCGTGACGGCAAAGTCATGCGAACTCCTTGTTGCCCAAGCGATCGCGGTGACGGGCTGTCTGGCGGTGTTCCGGACGGCGGGAAAAATATACGACCGCGGCGCTACCCGGGCAGTAGCGCACGTACGCGGCGCTCGACCTCGGGCGAGGTCCAATCGAGACTGCCGCTCAGCTGATAGCGGATGTTCTGAGCCGCATCGACCACGAAGGTCGTAGGGAAGATACGCACGTTCCACGCGCGTGCCACTCCGCCGTCGGTGTCGCGCACGATCGGGAACTCGAGCGGCACCCTTTGCAGGAAGGTGCGAATGCGGGGCTCGCCCTCCTGATAATTCACCGCGACAACCTCGAAATTCGAGGTCCCGAGGCGATCGCGCAGGCGCTGCATCGAGGGTAGTTCCTCGATGCACGGTTCGCACCACGTCGCCCAGAAGTTGATGAGCACGACCTTGCCGCGCAGTTCGGTGAGCGCGAACGGCTTCCCGCCCAGTGCGCGCAGCGTGATCGGCCGTGCCGCCGCCGGGCCCGACCAGGGCTGCAGTTTCGCCTGCGCAAGGGAGCCCCGCGGGATGCCGAAGACGGTGCAGCCCATGGCCGCCAGCAGCACACGTCGAAGCTGATCTGACGAGTTCATGAGCGCACGCTTAGCCGCGGCGCTGCCATCCGCGCCACCAGCGCCGTATGTGCAGTGGCCGGTCGCTCAGGACGCGGTTGATCGCGAAGTAGAGCAACATCCCTGCTGCCAGCCCGGTCATGCCGATCATCGTGATCCAGAAGCCCTCGCGGTCTTTGAGCAGCGGCATGTGCTCGAAGTTCATGCCGAATACGCCGGTGATGAGCGTCAGCGGCGCGAACACCGCGGTGATCACCGTAAGCAGGCGGACTACCTGGTTGGTTCGGTGCGCGGTGGCCGAGAAATGAAGCTGGACTGCCGTTTCAAGAGACGACTCCAGACGCCTCGCATGGTTCAGCACGCGGTGGATGTGCTCGATTACGTCGGCGACGCGGATCAGGTACGCATCGCTCTGCTGCGCCTCGGGTGTCTCTTCCAGGTACTTGTCCCGCATCTCCTGCAGGGCGTCGTGCTGTTCCTCGCACAGATTTTCGAGGCGACGGACTTCGATGCGCGCATCCAGCAGCGCGGTCCAGTCGTTGAAGGAACGACGGGGATCGAGCAGTTCGCGTTGCCAGCGGTCAAGACGGTCGGTGAGCGGCTGGCGCAGATCCAGATAGCGGTCGACCATACCGTTCAGAAGCCGCAGCAGCAGTTCTTCGGGCCGCTGCGGCAGCCGCGGCAGCGCGGCCTCGCTGGCACCCGGCGGGGATTTCGGACCGGAACGCGATTTGAACTCGAGCAGTCGCGTCCGAGCCTGTTCGATCGTCCGTGACTGAGCACTGCGCACGGTGACCAACAGGCGTTCGAACAGGAAGAACGTCACCGGCTGGGTGACGATCTCCTGCAGTCGATGGCCGCGCCGCGCCGGCGAGGATGGCTGGTCGATTTCGGTCAGAGGAGGAATCGAGCGATCACCCGGCGCCGACAGCTTGCGGAAAATCAGCATGTCGTACTCCGAGGTCGAATCGAAAAACGACGGGTGCTGCAGGTTGGCGGCGTCCTGCAAGTGCAGATCGAAGATGCGCGCGCCGGTCAGGCGCGCGACGATGTCACGCAACGCCCCGGGATCGGCGCGGAATTCGTCATGGAGCAGGTCCAGCCACAGGAATCCGCAGGCGCACGGAGCGGCCGGCGCCGCCTCGAGGTGCAGCGCCTGATCCGACTGAACGTGGATTGTCTCCACGGCCGGTCAGGCGTATTCCTTCAACCAGCGGGCGACGGTGAGCGCAAAGTAGGTGAGGATGCCGTCGGCGCCTGCGCGCTTGAACGCGAGCAGCGATTCGAGCACGACCTTCCTTTCGTCCAGCCAGCCGTTGCGCGCCGCCGCCATCAGCATCGAGTACTCGCCGCTCACCTGGTACACGTAGGTGGGAGCCCTGAATTCGTCTTTGACACGACGCACGATATCGAGGTAGGGCATTCCGGGCTTCACCATGACCATGTCCGCGCCTTCGGCGAGGTCGAGGCCGACCTCCCATAGCGCTTCGTCGCTGTTGGCCGGGTCCATCTGGTAGACGGCCTTGTTCGACTTGCCCAGGTTGCCCTTCGAGCCCACCGCGTCGCGGAAGGGACCATAGAACGCGCTCGCGTACTTGGCCGCGTAGGACATGATGCGCGTGTGGATGTACCCGCCCTGCTCAAGCGCCGTTCGGATGGCGCCCACACGGCCGTCCATCATGTCGCTTGGCGCGACGATGTCGACTCCGGCCTGTGCCTGGGCGAGCGCCTGCTGTTTCAGCACCGCGACCGTCTCGTCGTTCAGAACGTATCCGTTCGCATCGATCAGGCCATCCTGGCCGTGGGTCGTATACGGGTCGAGCGCGACGTCAGTGAGGACGCCCAGGTCCGGAAATCGCGCCTTCAGCTCGCGCACCGCACGCGGCACAAGCCCGTCAGGATTGGTCGCTTCGCGGCCATCGGCCGTCTTCAGTCCGCCTTCGATGACGGGGAACAGGGCGATGACGGGGATGCCGGTCCGAAGCGCCTCCTCCGCGACCGAAAAGAGCTGGTCGATCGAGAACCGCTCGACGCCCGGCATCGATT
This sequence comes from Gemmatimonadota bacterium, assembly GCA_050258235.1. GTDB lineage: Bacteria > Pseudomonadota > Gammaproteobacteria > Burkholderiales > Burkholderiaceae_F > JAKOQB01. The sequence continues at coordinate 13,263 of JBLMYK010000026.1, read as the reverse complement.
CGACCGCTTCGCGCCGACGCTGGCCCTCCAGGACGAAGACCGGGTAGATGAGATCGTCGACGGTAAGGCGATGCTCGCGCATCAACCGGCGCGAAAAATCGTCGCGCCGCATGCGGCGCATCCGCACCGCGGGGAACTGGCCGAGGGTCTGCATTCGGGTAAGTCCCAAATAGTTTTTTGCGTCGTGGTCAGTAGATTCCTGCTTGGACGATTCGTCGTCCCCCGCTTCTCCTCCCTGAGCGGGTGCCTTTGACGAGAAGGCTTGCGCCCCGAGTGAATGGCTCGGGGTTTTTTTTGGCTGAACGATCATACGCGCGACGTCTGCAATACGTGTGCGACCACGGACCGCAGTTCGTCAACTCCGGTGCGCTTCATGGCCGAGAACAGCTGCACGGTCGTCGGCATTGGCAACGCGTTCGCCCGTGCCTCGGCCGCTCCCTGCAACTCGCGGCGCTGGCTCGCGTTCAGCTGGTCCGATTTGTTCAGCAGCAGGTGCAGGTGCAGCTTTTCGGGCTGCGACCGCCGCATCATCCAGGCCAGCAAGTCATCGTCGGTCGGCATGAGTCCGCGCCGTGCATCGATGACCAGCACGACACCGACCAGCATGCGCCGCGTCTGCAGGTAGCCGCCGACCAATCTATCCCAGCGCGAGCGCGTCGCATTGTCCACGCGGGCAAAGCCGTATCCGGGAAGGTCGACCAGATAGGCGCACGGTTCCAGGGACCCCGTCTGCACGCGTCGGCACAGGGTGAAGAAGTTCAGCAGCTGTGTTCGCCCAGGTGTTTTGCTCGCGAAGGCTAGCCTCCGCTGGCCGGTCAGGACGTTAATCACGCTGGATTTGCCAGCGTTCGACCGACCGACAAATGCAACTTCGGGCAGCAGGGCAAGGCGGGTCGAATTGATCTCCTCAAGCTCTGCGACCGATAACGCAAACTGCGCGCTGTCGAAGGCTGCAGTCGGCTCGGGGTGGCGCTTGGCGGAGGTGGCCGCGCTGGTTGATCGAGTGGACGAGGGCACTTGGGTAGAATACGCGGCCGCTGCTGAGCGCGGAGCGCCGCGTTGCAGTCCGCGGCTGCGGCTAACCAGAAAACCCCATTCCCATTACGAGCTTCACGATGATTTCAAGCACCGGCCGCAGCCTGACCATCTGCGCTGCACTGATCGCCAGCGCCTTGACCGTGCCGGCTGCCATGGCGCAGGAAAAGGGCGCGGGTGCCAAGCCTGATCCTGCCAAGGGGCGGCAGATCGCGAGCGCCGTGTGCTCGGCGTGCCACGGCGAAGACGGCAACTCGACCCTTACCGCCAATCCGAAGCTCGCGGGGCAGCACGAGGCGTACCTGTATCGCCAGTTGTTGGACTTTGCCAAGCCAGCCAGCGACAAGGCGGCCCGCGTCAGCAGCGTGATGGCGAGTTTTGCCGGTCAGTTGTCGGATGACGACAAGCGCAACGTGGCGGCCTACTTTGCGGGGCAAAAGGCCCAGCCCGGCGTGGCCCGTGACAAGGAGACGCTGCAACTTGGCCAGCGGATCTACCGTGCCGGAATCGTCGAAAAGGGCGTCCCGGCGTGTGCCGGCTGCCATGGTCCGACGGGCGCCGGAATCCCGGTGCAGTATCCCCGGCTGGGCGGCCAGCATGCCGAATACACCGAATCTCAGCTGAAGGCCTTCCGCGACGGCACACGGCGCAACAGCGTACCGATGATGCAGATCGCTGCACGCCTTTCCGACGCGGAGATCAAGGCCGTTGCCGATTTCATGAACGGGTTGCGCTGACCGCGTCTTCCGCTTAGTCGCCTGCGAAGACCTCGTTGATCTGCTGGGTCACGCGCACGAACGTCGTGCGCTTGGACAGTTCCTTCAGCCGGCGCGCGCCGACATATGTACAGGCGGAGCGGACCCCTCCCAGGATTTCCTGCGCCGTGTTGGCGACCGGGCCACGATAGGGAACCAGTACTTCCTTGCCCTCGGCGGCGCGGTATTCGGCCACGCCGCCCGCGTATTTCTCCATCGCGGCCCGGCTGCTCATGCCGTAGAAGCGCTGCAGGCGGCGGCCATCGCGCTCGATCACCTCGCCGCCCGATTCGTCATGGCCGGCGAACATCCCGCCGAGCATCACGAAATCGGCGCCGCCGCCGAAGGCCTTGGCGACATCGCCTGGAGTGGTGCAGCCTCCATCGGCGCAGATCAGGCCGCCGAGCCCGTGCGCTGCGTCCGCGCACTCGATCACGGCCGACAGCTGGGGATAGCCGACGCCGGTCATCTTGCGCGTCGTGCACACGGAGCCTGGGCCGATGCCGACCTTGACGATGTCAGCGCCGGAAAGAACCAGTTCCTCGGTCATCTCGCCAGTGACGACGTTGCCGGCCATGATCACCAGCTGCGGCCAGGCAGCGCGGATGCGCGTGACGAAGGTGACGAAGTTCTCGTGGTAGCCGTTGGCAACGTCGATGCAGACATACTGCACGGACGAGGCGGACCCGACGGTCGCGCTCATCACCCGATTGAACTTCTCCTCGTCGGACCGCGTGATACCGATGGAATAGAACGCCGCTGACTTGCGTTCAAGGTCGCGGAAGAACGCCACATAGGCCGCGTCCTCGTAATGCTTGTGCAGCGCGGTGGACAGACCGAACGAGTCAAGCGCGCGCGCCATCTCGAACGTTCCGGTCGAGTCCATGTTGGCGGCGATGATCGGAATGCCGTGGTACTTGACTTTCGCGTGCCGGAATTCGAATTCGCGTGAAATATCGACGTCCGAACGCGAGGTCAGCGTTGACCGCTTGGGTCGGATCAACACGTCCCTGTAATCGAGCTTCATTTCATGTTCGATATGCATGGCGGATCTCCTGGCGCCGGGATGCAAAAGACCCCGCGCGTCGGCGGGACAAGGTGTCGATCCAGTCTAGCGCTGGACCAGGGCAGGTTGCTCGGAACCTGGCCCGGACGACCGGGGTCCGAACGAGGATGGGTCGTTCGCGTGTAAGGTTGAGCACGCCCTTTCGACAGTGAGTGTGACAACGGAGACCGCCATGTTGATTCGTCGTCCTTCCGACATCGCACCATCCGAGATCACCCCTCCCGGCGTCTGGAGGAACAGGCGTGATTTCGTACAGGCGGCGGCGACGCTCGGGTTGCTGGCGGCGACGCCGGCTTTGCGCGCACAGGTCGATGTCCCGCGCAAGCTGGCCGCCAAGCCGGGTCCCTACCCGTCGATGGAGCGACCCACGCCGTCAAATTTCGCGACCAGCTACTGCAACTTTTACGAATTCGGCGCCGACAAGGAGGACCCGGCACGGTATGCGCCGTCACGCCTGCGACCGCGCCCCTGGTCGGTACGGGTCGACGGTGAAGTCAGGAAGCCGCGAACGTTCGACGTTGACGAGCTGATGGGACTCGCGCCGCTCGAGGAGCGCGTCTACCGGCTGCGTTGCGTCGAGGCCTGGTCCGCGGTGGTGCCTTGGATCGGGTTCCCGCTTGCCGAGTTGATCCGTCGCGTCGAACCAACCGCCAATGCCAAGTACGTCGAATTCACGACGCTGGCCGACCCGAAGCAGATGCCTGGACTGGCCCAGCGCATCCTCGACTGGCCCTATGTCGAAGGGTTGCGCATGGACGAGGCAATGCATCCGCTGACGCTGCTGACGTTCGGCATGTACGGCATGGTGCTGCCGAACCAGAACGGCGCGCCGGTGCGGATCGTGGTGCCATGGAAGTACGGATTCAAGAGCGCGAAATCACTGGTGCGGATCCGATTTGTCGAACGGCAGCCGCTCAACAGCTGGCAGAAGGCGGCGCCGAACGAGTATGGGTTCTATTCGAACGTGAATCCAAACGTCGACCACCCGCGCTGGAGCCAGGCCACCGAACGCCGCATCGGCGAGGACGGGTTGTTCGTGAAGCGGCGCCCGACGCTTATGTTCAACGGCTACGCTGACCAGGTGGCATCGCTGTACACGGGGATGGATCTGAGGAAATACTTCTGAAATGGCTGCCAGACCGATCGCGGCGAGCCTGATCGCCGGCGTTCCGTTGCTGTCGCGCGTGCCGCCCGTGCTTGCGCCGCCGACCTTCGAACGCCTGCGTGCGTTGCTCTTCCTGGCCGCTCTGCTGCCGCTCGCGCGGCTGGTCTACCTCGGCGTCGGTGGTGGGTTGGGCGCCAACCCGGTCGAGTTCGTGATCCGGTCGCTGGGAACCTGGGCCCTGGTGATGCTGTGTACGACGCTGGCGGTGTCACCGCTGCGGTGGCTGACCCATTGGGCGTGGCTGGCCCGGTTGCGCCGCATGTTCGGACTGTTCTGCTTCTTCTACGCCACCCTGCACGTGCTTTCGTACGTCGGCCTCGACCAGTGGTTCGCGCTCGGCGCGATCTTCAAGGACATCCTCAAGCGTCCCTACATCACAGTCGGTTTCGCCGCGTACCTGCTGCTGATCCCGCTCGCGATCACGTCGACCAATGCAATGGTGCGTCGGCTCGGCGGCCGCAACTGGCAGCGCCTGCACCGCGCGGTCTACGCGATCGCCGCGCTGGCGATCCTGCATTTCTGGTGGCAACGGGCCGCCAAGAACAACATCGACGAGCCGCTGGTGTATGCGCTGGTCGTCGGCTTTCTGCTCGGTGTCCGCGCGCTGCGCGCGCGGCGCGCCCGTCAGGACAACTTGGATTCGCGCGCGAACAATTCCTCGATCGTTTCGCGCTGACGTACGCAGTGGGCTTCGTGACCGTCCACCAGCACTTCGGCCGGACGAGGGCGTGAGTTGTAGTTGCTGGCCATCGACATACCGTAGGCTCCAGCGCCCATCACGGCGAGCAGGTCGCCGGGGCCCACTGCCAGCTCGCGGTCGCGCGCGAGCCAGTCGCCTGACTCGCAAACCGGCCCGACAACGTCGACCACGACCGGCGTGATGTCCCGCTCCTGGACCGGCAGTACATCCATCCAGGCCCCATAGAGGGCCGGCCGGAGCAGGTCGTTCATGGCGGCGTCGACGATCGCGAAGTTCCTCTCCGCCCCGTGCTTGATGAGGTTCACGCGGGTCAGCAGCACGCCCGCATTGCCGACGATCGAGCGCCCCGGCTCGAACATGATCGTCTTTGCCCCGTGCCCGCGCACATCGATCCTGGCGAGCAGGTCGGCGACCAGCCTCGACGGGTCCGGCGGACTCTCGTCCCGGTAGCGAATGCCGAGGCCGCCGCCAAAATCTATATGCCGCAAGCGGATGCCGCCGTGCTCGAGCGCGTCCACCAGGTCGAGGATTCGATCTGCGGCGTTCAGGTAGGGCGCGACGGAGGTGATCTGCGATCCGATGTGGCAATCGATGCCGACGATTTCGATGTGTGCCATCTCGGCCGCGCGTCGATACAGCGGCAAGGTGTCGGCGTAGGCAACGCCGAACTTGTTGCCCTTCAAGCCGGTGGCGATGTACGGATGGGTGTTCGGATCGACATCGGGGTTCACGCGCACCGAGACGGGAGCACGGACGCCGACGCGCGCGGCGACGCGCTGGATCATCTCGAGCTCCGGCACGGACTCGAGGTTGAAGCACAGGATCGCCGCGCGCAGCGCCTGCTCGATCTCCGCCTCGCTCTTGCCCACGCCCGAGAACACCGTCTTGCGCGTGTCGCCCCCGGCGGCGATTACGCGGGCCAGTTCTCCGCCGGATACGATGTCGAAACCGGCACCAGCACGCGCGAGCAGATTCAGGACCGCCAGATTCGAATTCGCCTTCATCGCGTAGCAGATCAGCCCCGGGCGGCCCGTGAAGGCCGTCGCGTACGCGCCATAGGCGCGTTCAATCGCCTGGCGCGAATAGACGTACGTCGGCGTGCCGAAGCGCTGCGCAATCGACTCGATCGATACGGATTCGCAATACAGCGCGCCTCCGCGTCGCGCAATGGCGGCGCTCTCGGCTCCGGGCGTCATTTCTTCCTGTCCTCGGATCCGGGGACGTCCGGAGCTTGTGGCGCCGTGGTGGCGGCCGGTGCTGGTTGCGCAGCGGGTGGCCAAGGCGCGCTACGGGGCGGTTGCCCCGGCAGATACAGCGGGCCTTTCTGACCGCAGGCGACCGCGGCCGCAAGCGTCAACACTACAATCGCGATCGCCCGTCTCATCGGGCCAATCTAGCATGATCCCCGACCGATGAATGAAAGCGAATTCCTGACGCTGGCCGAGCGCACCCTCGATGCAATCGAGGGCGCGGTCGAAGCATGCGGTGCAGACATCGAGGCCACGCGCGCGGGTGGCGTGCTTACGCTCGAACTGCATGACGGCTCGAAAATCGTGATCAACAGTCAGACGCCGATGCGGCAGATCTGGGTGGCCGCGAGAGGCGGCGGTTTCCATTTCGGCCGCACCGGTGACGATTGGCGCGACACACGCGATCAAACGGAACTGTTTGCGGCTTTGTCGCGGCTCATTTCCGCCCAAGGTGGGCAGGCGATCGTGCTGCGGCCAGCCCGTTAGCGGAACTCAGAATATCTGGTCCCGCACCGCGTCGGCCTTGCGTTTCTCGTCCGGGGTCGCGTCTTCGAGCCCGACGCTCGCGATCCCCTGTCCGGGCTGGAACTCGGTGAAGTAGATCTCGCCGCCGACTTCGACGATGCCTTCTGGCTCCGGCCGCTCGATGACCGGCCGGTCCTTCAGCGCCGTGCTCATGTACTTGATCCAGATCGGCAATGCCAGCCCGCCGCCGGTTTCCCGGTCCCCGAGCGGGCGCGGCTGATCGAACCCGATCCAGCTGACCGCGACGATGCCGCCGCTATAGCCGGCGAACCACGCATCGTGGGAATCATTGGTTGTTCCGGTCTTGCCGGCAACATCCGCACGTTTCAGCGACGCCGCGCGGGCCGCGGTCCCGTAGCGTGCGACATCGCGCATCAGGCTGTCCATCATGTAGACATTTCGTTCGTCGATCACGCGCGGTGCGGTCTCGCCAGCCTTGAGCGGCTGCGCCTCCATCAGCACTTTGCCGGTGGAATCAGTCACCTTCGTGATCAGGTAGGGGTTGATCCGGAAGCCGTCGTTCGCAAAGACCGCATAGCCGGTGAGAAGCTGCAGCGGGGTCACCGAGCCCGCGCCGAGACCCATGGTGAGGAATGGAGGGTGCTTGTCAGCGTCGAATCCGAAGCGCGTGATGTATTCCTGCGCGTAGCGCGGCCCGATTGCCTGCAGCACGCGGATCGAAACCAGATTCTTCGATTTGGCCAGGCCTTGTCGCAGCCGCATCGGGCCCTCGTACTTGCCGTCGTAGTTCTTCGGCTCCCATAGCTGCCCTCCGGTCAGCTTGGGGTCGATCACGAGCGGAGCGTCGTTGACGACGGTGCTGGGCATGAAGCCCTTCTCGAGCGCCGCCGAGTAGATGAAGGGCTTGAAGCTCGATCCCGGTTGTCGCCAGGCCTGCGTGACGTGATTGAACTTGTTCAGATTGAAGTCGAATCCGCCGACCAGCGCTCGTAGTGCACCGTCATCGGCGGAAGCCGAGACGAACGCCGCCTCCACCTCGGGAAGCTGCGAGATTTCCCAGCCCGCCTTTGGCGATCGCGACAGCCGTACGACCGCTCCCGGTACGATGCGCCGGCCCGGCTGCGCCTTGGGGTCGAGCGCCCTCGCCGCGAAGCGCAGGCCGTCGCCCTTGATATCGATCTGTTCGCCGCCCTGGACGACGACCCGGACCAGCTTGGGGCTGGCCTCGATGACGACCGCCGGAAACAGATCCGGACTGTCGATGGCCTCGAGCAATGCATCCTCGATCTGCTGCTCGCGCGCGTGGGCATCTCCCTCCAGATCGATCAGCGCTTCCGGTCCTCGATAGCCGTAGCGGTGGTCATATTCCAGGACCTGGGCCCGCAGGGCCGAATAGGCGGCCTGCTGCTCGCTGCTGACCAGCGTCGTGTAGACGTTCAATCCGCGGGTGTAGGTCTCGTCGTGAAAAACGTCGAACATCATCTGGCGCGCCATTTCGGCCGCGTATTCGGCCGGAACCCGCGAGCGCATCGGCTGCGGCGAAAACATGGCCATCGCAATTCGCGGCTTGAACGGCTCCGCGACCGCCGTTTCATAGGCGCGCTTGTCGATGAAACCCAGTGCGAGCATTCGCGAAAGCACGTATTGCTGCCGCGCCTTGGCTCGGCGCGGGTTCGCCCAGGGGTTGTACGCACTGGGCGCGGCCGGCAGTCCGGCCAGCATCGCCGCCTCACCGACGGACAACTCGGGCAGCTTCTTGCCGAAATAGATCTGGCTGGCGGCGGCGAAGCCGTAGGCGCGCTGGCCGAGGAAGATCTGATTGATGTACACCTCCAGAATCTTGTCCTTGGTCAGCCTGGACTCGATCTTGTAGGCGAGCGCGATTTCGTAGATCTTGCGCAGGTAACTGCGCTCCGAGCTCAGATAGAAGTTGCGGGCGACTTGCATCGTGATCGTGCTGCCGCCCTGCCCGCGCCGCCCCGACGCGAAGTTCGCTAAGGCAGCGCGCACGATGCCCAGATAATCGACTCCGCTGTGGCGATAGAAATTGTCATCCTCTGCGGCAAGGATCGCCTGCTTGATGCGGGCCGGTACATCGTTGATGGCGACGAAATCGCGGCGCTCCTCGCCGAATTCGCCGATCAGCACGCCGTCCGAAGTCCAGACGCGCAGGGGGATCTTCGGCCGGTAGTCAGTGAGCGACTCGATGTTCGGCAGATTCGAGTACGCGATCGCGAAAAGGAACGACAGCATGAGAAATGCGGCGGCGACGCCGGCCGCTGCCAGGCCGGCCGCCCCGAGGGCAAACCGGGCCCACCGAGAACTCAGCAGAGCGCGGACCTGTTGCGTGCGCGAGACTGCGCGTTGGGATTCAGCGGACACCTGGTGTTTCGGGCCGCCGGCGGCCAGCGGGCGCTTGGCGCGGTTGCGAGGCGGCGGTCACAATCGGAAGAACAATGAAAATTATAGTCATCCCCCTTCGCCGGGGCCGGCCAGGCTAATCGATTCGAATGCGGAACCGGCGCAAAGTTCAGCAGTTCGTGCGAGCGTTAACGCGGCAGTTGCCACTATCGTCCATTCGTAGGGCTTGTCGATTTTTTCGTTCTGTTGATACGATTTCAAGTAGCATGCAATAAAGCAGCGGTAAACGCTCGAAAGATAAGGAAAATCGTCGGACGACGCGCATCGCGTGAACGCGTCGGAAATTGCTGTCCAGCCGCCGTTTTCTCTCCGGGGTTCCGGAGCATCGATCGAGGCGCATTGTGAGTTTTGGGGAGTGCCACCTTGGCCTTCGAGCTGCCGTTCTTGTCGTCGCAGACACCGCCTCTGATCGGTCTGGACATCGGATCATCGAGCGTAAAGATCGTCGAGTTGTCCGAGCCGAGCGTCGGGACGGTGCGGCTCGAGCGCTACGCAATCGAGCCGCTGCCACGCGGCGCGGTCGTCGACGGGAACATCGACAAGATCGATGTCGTCGCCGAGGCGGTGAAACGCGCGTGGCGCCGTTCTGGCACAAAGTTCAAGAATGTAGCGATGGCGCTGCCGGCGTCCGCCGTGATCACCAAGCGCATCGCTTTGCCCGCCAACCTGCGCGAGCAGGAGCTCGAAATGCAGGTCGAGAGCGAGGCCAACCAGTACATCCCATTCGCTCTCGACGAGGTCAGCCTCGACTTCCAGGTGCTGGGACCGATCCCCAATGCCCCCGATGACGTCGAGGTGCTGATCGCCGCATCGCGCAAGGAGAAGGTCGAAGACCGCATGGCGGTGGCGCAGGCCGCCGGGTTGAAGCCGGTCGTCGTCGACGTCGAATCGTATGCGATGCGCAGCGCGCTGCAGCGACTGATTAATCAGTTGCCCAACAACGGGGAGGGGCTGGTGATCGCCGTCTTCTACATGGGCGCGAATTCGACCAGCGTCACGGTCATGCACGATGGCGAGGCGATCTACGAGCGCGAGCAGCCATTCGGCGGCCAGCAACTCACGGGCGACATCGCCCGCACCTATGGCATTCCGGCGGACGAAGCGGAACAGAAGAAGCGCAGCGGAGACCTGCCAGCGAACTACGAGACGGATGTTTTGAAGCCGTTCGTGGACGCCGCGGTCACCGAAATCACGCGCGCGCTGCAGTTCTTCTTCACATCGACGCCGTATACGCGCATCGATCAGATCATGCTCGCGGGCGGCTCCGCGGTTCTTCCCGGCCTGGCGGACGCGCTGATGGAGCGGGCGCAGGTGCCGACATCGGTGATCTCCCCTTTCAAGGGCATGGAGATTTCGCCGAACATCCGCGACAAGCAATTGCGGCTTGACGCTCCCGCGTTGTTGACACCGTGCGGTCTGGCGATGCGGAGATTCGACGAATGAAGATTCGCGTCAACCTGCTGCCGCACCGTGAGGCGCGGCGCGAGCGCCAGAAGAAAGCGTTCTATTTCCTGACCCTGCTCAGCCTGGTGGCGGGCGCGGCCCTGGTCTTTATCGTCTGGTCCGTCTATCAGGGTCTCATCGGCGGTCAGCAGGAACGCAACAACTTCATCGCCGCGGAGAATCGCAAACTCGACTTGCAGATCCGCGAAATCGCGAACCTGCGCCAGGAAATCGACGCACTGCGGGCGCGTCAGCGCGCCGTCGAGGACCTGCAGGCGGATCGCAATCAGCCGGTGTACCTGCTGGACGAACTTACCAAGCAGGTGCCGGAGGGGATCTATCTGCGGCAGATCAAGCAGGAGGACAAACGGGTCAACGTGGTCGGCATGGCGGCATCCAATGAGCGCGTGTCCGAGTTCCTGCGCAACCTGCAGAGCAACTCCAAGTTCCTCGAGAAGCCCGAGCTCATAGAAATCCGTCTGTCCGGGCAGCAACCGGCAAACATCTCGCGACGGCTGTTCGACTTTTCGCTGAACTTCCATCTGAAGCCGACGCCGGAGCGCGCGCAGTTGACGCAGGCACAGCAGTCGGGAGCGCCCGCACCAGCGGCGCCGAAGAAATAGGGCGCACAGGGGATCGACATGGCTTCCACCAGTTTTCGTGACCTGGGCGAGCAGTTCAAGGGCCTGACTCTCGACAACATCGGTACCTGGCCGCTTCTGCCGCGGCTTTCGGTCTGGCTGTTCGTGATCGTGGTGTGTGCGGTGCTGGGCTGGCTTCTGCTGTGGAGCAAGCAGAGCGACGAGCTCGATCGCCTGCGAGCGGAAGAGGACGCCCTGAAGGGGCAATACCGTCAGAAACTGCAGCAGGCAATCAACCTCGAGGAGCTGCGCAAGCAGAAAGAGCAGGTCAGCCAGTACGTACTGACCCTGGAGAAGCAGCTGCCGAGCAAGGCGGAGATGGACGCGCTGCTGTCCGACATCAATCAGGCCGGCATCGGACGCGGGCTGCAGTTCGAGTTGTTCCGCCCCGGTAGCGTCAATCTGCGCGACTACTACGCCGAGTTGCCGATTGCGATCCGGCTTTCCGGCCGGTATCACGATCTCGGCGCCTTCGCGAGCGACATCGCGAACCTGCCGCGGATCGTGACTTTGAACAATCTGACACTGCAGAGCCAGCGCGACGGTGTCCTGACCATGGATGCGACGGCGAAGACGTATCGCTACCTGGACGAGGACGAACTGCTGAAGCAGCGGCAGGCGCGTCAGCCGCAAGCGAAGAAATAGGGCGGACGATGAATCCACGTCTGGTAGGTGCACTGCTGATTCCCGCCTTGCTCGCGGCATGCGGCTCTTCGAACGAGGCCGAGATCCGTCAATGGATGGCGGACGTGCGGGCAGGGATGAAGCCGACGACCGAACCGGTGCCGCCGCCGAAGGAGTTCACGCCATACACGTATGACAGCAGCGGTCTGGTCGATCCGTTCGATTCACAGAAGGTGGTGATGGCGGTTGCGCGGCAGCAGCAAGCGCGTGCCACCGGCAGTTCGATCCGGCCGGACCTGGAGCGGCGGCGCGAACTGCTCGAAGGCTTCTCGCTCGACCAGATTCGCATGGTCGGAATGATGAAACGAGGCGGCACGAACGTCGCACTGGTTGAAACCAATGGCGCTACCCACCTGGTCCGGGTCGGCAACTATCTGGGTCAGAACTTCGGGCTGGTGACGCGCATTTCCGAGACGGAAATTCAATTGAAAGAAATCGTGCAGGACGCTGCGGGGGAATGGGTCGAGCGCCCCGCCAAGTTGGAGTTGCAGGAGAGCGCAGCGCGTCAAGGGGGCAAACGATGACCAGGATTTGGAATTCGATGTTGAACGCTGTCCTCGCGATCGCGACCACGGCACTTGCATTGCTCCCGTTTCCGGCGCTTGCGCAGGCTGGAGGCAACAGCATCGAGCGCGTTGACGCCACGGAGACCGGTGCCGGCGTCGTTCTGACGATCCAGCTGAAATCCCCGCTGACGGGAGTTCCCCCGAGCTTCTCGATCGCGAATCCGGCGCGCATCGCAATCGATCTGCCGAACACGACCAACAATCTGGGGCGCAATTCGATCGAAATGAACCAGGGGGACCTGCGCAGCGTCAACGTGGTGCAGGCGCAGGACCGGACCCGGGTGGTGCTGAACCTGAAACGGTCGCTGGCGCACGCGATCAACGTGTCGGGAAACACCGTGCAGGTTGCGTTGGGCGCGATTGCGGACACCACCACGTTCCGCGCCCCCGCAGCGGCCCCGGCAGCCGCAGCCGCACCGGCCGCCGCGGGCGTGGGCGGGCCCCGCGCGCTGAAGGCGATCGACTTCCGCCGCGGCGCCGAGGGCGAAGGGCGCGTGGTGGTCGATCTGACCGACCCGGCCACCAGCGTCGACATCCGTCAGCAGGGCCAGCAGATCATCGTCGATTTCCTCGGGACATCGGTGCCGGAAACGCTGCGCCGCCGCCTTGACGTGACCGACTTCGGCACGCCGGTGGCAATGATCAACACCACCCAGCAGGGCGGCAACGTGCGGATGGTGATCGAGCCGCGCGGATTGTGGGAGCAGAACGCCTACCAGAGCGACACGCGCTTCGTGGTGGAAGTGAAGCCGGTCAAGGAAGACCCGACCCGGCTGTTCCAGGGATCGCGGCCAGGCTACCAGGGCGAGCGCCTGTCACTGAATTTCCAGAACGTCGACGTGCGTTCGCTGCTGCAGGTGATCGCGGACTTCACCGATCTGAACATCATCACCAGCGACTCGGTGCAAGGCTCGATCACGCTGCGACTGAAGGATGTGCCGTGGGACCAGGCGCTCGACATCATCCTGCAGAGCAAGGGCCTGGACATGCGCAAGAACGGCAACGTCCTCGTGGTGGCGCCGCGCGAAGAGCTCGCTGCCAAGGAGAAGCT
>JBLMYK010000025.1:0-11342 GCA_050258235.1 Gemmatimonadota bacterium | reverse complement strand
GCTGCACAACGACCGTCCGGGCTGGATCCTCGCCACCAAGGTCGGCAACAAGATGTCGGATCGTCCGAACGAAGCGCGCTATTCGCGCAGCTGGATGCACCGTGCCTGTGACGCGAGCCTTAAGCGGCTCGGTAGCGATTACATCGACATCTATTACCTGCACCGCGACTTCGACGGCCTGCGGCTCGACGAACCGTTGCGCGCGCTGGACGAACTCATGCGGGCCGGCAAGATCCGCTACTGGGGCCTGAGCAATTTTCGAGGCTGGCGCATCGGCGATGCAGTGCATACAGCGCGTGCAATGAACATGCCCGGCCCGGTCGTGTGCCAGCCCTATTACAACCTGCTCAACCGTCAGCCCGAGGTGGAGGTGCTGCCGGCGTGCGAATGGTTCGGAATGGGCGTCGTGCCCTACAGCCCGATCGCCCGCGGTGTTCTTTCCGGCAAGTACGCACCGGACGTCAAACCGGCCGCGGACACCCGAGCTGGCCGTGCCGACAGACGCATCATGCAGACGGAGTTTCGCGCGGAGTCGCTGCGCATCGCGCAGGAGTTGAAGGAACACTGCGCCCGCAACGGAGTCGCGCTGCAGCACTTCGCAAGCGCCTGGGTACTGGCGCATCGAGCCGTGAGCGCAATCATCGCTGGCCCGCGAACGCTGGCACAGTGGCAGGACTACTTCGGTGCGCTGGAGTGCACGATCACTGCCGACGACGAGGCGCTGGTCGATTCCTTCGTTGCGCCGGGACATCCCTCGACGCCGGGATATAACGACCCGGCGTATCCGCTGCCGCGCCGGACCGCGGCGGAAGTTCGCTGAACTCTCGGTTCGCTTGCTGATGTGACGAAGCCGAGTCAGGACATGGTCGTGGGGAAAGACTTCTGAGTGCGGTCGACTCGAGGCCAGGTTGCTGAAGACCCAGCCTCGCAGCGACCTCATTCCGCAGGACGGGGTGTCTCCGACGGCCGGCAGCCGAACAACTGCCGGTAGTGCGTGGTGAAATGGCCGAGGTGCCAGAAGCCCCAGCTCGCGGCGACGTCCTGGATCGACGCCGCCGCACGCGGAGTGGTCTTCAGTGCACGCCGCACGCAGTGCAGCCGCACCGCGCGCAGATACTCGACGGGCGACGTGCCGAGCACATGCTCGAACGCGTACTGCAGGCTGCGCCGCGACACGCCGATCACCTCGCACAGGCGTTCGACGAAGATCGGCTCGTCCGTGTGCGCCATCACGTACTCGGTCGCCCGCCGCACGATGGCGCGCTGGTTGGCGTGCCGTTCGGCGTGCAGCGGTTGCGCAACCGAGTCGAGTCCCGCGGTGGTCAATCCCTCGGTGACCTCGTCGCGGATCTGCTCGCGGATGCCGGCGACCGAAAGCCGCGCCGGGTCGGCTTCGATGGACTCGAACAGCGACTTCACCAGAGTCCTCAGACTTGCGGCCGCGTCCGGATTCATCCTGATCAGGCGATTCGGTGTCCGCGCAGCGCCGTGTTCATGAACGAAGCGCGATCCCCCGAACGAGGTGACCTTTGACTGCGGTATCGATATGCCGACGATGTCGAGCGTCGGCGAGGTCAGAAAATCGAGTTCGCCGCACGGGCCCAGTACCAGCATCGTGTCGAGGTCCATCGGCTCGCCGCAAAAGCGGGCGAAGCCATCCATCGCGAGAGGAATCCCGAACGTGACCGAGCCCGGCCATGCGCGGCCGGCCTGGTAGATGCGGCGATTGCTCCGTTCGCGGAACACCTGCATCGACTCGAACCACAGATCGGTGGTCAACCCCTGGAAACGCCCGGGCGTCAGCTGCTGATAAACCTGATCCCAGGCGTGCAGGCGTTGCGCAGCTTCGTCGGCATCGTGGCTTTCGTTGCACGCGAATGCGAATTCGGGCGGCGGCGGATGTGTGGTCCCGCTCGCGCCTGTGGCCTGGCTGGTGACGGACATGGATTGCTCTCCCTGGATGCGCCTGCTGTGCGGGGTTCGCCCCAGGCGCCTTTGTTTTGCGCCCATTCTGCGGCATCCGATGGGGCGCGGCAATGTTTGTCCGGAATTCCCGACCGCGAAGATCGGCGATGCGTTGCCGATGCGGGATAACGATCGGCGCCGGTTCGACTCTAATGTGACACCCCTCCGCATTTGCGGCACACGCTTGAGGAGACCGCACATGAGCAAAACCCAGACCCCGACCCCGAGAGTTCCGGTTGACCGCATGTCGCTGGTGCGTGGCCCGACCGATGTCCCGCTGTCCGATCAGACGGTGCATCAGGTTCTGGCCGCGGCGGCAAGCCACTGGCCGCAGCGCGATGCGGCGGTCTTTCTCGAACAGGGAGTCCGCTGGACCTGGTCGCAGCTGGCGCAGGAGGTCGAGCGGGCGGCGGCGGGCTTCTGGCGTCTCGGCGTGCGCAAGGGCGACCGCGTCGGCATCTGGTCGCCGAATCGTTCCGAGTGGCTGGTGACCCAGTTCGCGACCGCGCGCATCGGTGCGATCCTGGTCAACGTCAATCCCGCCTATCGATTGGCCGAGCTCGAGTACGCGCTGAACAAGGCCGGCGTCAGCGTGCTCGTCAGCGCGGCCGCGTTCAAGACGAGCGACTACCTCGGGATGCTGCAGAAGCTCGGCTTCGGCAGCGACGCGGCCGCGAAGCTGCCGCAGCTGAAGACGGTCGTGCGCCTGGGCGAAGAGTCCACCGCCGGCATGCTGAGCTGGAGCCGGATGATGGAAATGGGGGCGGCGGCCGTCGCCGATCTGCCGCCCGAGGATGTGCTGAACTGCCGCGAGGCGATCAACATCCAGTTCACCAGCGGGACGACCGGGGCGCCGAAGGGCGCCACGCTGACGCATCACAACATCGTCAACAACGCGCTGGCGATCGCGCACTGCATGCACTTCAGCGAGCGCGACGGCCTGTGCATCCCGGTGCCCCTGTATCACTGCTTCGGCATGGTGCTGGCGGTGCTCGCCTGCGTGGTGAGCGGCGCCAAGATGGTTTTCCCGGGAGAGGGCTTCGATCCGCGCGCAACGCTGGCCGCGGTGCAGGCGGAGAAGTGCACTGCGCTGCACGGCGTGCCGACGATGTTCATCGCCGAACTCGACCACCCCGACTTCGGCCAGTTCGACCTGACCTCGCTGCGCACCGGCATCATGGCCGGCGCGCCGTGCCCGATCGAGGTGATGCGGCGCGTGCAGAGCGACATGCACATGCACGAGGTGACGATCGCCTACGGCATGACCGAAACCAGCCCGGTCTCGTTCCAGAGCGCGACCGACGACCCGCTCGATAAGCGCGTGACCACGGTCGGCCGCGTACTGCCGCACCTGGAGGTGAAGGTCATCGACGCGGAGGGCCGCATCGTGCCGGTCGGCAAGAAGGGCGAACTGTGCACGCGCGGCTATTCGGTGATGCTGGGCTACTGGGACGACGAGAAACGCACGCGCGAGTCGGTGCGCGACGGCTGGATGCACACCGGCGACCTGGCGACGATCGACGCCGAGGGCTATTGCAACATTGTCGGCCGGGTCAAGGACATGGTGATTCGCGGCGGGGAGAACGTCTACCCACGCGAGGTCGAGGAGTTCCTGTTCCGCCATCCGAAGGTGGCCACCGTGCAGGTGTTCGGCGTTCCCGACGAGCGCTACGGCGAGGAACTCGCCGCGTGGATCGTTACCAAGCCGGGGGTTACCTGCACCGAAGAGGAAATCCGCGACTTCTGCCGCGACCAGATCGCGCACTACAAGGTGCCGCGCTATGTCCGCTTCGTGCAGGAGCTGCCGGTCACGGTGACCGGCAAGCCGCAGAAGTTCCTGATGCGCGAGGCGATGGTGCGCGAACTCGGCCTGCGCGCTGTCGACACCGCCTGATCGATGTGGGCGACGCTCGTCGATGTGCGGCGCAGCAATCGGGTGACGTCGGATTTTCTTGATTTCGCGCATACGACGCCGACTGTTGCGCTTCGATCATGCCGAACTGAATTGCCAATCCGGGATAACAGGGAACAGGAAAAGCAAGTTAAGTTGTCCCGCAATTCCGCGCGAAGAAACACAACAACGCCGTCGCGGCGGCGATTTCCAGGTGGAAGCAGAGCGTGAACGGCGCGGCTTCCATTTTTTGGGAGACAACATGCAGATGTTCAGGTTCTGCGCGGTGCGCCGCGCCAAGGCGGTGCAGTTGCGGCC
This sequence comes from Gemmatimonadota bacterium, assembly GCA_050258235.1. Classification (GTDB taxonomy): domain Bacteria; phylum Pseudomonadota; class Gammaproteobacteria; order Burkholderiales; family Burkholderiaceae_F; genus JAKOQB01. The sequence goes on along the minus strand of JBLMYK010000025.1, from coordinate 7,168 downwards.
CGCGAATCGGCTCGTCCGGCCGCTCGCCGCGGCGCTGACTGCCACCCTGGCACTTTGCGCGCCCTCGCTGCATGCGCAATCGGCGCCTGGCGTCGAAACGGTCGGGGTCGCTCAGCTTCCGCCGGCCACGCCCGATCGGCTGTACGTCGCCGACGTGGCGATCACGCACATCGTCGATGGCAAGGTGCATATCCTTAACGGTCGCACCATGAAGTACGAAGGTACGGTCGCCACCGCGCTGGCCGGCAATTTCGCCTTGTCGCCCGACCGCAAGGAACTCTACGTCGCCACCACGTATTTCACGCGCCTGAACCGGGGCGAACGCGTCGATCAGGTCGACATCTACGACGCGACGACGCTGAAGCTCACCGGCGAAGTGCCGATTCCGCCCAAGCACGCACAGACGCTGCCGTACCGCGGCTATGCGCGCGCGTCCGCGGACGGGCGCTGGCTGTTCGTGCAGAACGCCACGCCGGCGACGTCGGTCAGCGTGGTCGACCTGAAGGCGAAGAAATTCGTCGCCGAAATTCCGACCCCGGGTTGCTGGACGCTGCTGACCGTTCCCTCGGCGCCCGCGCGGTTCAGCGCTCTGTGCGGCGACGGCTCAGTGCTGACGGTGACGCTCGACGCGGAAGGCAAGGTGGCGCAGCAGCGCCGTGCGCCGAAGTTCTTCGAGCCGGACAAGGACCCGATCTTCATCCACGCGGAATACGACGGCGACCGGGCCTATTTCGTGTCGTTCAAGGGCATGCTGTACACGGCGAACCTGGCCGGCGAGCAGGCGAGCTTCGAGGCGCCCTGGCCGCTGGTGCAGGGCGCGGACGCGAAGAAGAACTGGCGTCCCGGCGGCTATCAGCCGATGGCCTTGCATACGCAGAGCGGCCGCCTGTTCGTCGGCATGCATCCGAACGGCAAGGAAGGCAGCCACAAGGAGCCGGCGCGCGAGATCTGGGTCTTCGACATGGCGAAGAAGTCGCGCATCGCGCGCGTGCCGGGATCGATGGCGATCGCGCTCGCCGTCACGAGCGGTGACAAGCCGCTGCTGTTCGCGATCGATGGCGCCAAGAACGCGCTGGTGTCCTGGGACGTTCGGGGCGCGCCGCGCCGGCGCGCCGAGCAGATGGCCCCGATGGGCGACTCGGCGACGTTGATCGAGGTCCAGTGAGGCTGGCGTGACGGCGATGCTGGCCACCCCGCTGTTCGTCGACCCCGTGATCGCGCGCGCGTGCGGCGCGGCGGTCGCACTGATCCTGCTGCTGGGCGCGATCGACAAGCTGCGCGACCGCGAGATGTTCGAAGCGATCGTGGAGAACTACCGCGTGCTGCCTGCGGGTCCGGCGTCGCTGTGGTTCGCGCGCATGCTGCCGCTGGTCGAGATCGCCGCGGCCGGGCTGCTGCTGTGGCCGGCGATGCGGGCGATCGGCGCGGCGGTCGCCATCGGACTGCTCGCGGTGTTCTGTCTTGCCATCGGGTTCAACCTGCTGCGCGGCCGGCGCGATGTCGACTGCGGCTGCGGCGGCGCGAGCGGGCGCCAGACGCTGTCCTGGTGGCTCGTCGCGCGCAACGCGGTGCTGGCGGCGATCGCGCTGATCGGCGCCGGCGACGGCCTGGTGCGCGACATGGCGTGGCTGGATGCGTTCACGGCGGTGGCGGGAACGCTGGCGCTTCTGGCGCTGTACGTGTTCTTCAATCAACTCGGCGCCAACGCGCCACGGCTGAAGTCGCTGCGCCCGCCGCGGCGCAAGGAAGCATGAAATGACCGAAGCGCTGGTGATATCGAACGTGCTGCTTTGGCTCGTGGTCCTTGCGCTGCTGGTCGCGGTGATCGCGTTGGCGCGTCAGGTCGGCATTCTGTACGAGCGCGTGGCGCCGATGGGCGCGCTGACGCTCGATGCGGGCCCGGCCGTCGGCGCGTCCGCGCCTGCGATGAGCCTGCGTGCGCTCGACGGCCGCGCGATCGAACTCGGGACACCGACCCGCGGCAGCACTCTGCTGTTCTTCCTGTCGCCGACCTGCCCCGTATGCAAGAAGCTGCTGCCGATCCTGCGCAGCATCCGCGACGCGGAAGGCAAGTGGCTCGATGTGGTGCTCGCCAGCGACGGCGACATTGCCGAACATCAGGAATTCGTTGCCCGTCAGGGTCTAAGCGACTTCCCTTACGTGCTGAGCCGCGATCTCGGAATGGCCTTCCGGGTCGGCAAGCTGCCATACGCGGTGCTCGTCGACGAGCAGGGACAGGTGCGCGCGAAAGGCCTGGTCAATTCGCGCGAGCAGATCGAAAGCCTGTTCAATGCGCGCGATCTCGGCGTAGGTTCGGTGCAGGAGCTGGTCAGGCAAAGGGGCTGAGGATGGGCGGCGTCGTCGGGAGGAAATCATGCTGATGCAATGGTTCGATCGGGTCGTCGAGCGCCGCGTGCGCAAGGTGGCCCAGGACACTTCGCGCCGCAGCCTGCTGGTTGGCGTCAGCCGGGTGATGGTCGGGGCCGCGTTCGTGCTGCCGGTGCTGCCGTTCGACCGCTCGGCGCGCGCCGCCGAGGGCCGGGCCCGGGCGCAGAAGACGGACACCGAATGCGAATACTGGCGCTACTGCGCGCTCGACGGGTTCCTCTGCACCTGCTGCGGCGGTTCGATCTCGCAATGCCCGCCCGGAACCGAGCCTTCGAAGGTGACCTGGATCGGCACCTGCCGCAGCGTGGTGGACGGCAAGGACTACCTGATCAGCTACAACGACTGTTGCGGCGTGACCGCGTGCGGCCGCTGCCTGTGCAACGGCAACCAGGGCGAGCGGCCCGGCTACCGGATGGGCGTGCACAACGACATCAACTGGTGCATGGCGAACACGACCACGATGTACCACTGCACCGTCGCTGCGGCCGTCGGCGTCGCGGAGACGAGCAAAGGATAGGGAACAACGTGTCGACGCGGCCCGGATTCGGCGCAATGCGCACCGTGGCGACTGCGCTGGCCGGCGCCGCCGGGGTCGCGGCGGCGCCGGTGCATGCCGCGGTGAATGGCGAAGCGCAGTTCAAGCAGCATTGCGCCGCCTGCCATCAGCCCGACGGCTCCGGGGTGCCGGGGCTCGCGCCGCCGCTGGCGAAGTCGCTGGCCAGACACCTCGCGTCGCCGCGCGCTGCCGAGTACCTCGTCCGCGTGGTCATCGGCGGACTGGCGGGTCCGATCACCGTCGCGGGACAGACGATGGTCGGCGCGATGCCTGGAATGCCGCAGCTGTCCGATGACGAAGTCGGCGCGGTGCTGAACTACGTGGTGCGCGGTCTGAACGGCGCGGCCGAGGATCGCGTCTCGCCAGCCGACGTCGCATCGGTGCGGCAGACGAGGCCCGACCCGAACGACACGCTGCGCATGCGGCGCAGCCTGCTGGGGGGATGAGGATGCGGCGCCCGACGCTCTGGCTGTGGCTTGCCATGCTTGCGCTGGCGAACCCGACCCTCGCCGCACCGGACCGTTCACGGCAGAACTTCATCCAGTTCTGCGCCGGTTGCCACCAACTCGATGGCAGCGGCAGCCCGGGCGCCGGCATTCCGGACGTACGCGGGCAGCTCGGCTATTTCCTGAATTCGTCCGGCGGGCGCGCCTTCCTCGTGCAGGTGCCCGGTTCGGCCAACTCGCCGCTGTCCGATGGCGAATTGGCGCTGCTGCTGAACTGGATGCTGAAGACCTTCAGTCCGGAGCAGATCCCGGCGCCGTTCGAACCCTACAGCGAAGACGAAGTGAGAAGACTGCGGGCGCAGGTCCCGGCAGCAATCGACACGCTGCGGCGCCAGGTGACGGCGGAACTGCAGCGACACGGCTATCAGGTCAAGTAAGGCCAGACATCAACCCGATGGTGGAGGAAAACGCGATGAGGACTGGAATCAGATCAACCTGCACGGACCGCACCGCTTATAGCGCGCGGGGCGCGCTGTCTATGGTGGCCGGTGCGCTGCTGCTCGCGTTCATCGGCAGCGCTGGCGCGCAGGACGCCGCGCGCCTGAAACAGGATCTGACGCCGGTCGGTGCCGAGCGTGCCGGCAACAAGGACGGCACGATCCCGGCCTGGACCGGAGGCGACATGAAGGCGCCAGCGGGCTGGAAGCCGGGAACGCCGCGGCCCGACCCCTACGCGGACGACAAGCCCCTGTACACGGTCGACGCCAGCAATGCCGACAAGTACAAGGCGCATCTGAGCGAAGGACAGATGGCCCTGCTCAAGCAGTTGAAGGGCTACTCGATGGTCGTGTACCCGACGCGCCGCTCGTGCGGATACCCGGACTTCGTGTATGAACGCACCGCACAGAACGCCACCGGGTCGAAGATGGCCGCCAACGGCTTCGAAATCGCGCGAGCAACCCCGGCGGGCGTGCCGTTTCCTTTGCCGAAGACCGGTGCAGAGGCGATGTGGAACCACAAGCTGCACTGGGTTGGCGCTGGGCGCATCGAGCGATACGCGACGATCTTTTCGAATCCGCGAGGGGGCGATTTCGTCCCGCTGGTACAGGACCAATGGACGCTGACGCCGTTCGGCAATCCGAACGCGAAGACGATCGAAGACGTCGGGGGCATCGAATGGAAACTGCTCAATGAGGTCGTGTCGCCTGCCGCCAGGGTCGGCGAGCTGATCCTGATCAACTACTACCTGAACAAGGAAAGCGAAGCGTGGCTGTACTTCCCGGGGCAGCGCCGGGTGCGTCGCTCGCCGACCTTTGCGTACGACAACCCGGTACCGGGATACGAGAACCTGCTGATGGTCGACCAGTATCCGATGTATGCAGGGCCGATGGACCGCTACGACTGGAAGATCGTCGGCAAGCAGGAACTGCTGGTCCCGTACAACACGTTCAAGTTCAACGACACGTCGCGCAAGTACAAGGACATCTTTGGTCCGGAGTACCCGAAGCGCGACCTGATCCGCTATGAGCTGCACCGCGTCTGGAAGATCGAGGCGACTGTCAAGCAGGGTCAGCGCCACCTGTTCCCGAAACGCGAGATGTATCTGGACGAGGACACGTGGATGCTGCTGGTCGAGGACCTGTACGACGCACAGGGCAAGATCTGGCGCGCGATGGAGTCCTATCCGTACATCGCATGGGAGCTCCCGGCCTGCGTGTACCAGGGATACATCAGCTATGACCTGAACGTCGGCCGCTACATGGCCGACAACCAGCCGCAGGAGGGCAAGGTCGACTGGCTGGCCGGTCGCGAGGGCCGGATCGACCCGAACAAGTTCAATGCCGACGAACTTCGACGTATTGGCGGGCGCTGAGCGTCGTACGCGATAACCGAACTCGAGGGGGACATACGATGACGCAGAGCAAACATGAGCGTGCCCGCGCCGGTCGGACGCGGTCGATGACACTGATGGCGAGCGCGGTTGGCGCGGCGCTGGCACTGCTTTCGGCGCCGGCCGGCGCAGTGCGTTTCGAAACGGAAGGGGGCGTGCAGATCGATTTCGACACCACGATCTCACTCGGCACGCAGGTGCGTCTGCAGAATCCTTCGGTGACCAACATCGGCAACGACAACGGCGGCTCGGTGCCGACGACCGGCGCGATCGGCGGCCGTGTCGCCGGCGCGCTCGACCCGTCGTTCTCGAACCCGGACTTCAACTTCCTCAACGGCGACGACGGCAACCTGAACTACAAGAAGGGCGACATCGTCTCGCTGGCGCTGAAGGGCACGCATGAACTCGGGATGAAGTGGGGTGACGGCTGGAAGTCGCTCGCGCGTGCCACCTGGGTGCTCGACGCCATGGTGGACGACACCCGCCGCACCGACCTGTCAGGCGATGCGAAGAACCTCGCGCAGCACAACATCACGCTGCTCGATCTGTGGCTGTCGAAGGACTTCAAGCTGATCGGCAACGAGCCGGCAACGATCAAGCTCGGCAACCAGGTGCTTAGCTGGGGCGAGGACATCTTCATCATCGGCGGCGTGAACTCGATCAACGCGCTCGACCTGCGCAAGTACCACACGCCGGGCACGCAGTTGAAGGAGATCTTCCGGCCGGCGCCGATGCTCTACCTGAACACCGGGATCACGCAGGGATTGAATTTCGAGGGCTACTACCAGTTCACCTGGAACGGATTCCAGTTCGATCCGGTCGGCACGTTCTTCTCCGGTGCCGACGTGGTCGGCAAGGGGCAGCGTCCCGCGTACATCCCGTCGTCGCTGCTGACCCCGTTCGGACTTTGCCTGCCGCCGACGCCGTGTGGTGACATCGGCGACAAGATCCAGCCCGGAATCAACGTGATTCCCTTCGAGGGCGACAAGAAACCCCCCGCCGGGCAGCAGTATGGCGTGGCGTTGCGCGGCAAGCCGCGCGGCTTCGACACCGAGTTCGCGCTGTACTACATCCGCTATCACGACAAGCTGCCGTTCACCACGCTGTTCACCGACCCCAGCTACGTCGCGTACAACGTGCTTGGCGCCGGCTACTACAACGAATTCGGCAGGGACAAGGATCTGTACGGCGTGTCGTTCAACACCAAGGTCGGGCCGGTGGCGGTCGGCGGCGAGCTGTCGTACCGGCCGCGCGATTCGGTCGCGATCGATCCGTCGGTGCCGGCCACAGGACCGTACAGCATCTTCGATCCCAGCCCGGGCCCGACCAAGACAGTCGATCCCAACGGGCGCATCACGGTGCGCGGTTTCGTCAACGAAGCGAAGTACCAGGCGCATCTGACCGGTTTCTACTTCATCGAGGTCAACTCGCCGCTCGGCACACTGATGAAGGGGCTCGGCGCGTCCGAGGGGTACGTGCTGGCCGAAGCCGCGGTGACGCGCTACCCGAACCTCGACCCGGACAACATTCCGTACCTGATCTTTCCAAGCTACGCGATTCCGACCAAGACCTCATGGGGGTACGTGTTCGAGGTCGGCCTGACGTACCCGAATGCGTTCGGCAGTGGCATCAACCTGACGCCGCAGTTCGACTACGCGCAGGACGTTTCGGGTATCTCGCCGAACACGCTGCCGTTCGTCAAGGGGCGCAAGTCGATGTTCATCGGCCTGAACTTCGACCATGAAAGCGTGGTGCGCGGCCAGATCGGCCTGTCGCGCTTCTTCGGCGGCGGACTGACCAACGTGATGCGCGACCGCAGTTACGTGGGGGCCAGCGTCTCGTACTCGTTCTAGGCAGGCGGCCGGGACGATCGACCCGATCGTCCCG
>JBLMYK010000024.1:0-24247 GCA_050258235.1 Gemmatimonadota bacterium | reverse complement strand
CATCCTGCCCTTCATGGCGCAGATCGATGAGGCCTGCCTGACCGGAACGTGGTCGCAGCTGGCCGGCGATCGTGCGCCGATCGATCCGGCGTGACGCGGCTCAGAACGACGACGTCGTCACGCCGCCGTCGCCGACGGCGATGAAGCCGTAGCCGTTGATCGCGACTGCACGCAGTCCGGTGCGGCCGCTTGTGATCGGGTTCGACCACGCCTGCCCGTTGGCGCTGGCAAACGCGTTGCCCGTGCGATCGACTGCGACAAACCGGCTGGTATACGCAATGGCCGCCAGATCGCCGGCGCCGGCGACGAGCTTCACGGTCCACGTCGCGCCGCCGTCGTTGCTGACGACGGCGGTTCCGCTGTCGCCGACCGCGACGAACGTATTGATCAGCACCACGCCGCCGTTATCGATGCTGTTGTTGTTATTGCCATAGGCGACTGCGCGCAGGTTGCCCGCACCGGCGATCGTCTGCACGCTCCACGTCACACCGGCGTCGGTACTGATCAGGATCGTGCCGCTGTCGCCGACCGCGACATAGCGGCCGTTGCCGTACGCGATGCCATTCAGGTTCGTCGCGGTGTTCGAATTCAACGTGTTCCAGGTCGTACCGTCGGTGGTCGAACGGATCGTGCCGCCGTCGCCGACCGCAACAAAGGCGCTGCCGACGGACCTGATCGCGCGCAGCGTGCCGCGCGAGGGATCAAATGCCTGGCCGACCGACCAGGTCGTGCTGCCGTCCGTGCTGACCAGCGCCGCACCGCCGGCACCGACGGCGATCGTGCGCATTCCGAACTCCGACGTCGCGGAGTCGGGTGTCGCGGTGTAGTTTGCAACCGCGTACAGGTCGGTCGTGAATCCGGCCGGCGGTGTGCGCAGCGTCCAGTTCACCGCATCGGTGCTCGAATACAGCGTCGCGCCAGGACCGACTGCGGTCAGCACGCCGGTCGGAAGACCCGCGCGCTTGCATGTCGTCATCCCGCCAAAACCGATTCCCGCCAGGCTGCTCGCGAGCGTCGCGCCACCGTTCCACGTGTCGCCGGCGGACCGCGGCGTCGCGCTTACGACCACGCTGCCGGCCCCGCCCGGCGCGGCCCCCGTGCGCCCGTTCACGGTGAACCACCGTTGCTGGCCGTTCGATTGAGCACATAGGGTCAGCGGCGAGGTTACGTTGACGTACGCCGCACTGCCATTGAGATTGAGCCAGTTGAGCGTCGTCAGCGCCGGGTCGGTGGCCGAGAACACGAAATAATCGACGCCGGCGGTGACGTCCCAGCTCACCTGGATGTAGCTATCGCCCCCGGTTGCTTGCACGTTGGTCGGCGGCGGCACCGAACTGCCGCCCTGGCCACCGCACGCAGCGAGCGTGAACACCACAACTACCGGCACGCACCGGAAAAACCAGCTCTTCACGTTGATCCTCGGAACAGTTTGCGGCAACTTGCGGTGGCGACGTTGAGTGGGGGCGGCCGGCGCCGGATGGGAATCGGCCTCGGCGCCGCGGGCCAAACGCGCCACGAGGCACGCCAGGCCCACAGCGGCGCGTACTTTATCACTGCGTGCTGCGAGGCGCGTCCAAGGCGGACTGCGTGATTTTCGTCACGCTTGATTTCCATCCGTAACGACGGGGTCGCGCCGCAATGAACGGTTACACCGGGCGATCGCGGCACGCCTAAATTGAGTTTGTCGCACGGTCGACCAGGAGAGAACGATGAAAGCCAGACAAATCACGATTTCAACCGCCATCGCGACCGCATTGATCGCACTCGGGTCCGTGGCCATGGCCCAATCGCCTGGGGCCGGACCCGGTCCGGGACGCGGCCCAGGTCCGCACTTGGGTGCGGCAGGGCCGATGGCGCAACCCGAAGCGGCGACGGCAAGGATGAAAGCGCTCGAAGCCGAACTGAAACTGCAGCCCAACCAGAAGGCAGCGTTCGATGCATACGCCGGCAAGGTCCAGTCGGAGGCCGAGGTGCGCGCGAAATTCCACGAAGGGATGCAGAGCCGCATCGGCGACCCGGACGCAATGCGCGACTACCGTGTCACGATCGCCAAGCACCACGCCGAGGCGCTCGGCGAACTGAACACGCTGCGCAAGAGTCTCGTCGCGGTGCTGACGCCCGAGCAGAAGCAGGTGCTCGATCGCTACGGTTACCGCGCTGGTTACGGCGCGGGTCCGCGCTTCGGCGGCATGGCCCGCGGGCGCGGCTGCGGTGCGTGGGGTGCCTGAGGTTCGTCGCGGCGCGTGCCCATCGCGCCGCGCAACCCGCAAGGCCATCGAAGAACCGGGTGCGACGCGCGCCCGGTCGCCTCACTCCTGACGGCCGAAGCCGGCCGGCTGCGACGTCAGGACACGCGCAACCAGATAGCCGCTCGCGATCACGGCGACGACCACCGCGCCGAACGCCAACTCACGACCTGCGCCCCACGCGTCGACCGCCGGCAGTGACATCCTTGCCACGCCGAACGCCGCCACCAGCAGGCTGACTCCGGCGACCGCGACGCTCATCACGCGGGACGCGATCAGCGCCAGCTGATCGGCGCGCGCGATCAAGCGCGCAATCCACAGCCCGTTGACCCCGTCGGTCACCAGCATCCCGAGGATGAAGACGAGGCCCAGCACCAGCGCGTGCTGCGCGCCGCCGAACTGAGTCGCGGTCACCGCAAACAGTGCGGCCTGACTGATCGTGTCGAACGACAGCGCGAACAGCGCCCCCACGATCGCGACCAGCGCCGGATGCCCCGCCCGGTTCAGCCGTCCCAGGATGCGCCCCTTCAGTCCGATCGGTGCGACGATCTCGTGCGGCGGTGTCGCCAGCACCGCGTGCAGGTTCAGGACGCCGAGCGCGATCAGGAAGAACACCGAGATCCATGCGCCACTCGTCTCCAGCCAGGGCGGTGCTTCCCAGCGTGCGCGCGCGAGTCCCACGCTGACTGCGATCGAGATCACCACCATCCCGTGGCCCAGTGAAAACAGCGCACCGCAGTAGCGCGACCAGCCACGCTGCGCGCGCGCGTTGAAACGCGTCAGCCCGTCGATCGTGGCCAGGTGATCGGGGTCGAAGCCGTGCTTCAGTCCGAGCAGGAAGACCAGCGCCATCAGGGCGCTCCATTCCGCAGGCAGATCGTGCATTTCCGGTTTCGTGCGCCGCGTGGCGATAGGTGCGGTATGAACAATTGCACGAACTTCATACCATCCGTTTGCGCGCGGTCAACGCGGGCACGCCGGCGGCGTCCGCCCCTCAGCGCCGCGGCCGCAGATGCGTGTGCGGCTCACCCTGCCCGTGGCGGTGGGCGCGACCCGGCTCCACCGTCACCAGATTCAGTTGCCCGTGCCGCACGCCGCGCTCGGCGATCAGCCGGTCCGAGAACGCCTGCACTTCATCCAGGTGGCCGCGCAGGATCACGCTTTCCATGCAGTGGTCGTGGTCGAGGTGCGCGTGCAGCGTCGACAGGCACAGGTCGTGATACTCGTGCTGCAATTCGATCAACCGGTCGGCCAGATCGCGTTCGTGGTGGTTGTAGACGTACGACAGGTTGGCCACGCAATGCGCGTGCGGCTCGCGCGAGCGGCGCACCGATTCCAGCTCACGGCGAATCAGGTCGCGCACCGCCTCGGACCGGTTTTCGTAGCCGCGTGCGGCAATCAGCGAGTCGAATTCCCGGGCGAGTTCTTCGGACAGCGAGATCGTGAAGCGTTCCATGGCGCATCCGCGACTTGAGGAATGCGCTAAGCGTAGCCGCTGGCGCCGCCGGCGGTTGCGGCGGCTGTCACGGGCCGGTTGATTGCACGTCCGCAGGCGCAGGGGTCCCGGCAAAGATGACTGCATCCGTCACTGAAACACCCATTCAACGCGACTATGCTGGAAGCCGATCTCGCAGGGACAAGAGATGAGGTAGCCGACATGCCAACTGCCCTCGGATTCTGGCTTTCGATCCTGCTGCTGTGCGGTTTCACCCAGGCGCACGCCGAGGTAACGCAGCGTGTGGTGGATATCCGGACGCGGGAAGGAGTGACCCAGCGGATGATCGTGATCGCGCCGAAGGAGCCAGCCGCGACGGTCATCCTGTTCGCAGGCGGACACGGTGGGCTGCAGATTTCGCCCAGCGGCTCATTCGGCTGGGGCGAAGGCAACTTCCTCGTCCGCACCCGGCAGCTCTTCGCGGACAGCAATCTGCTGGTCGTCGTGGTCGACGCTCCGTCGGATCGCCAGCGCCCTCCTTACCTCGGCGGCTTTCGCCAGACCGCCGAGCATGTTGCGGATATCAAGGCGACGATCGCCTGGGCGCGCGCGCAGTTTGCCGTGCCCGTCTGGCTGGTCGGAACGAGCCGCGGCACGCAGTCGGCTGCATTCGTGGCCACGCAGCTGACGGGCGCCGACGGCCCGGACGGTCTGGTGCTGACATCAACGATTCTCAGCGACGACAAAGGGCGTCCGGTTCCCGCGATGCCGCTCGCCCGGCTACGCGTGCCCGTGCTGGTCGTTCACCACGAGCAGGATGGCTGCCAGCACTGCCGCTTTGGCGACATCCCCGTTCTGATGCAGAAACTGGACCAGGCGCCGAGAAAGGGGTTGCTGACGTTCAAGGGCGGTCAGAACCGCGGTGACCCCTGCGAGGCGATGGCGTATCACGGGTTCAACGGTCTCGAGCGAGACGTCGTCGCGCAGATCGCCGCGTGGATCACCGCGACGTAGCGGAATTCCTTCCTGCGGTCCGCGACGGAAGCAGACGCGTCCGATGGGCCGCCAGACGTTCCGACAGCTGGCGGGCGCGGGCCTTCGAAGGCGTCACGAAGACTCGCGATTGCGCAACAGCGCCGCGACACTGGCCGCCGCGGCCAGAATATGTAGGCGCGTAAGACCGCATGCAGAGCGGACATCGCGCGCAATGCAGGCTTGCAGGATCTGCGCATGTTCCCGATCCGACCGCTCCTCGTAGTGGGCGCGGGACCACGCGTACTGCAGGTAGCGATCCGCGTGCCGCCACAAGGTTTCGATCTGGCCGAGCAGGAATGGCCGATCACACGCGGCACATAGTGCGCGGTGGAAGTTCCAGTTCTGCCGCGCACGCGAGGCGAGCGACCTGGCAGACCGGCCGCGCTCGAGCGCCCGTCTTGCGGCATCGATCTGCGCCGCACCGAGGCGCGGCACCGAGTGGCGCAGCGCGACCAGCTCCAGCGCCACACGCATCTCGGCGAGCTCCGCGCACTGGGAGACGCTGAGGGGGACCACCACGGCGCCCCGGTTGGGAAGGATTTCGACCAGGCCTTTCTGCGCCAGACTCGCGAGCGCCTCGCGCACAGGAATGTGGCTGGCACCGAATTCCTCGGCCAGTTCGGCCTGGCGCAGCGGCAGCGACGCGGCATAGCGGCCATCGATGATGCGCCGCTCGAGCGCCTGGGCAATGAGCCTGGAAACCGGCTGCGCACTCTTTGACATGACGGGTTCAACTTAATATATTAAATACGCGGCTGGCTGGCAGCCTTGAAGCCTCGTGCGGGAGGGCCCGTGTCCGAATCACCGTCTCCGAACCTCGGGAAACGTACCGCGATGATGACGCCAATCGGCGTCGAGCGGATGGGCGACGCGGCCGACGCGCTGCGCGATCCTCGCGTCCTGAGACTCGAGAACCTGGACACCGATCTGCTTCCCCCGGAGGAAGCGCTGGCGACGACCGAGGCCCAGGTCCGCAACGACGACGCGAACAGCTACCTGCCGTTCTTCGGTCACGATCGCCTGCGCCGTGCCGCCACCGCGCTGGTCGAGCGCAATGGCGGACTCGGTGCCGGCCACTACGATTGGCGCAAGCAGTGCTTCATTTCGGCGGGCGGGCTGAGCGGCATCCTGAACACGCTGCTGGCACTGATCGACCCGGGAGACGAGGTGGTGCTGACAAGTCCCACCTACGTCGGCCTGATCAACCGCGTGAAGTTGGCCGGAGGTGTGCCGCGTTACATGCGGATGCGGCCCGGCACAGATGGCTGGCGCCTCGATCCTGACTCGCTGCGCGACGTCCTCAGCGCGAAGACACGGGCGTTCCTGCTGATGAGCCCGTCTATGCCCTCGGGCGCCGTGTTTACCGCTGACGAGTGGAGGGCTGTCTGTGAAGCGTGCATCGCTGCCAATGCGTGGATGATCCACGACAGCGCCATGGAGCGCATCCTCTTCAAGGGCGTCGCGCATGTGAATCCGTTGCAGTTTCCCGGCATGGCAGAACGCACCGTGACGGTTGGCGCGGTATCCAAGGAGTACCGCATGATCGGCTGGCGCGTCGGCTGGGTGGTTTGCCCCATGTCGGCGGCGGAGGCGATCGGTCGTGTCGCGATTTCCAACGTCGTCTGTCCGGTCGGCATCGCCCAGCAGGCAGCGGCGGCTGCGATCGAAGCAAGTGACAACGGCATCGCAAGCTGTACTGCCACGTGGCACGCGCGGCACGATCTGCTGCGGTCCGCGCTGAGTCCGCGTTACAGGGTGATTCCCGCCCACGGCGGCTGGTCGCTTCTGATCGACTTCGATTCGCGCGGCCTGACGGGAGCCGAAGCGTCGCGGCGCCTGCTCGCCGAGGGCGTGGCGGCCACGTCGATGGAGAACTGGGGAGCGGGCGAGACCGCCAGGTACCTGCGGCTCGTGTTTGCCAACGAACCCGTCGAGCGATTGCAGGACGCGGCGATCCGCTTTCGTCGCGCCTTCGGTGACTGACCACTGGATCCGGCGTGACGACGACATCGAGTCTGGCTGGCCGGCCGCGGCCATCCTGGCGTACAAGGCATCCGGCGCTCACCGATGCACTCGTGTGCGATGGCCTGTTGCCGTGGAGCAAAGTGTTCCTTCCGCCCGGCGCCAAGCTGGCTGACGTGCTGCAGCGGTTCCACGCGCAGGGCGTCGATCATGTTTCGCTGACGGCCGCCGCCGGCTCGGACGACCACGCTGTCGCCTTCGTCCGCCTTGGACAGTTGCGGCGAGAACTTCAGTCCATGACCGATTGGGTCCGGGTCGCCCACCAGGCGAATGAAATCCGCCAGGCGCAGATCGATGGGCGGCTGTCGGTCTCCTTTCACTTCCAGACCGCGACTCCGTTCGCCGCCGATCTCGATCTGGTCGATGCATTTCGCATGGCCGGCGTAATGCGGGCGATCATCGCCTACAACGAAGCCAACGCATTTGGCGACGGCTGCCATGAAGTGCGCAATGCGGGGTTGAGCCGCCGCGGACGCGACCTGCTTGCGAGAATGGATCAGGCCGGAATGCGAGTCGACCTGAGCCACTGCGGAGAACGAACCAGCTTCGATGCACTCGAGCTGCCGCTGGCGCGGCCGCCGATCTTCTCGCATTCGAACGCACGCGCACTGTTCGATCACGAGCGCAACATCAGCGACGCTCAGATTCGCGCCTGCGCCGAGCGCGGCGGTTACATTGGCGTCAACGGCGCGGGAATGTTCGTCGGTGCCGACGGACGGGCGATTCCGCGCGTGCTGTCGACGCACGTCGCCCACATTGCATCGATCGCCGGCGTCGAGAGTGTCGGCCTGGGACTGGATTTCATGTATCTGGAAGGCAGTGACTACGGCTTCTTCCATGCAAATCGCAGCCGCTGGCCGCGCGGCTACCCCGATCCGCCCTGGAGCTTCCTGCAGCCGGAACAGTTCGGCGATCTCGTCGACGAACTCGCCGCCCGTGGATTCAGCGCAGGCGAGTTGCGCGGCCTGCTGGGAGAAAACTATCTGCGACTTGCCTGTTGATGCGATCCCGGCCGCACTGGGCCGGCGGCCGCGCAGCGTTTGCGCAGATCCGCGTCACACGCGATGCCTTGCCAGATGCCGCGGCGTCCACGCGTGCGGCACCTTGCGCACGAAGTTCGAGCGCGCGTAGTGGTAGCTGGGATCGAAGCCGTAGAAATTCCGGCGCATGTGCGCCAGTTCCCCGGCGCGATACTCCGCCAGCGGCTTTGCGGCCTCGTCGGACGCGCGGCGTTCGCGCTTGGCGGCGAGGCGCGCCGCGAACGACGCTTCGCCGACCAGCGCGGCCGCGCGTGACAGCGCGGTGTCGATGAATGCGTCCCGCCCGCTCTCGAGGACCGCATCGACCAGTCCGAGCGACTGCGCCTGAGCCGCGCCGACCGGCAGCCGGTTCTCCAACACCGCGCGCGGTGCGCCCCGCTGCACGCGCCGCGGCAGCGTGTAGGTCCAGTACTCGGAGCCGTACAGGTTGCCCATGTTCTTGTAGTGCGGGTTCAGCAGCACGCCGCAGCGCGCCCACACCTCGTCGCAGGCGAACGCCAGGAAACAGCCGCCGGCGCCCGCGTTCCCCTGCAGCGCGGCGATCGTGATGCGATCGGTCGTTTCGATGATCGCCCGGCACAGGTCGTCGATCGCATTGATGTTGCGCAAGGATTCGTCGGCCGGGCTCGGCGCCGCCTCGATCACGTTCAGGTGGATGCCGTTGCTGAAGAAATCCGGTCCGCCAGCGAGAACCAGCGCGCGCGTCGGGCGCGCAAGCGCGCGGCCATAGGCAGCGAGCAGTCGCTCGCACTGCGCGGTGCTCATCGCGCCGTTGTAGAAGTCGAAATGCAGCACGCCGACATCGCCGCGCTCCTCATAGCGGATCTCGCCGAGCTCGGGGCAATCCACCTGCGGCAGGCAGCCGAACTCTTCGGGAAATGCGAGCGCAATCGGCAGCTTGAAGGCGCCGTCGACGTCGGCGCGCCGGCAGTGTCCGATCCACGCCGCGCCGTCGTTCGTCGCGCGCAGCACGCCGTCACCGCAGCGCGCGATCAAGTCGCCGGGTGCCGCCGTCGGAGCGCTTTCAATCCGCTGCGCATTGAAAAGGTGACAGGGGACGCCGAACAGTTCGTCGAGCACGCCCGGCGCACCGTCGGCTGCGCGCAGTTTGCGCAGCGCGGTGTCGGTGCCGTCGCGCGTCCAGTCGATGCGCCGCGCATCCTGCCTCATAAGCGGGTGCGCGCCCCCGGCGATCCGCCGCGGCACATACGCACCCGACTCCAGGCGCGCGATCGCGGCGAGCAGCGTTTCCACCGCGGCGTCGGTGACCTCATTGCGATAAAGACTCGACTTGGTCGCCATGCGCATCGGGAACTTCGCACTCGCCCACACCGGGCCCGCATCCATCTCAGCCTCTGCCTGCAGCACGGCGACGCCCCATTCGCGCTCGTCGTTCATGATCGCCCAGTCGAGCGCGCTCGGGCCGCGGTCGCCGGCGATTCCCGGGTGCACGACGAAGCAGGTGTGCCTGCGCCACACGCTCTCAGGGATTGCCCGCTTCATGAACGGCGCGACGACGAGATCGGGGCCGAACAGTTCGACGGCTTCCTCGGTCACGCTGTCGGCGATGTCGAACTCGACGCTGACCTCGTGCCCGCGCGCGGTCAGTTCGACGAACAGCCGCTGCGTCAGGCTGTTGAAGCTGCGGGTCAGGAACAGGATCCGCATGGCCGTTCAATGCGTCGACGTGCAACGAGCAGCGGCGCGGCGGCCATCACCAGCAGCCCGAAAAGCATCCAGCGGCCAGCGAGCGGATTGAAGTCGCCTGCGATGTAGGAGACCGAGTAGCCGATCACGAAATGGCCGAACAGGAACTCGAAGCCGACAGTCAACAGCGCCCACAACGCACCGATGCGAAGCAGTTGCCAGCGCGATGCACCGTCGCGCCAGCGCCGGGTGAGCCATGCGATGCCGATCACCAGCAGCGAGCCGATCACCACGCCGATCTGGCCGGCGCGCTGCGTGCCGACGGACGGCACCAGGAACATCGTTCGCAGAACGCCGTGCACGACCTCCACGCCGATCATCAGCAGCCACGTCAGCAGTGCGCGCGCGAGCAAGTGGCGTCCGGTGCCGGTTCAGCAGATGCGCGGCAGCTGATCGCCGGTCAGCCAATCGACGATGCGCCGCCCGCCGAAGCGTGTCTGCATCTGAACGAAATGGTTGTGATCCCGGGTCACCTCGCCGATCAGCGCGCTGTCGGCGCCGAGTGGATGCGCGCGCATCGCCGCCAGTACGCGCTCGGCTTCGTCTGCCGCGACGATCGCGACCAGCTTGCCTTCGTTGGCAACGTACAGCGGATCGAGACCGAGGAACTCGCATGCGGCCTCGACCTGCGGCCGCACCGGAATCGCGGCCTCGTCGAGCATCATGCCGACGCCGGACTGCGTGGCGATCTCGTTCAGCGTGGTGGCCAGGCCGCCGCGCGTGGGGTCACGCAGCGCGCGGATGCCCCGCTGCGGATCGGCGCCGATCATTGCCGCGATCAGCGTGTGCAGCGCCGCGCTGTCGGACTCGATCTCGGTCGCGAACGCCAGCGATTCGCGCTGCGACATGATCGCCATGCCGTGATCGCCGATGAAGCCGGACAGCAGGATCCTGTCGCCCGGCCGCGCGCGGTCGCCCGAGAGGTCGAGCCCCTCGGGCAATACACCGACGCCCGTCGTCGTGATGAACACGCCGTCGCCCTTGCCCTGCTCGACCACCTTGGTGTCGCCCGTGACGACCGGCACGCCGGCGGCACGCGACGCCGCCGCCATCGATTCGACGATGCGCCTGAGATCGGCGAGCGGCAGCCCCTCTTCCAGGATGAAGCTCGCCGCGAGGTAGACCGGGCGCGCGCCCATCACCGCAACGTCGTTGATGGTGCCGTGCACGGAGAGCGCGCCGATGTCCCCTCCGGGGAAGAACAGCGGCGACACCACGTGGCTGTCGGTGGCCATCACCACCCGCCCGCGCGGCAGCTGAAAGCGGGCTCCGTCATTGCCTGCGGCCAGGTACTCGTTGTCGAACGAGGCCGCAAACAGCTGCTCGATCAGCTGCGCCATCGCGCGCCCGCCGCTGCCGTGCGTCAAATCGACGCGGCCGTGCTTGAAGTCCAGCGGCCGCACGTAGCCGGCCTTGACGCTCCTGGTCGCCTGCGTGTCGCTCATATCAGCATGTTCACCACAGAGGACACAGAGAGCACAGAGAACCGCCGGATTTTCCTCTGTGCTCTCTGTGGTTCAAATTCAAACCAATTCCGTTGCCGAGACGTCTTTGAAGCGGCCATACGTGTAGTGCGCCGCGCACGCGCCTTCGGAGCTCACCATGCACGAGCCGACGGGGCTTTCCGGCGTGCAGACGCTGCCGAAGATCCTGCAGTCGCGCGGATGCTTGACGCCGCGCAGGATCGCACCGCATTCGCAGGCCTTGTTGTCTGCGACCCGCCGGGTCTCCAGCGCGAACCTGCGTTCCGCGTCGAAGGCGGCGAACTCGCTGCGGATGGCGAGCGCCGAGTAAGGCACCTCTCCCAGGCCGCGCCACTCGAAGCTGCGGCGCAGTTCGAACACGTCGCCCACCAGCTGCTGCGCCTTGAGATTCCCGTCGCGCGTGACCGCGCGCGTGAATTCGTTTTCCACCTCCGCGCGGCCGGTATTGACCTGCCGCACCAGCATCAGGATCGCCTGCATCACGTCGAGCGGCTCGAACCCCGCGATGACGACCGGCTTTCGGTATTCCTCGGCGAAGTGCTCGTACGGCGCGCTGCCAATCACCGTGCTGACATGCGCCGGGCCGATGAAGCCGTCGATCGGCACGGTGCCGAGACTGCGCACCTCCGGCGATTCGAGGATGTGCGTGATCGCCGCGGGCGTGAGCACGTGATTGCACACCACGCTGAAGTTACCGAGCTTCTCCGCCGCCGCCTGCCGGATCGCGAGCGCGGTCGGTGGCGTGGTGGTCTCGAAACCGATCGCGAAGAACGTCACTTCACGCTGCGGGTTGCGGCGCGCGATCTCGAGCGCATCCGCTGCCGAGTAGATCATCCGCACGTCGGCCCCGCGCGCCTTCGCCTTCAGCAGCGACAGACCGTCGGACGCGGGCACGCGCAGGCAGTCGCCGTACGTCGCGACGATCACATTGTTCTGCAGCGCGAGCCGGATCGCCAGATCGATGCGCCCGATCGGCAGCACGCACACCGGGCAGCCGGGGCCGTGGATCATGCGCACTGCGTCGGGCAGCAGGTCGCTGACGCCATAGCGCGAGATCGCGTGCGTGTGCCCGCCGCAGAACTCCATGAAGTGGTAGCGGCGTTCGGATCGCACTTCCGTGGCGATCTGGGCCGCGATCTGCCGCGCCAGCGCGCCGTCGCGGAATTCGTCGATGTACCTCAAGGCGTCGCCCCTGCGCCGATTCCGGCCTCGCGAAACAGCGCGAGCGTGCGCTCCGCTTCGTCGGGGTCGAGCTTCGTCAGCGCATAGCCGACGTGCAGGATCACGTAGTCGCCCACTTCGACGCCGTCGACCAGCGCGAGCGAGATCTCCTTGCGGATGCCGGCCAGATCGACGATGGCGATGTCGCCGTCGCGCTTTTCGACCACCCGCACCGGAATCGCAAGGCACATTTCAGGCTCCCATCCGCTGCTGCGCGACCCACGCCTGCCCGAGCGCGACGCCGCCGTCGTTCGGCGGCGCCCACCTCGCTTCGAGCACATCGAGCGCACGCGCCTTCAGCAGCCGCGCGAGCTGACGCGACAGCATCGCGTTAATGAAGCAGCCGCCGCCGAGTGCAACCGTCGTGACACCGGTGGCGCGCGACGCGCGCGCCACCCATTCGGCGAGCCCGGCCGCCAGCGTGCTGTGAAAAAGCGCCGCGCCGAACTCGGCATCGCGCTCCTCGAGCAGCCGTTGCGCCAGCGGCAGCAGGTCGAGTTCACCGTCTTCGATGCGGTAGCCGCCGATGGCCGGCGTCACCACACCGCGGCGTTGCGCCAGGCCTTCAAGCAGCATCGCCGCCTGGCCTTCGAAGTTCATCACGTCGCGCACGCCGAGCAGCGCCGCGGCCGCATCGAACCAGCGGCCGGCGCTGGTGGTCTTCGGGCAGTGCAGATCGCGCGCCAGCATGTCGGCCACCACGCTCGCGGCGGGCTGCCGCGCGAAACGCACGCCGATCTCGTCGGTGCGACCGAGCCGATGCAGCACCGCCGCTGCCATGCGCCACGGCTCGCGCGCCGCGCGATCGCCGCCCGGCAGCGGCAGCGATCGCAGGTGGCCGAGCCGCCTGCACTCGGCGCCGCCGACGAGCAGCAGCTCGCCGCCCCATGCGTCGCCGCTGCCGTGTTCGTCCGCTATGCCGTGGCCCACGCCGTCTAGTGCGAGTCCGAGCACCGGTCCGGTGACGCCATGCTCGGCCATCACCGCGGCGATGTGCGCGTGATGGTGCTGCACGCCGAGCGCGGGCACTCCGAGCGCCGCGGCCAGCTGCACCGCCAGCCGCGTGCTGAAGAAGTCCGGATGCAGGTCGTGCGCGACCGCCGCTGGCCGGATTTCGAGAATGCGCTGCAGATGCTCGACCGCCTCCTCGAGCGCAATGCAGCTGGCCGCGTTCTCCAGATCGCCGATGTGCTGCGACAGGAAGGCGTCGCGGCCGCGCGTCAGGCAGGCAGTGTTCTTCAGATAGGCGCCGGTCGCGAGCACCGGCGGCCCCGCCCTCGCAAGCCGGATCGGTGCCGGGGTGTAGCCGCGCGCTCGCCTGATGAACAGCGGTGATCCGTGATCCGTGATCCGTGATCCCTTTGTAGGTGCGGCGCGTACCACGCTGTCGTCGCAGCGCACGACGATGTCGCGGTCGTGCAGAACGAACGCATCCGCAATTCCTCCGAGCCGTGCCAGGGCTTCGTCGTTGCCGATCACCAGCGGCTCGCCGCCAGGGTTCGCGCTCGTCATCACCAGCGCGAGCGGCTGCGGTTGCGCCAGCCAGCCGGTGCCACGCGGGCGGCCGGCTGCCTCGTGGAACAGCAGGTAGTGCAGCGGCGTGTACGGCAGCATGCAGCCGAGCGCGGGCATGCCGGGCGCAATTCCCGCGAGCGCCTGCTCCACATCGTCGCGCTTGTCGAGCAGCACGATCGGCCGCTCGATCGACTCGAGCAATGCGGCCGCTGCCGCATCGACCTGCACGAAACGCTGGACCGACGCGCGATTGGCCAGCATCACTGCGAAGGGCTTTTCGTCGCGATGCTTGCGCGCGCGCAGCTCGGCGACCGCATCGGCCCGCCGCGCGTCGCACACGAGGTGAAAGCCGCCGAGCCCCTTGATGGCGAGGATCTCGCCGCGCGCGATGCGCGCGACCGTCTCGGCGATCACGTCGTCGCACTCGATGCGCGCACCTCGGCGATCCGTGAGCGCCAGGCGCGGACCGCACGCCGGGCAGGCGTTCGGCTGCGCATGGAAACGCCGGTCGACTCCAGCGGCTGAGCCGCCGTCGTATTCGCGCAGGCACGTCCGGCACATCCGGAACTGCGCCATGCTGGTGTTCGGACGGTCATAGGGCAGCGCACGGGTAATCGTGAAGCGCGGCCCGCAATGCGTGCAGTTGATGAACGGATACCGGTAGCGACGGTCGGCAGGCTCGAACAGCTCGGCCAGGCAGGCTTCGCAGATCGCAGCATCCGGAGTCACGCCGGTCCGGACCTGAGTCGGCCGGCTGCGCTCGATGCGGAATCCGGGTTCGAGCACTCCGGCAGAGTCGTCCGCCAGACGATCGACTTCGATCGAATCGATGCGTGCCAGTCGCGGCGCCCCGCGACGCAGGCGCTGCTCGAAGCGCGCCATCTGTTCGGCGCCGCCACGCAGCGCGATCTCGACACCCTCGCCGTCGTTGCGCACCCAGCCGTCGAGTCCAAGTTCGTTGGCGACGCGATGGACGAACGGCCGGAAGCCAACGCCTTGCACCAGCCCGCGCACGCGGATATGGCGCAGGATCGGCGACGGCAGTGCGAGAGCTTGCATCGTCAACGGCTGCCCTGTCAGGCCCTTGCCGCCGCCTTCGCTTCGAGCTCGGCGATGCGGCGCTTCAGGCGCGCGACATCGTCGCGCCGCCGCTCGCGCGCGGCTTCGGCGCCGCGCCTGATCCACGCCAGCCAGCGTTCCATGCCATCGCCGCGCGTGGCCGAGACCTGCATCACCTCGATCCCCGGGCGGATGCGGCACGCGTACTCGATCGCGCGCTTGATGTCGAAATTCACGTACGGCGCCAGGTCGATCTTGTTGACCAGCATCAGGCTGGACGCGGCGAACATGTCCGGGTACTTCAGCGGCTTGTCGTCGCCCTCGGTGACCGAAAGCACGACGACCTTGTGCGCCTCGCCGAGGTCGAACGCGGCCGGGCATACGAGGTTGCCGACGTTCTCGATGAACAGCACCGAATCGTTGTCCGGGGCCAGGTGCTCGAGCGCATGACCGACCTGATGCGCGTCGAGGTGGCAGCCCTTGCCGGTGTTGATCTGGATCGCGCGCACGCCGGTGTCACGGATGCGATCGGCATCGAAGCTGGTCTGCTGGTCGCCCTCGATCACCGCGACCGGCAGCCCGCCGTGCAGCGCCTTGATCGTCTCGACCAGCAGCGTCGTCTTGCCGGCGCCGGGGCTGGACACGAGGTTGACGGCGAAGATACCGTGCTCCGCCAGGTAGCGCCGGTTGTCGGCCGCGAGCGCGTTGTTGCGTGCGAGGATGTCGCGCTCGACCTGCACCATGCGAGCGGGCGACATGCCGGGCGCGTGCGCATGTGCGGGAACCGGGCCGCCGGCCGCTTCGTCGGCGTGATGGAGGTGGTGGTCATGCCCATGCCCGGCTTCGTGCGCGTGTTCGTGCGGCCCGCCGTGTTCGTGCGAATGCATCGTGCCGTCGGCGTGGACATGCGTGTGCAGATGCTCGTCGTGCGCGTCTTCGTGCCCATGCGCCTCATGCTCGAGCTCGTGCATGTGATGGCCGTCGATTCGCGTTTCGCCGGCGCCGCAGCCGCAGGTCGTGCACATGGGGGTCCTTTCAGACGACTTCCAGTTCCTTCACCCGCAGGTCCTCGCCGCCGGATACCTGCAACTGATAGCTGCCGCACGCCGGGCAGGCCGCGCCCCGTTCGTCGATCGCGACCGTGTCGCCGCACTTCATGCACCAAGCCTGTCCGGGGACGTCGACGATCTCGATGCGTGCGCGATCGGCAATCGTGCCGCGCTTGACCGCATCGAAGGAGAAGCGCAGCGCATCGGGCTCGACGGCGGCCAGCCGGCCGATCTCGAGCCACACCGCCGTCACGCGCGAGAATCCCTGCGCCTGCGCGGCGTCCTCGATCACGTCCAGCACGCCTTCGGCGAGCGACATCTCATGCATGCCCGATCTCCACCCGGTAAGTCACGCACGGGTCGAGCGCCTGCACCAGCCATTCCGTGCGCTGCCGCAACTCGCGCTCGCTGCCCGCGCGCACGCCGACCAGCCCCGCCGCCAGCGCGCCGCGCGGATGAAAGTTCCATTCGGTCGGCGCAACGATCCGGTAGCGCTTGACCGTGTCGTAGGAAAGATCAACCGCGTGCAGTAGCAGGCCGCGCGCCGTTTCGACCCAGCCGAGCCCGCGGTCGGCGCCGAGCCGGCGGCTGCCGAGCAGCGGCTTGCCGGTCGGCCGCCCCGCGGCCAGTCGCGCCAGCTCGGTCAAACGGGCCGCAAGCCGCGTCAGCACCGAGCGACCGTATGCCTTTTCGAGGGCGGCCACCAGCGGATGGCTGGCGGTGCGCGCCGGCGCGCCGGTTTCGCACGCGCGGCCCTCCAGATGCGGCAAGCGTTCGAACTGCGGATCGGTGTCCAGCGCGCTCAGTATGCGGCTGGCCGTCGCTCCTTCGAATGGTGGCAGCAGCGGCACCTCGCGCGCATCGGGTGGCGCACCGTAGCGCGGCCCGCCGCGCTGGACGGCGGCAAGCATGCGCGCCGCCGGCGTTGCCGCCCGCGCAATCCAGATCTCGAACGCCGGCACGCGCGCGTCGTCGAACCAGGCTTCGCTGTCGCCTGCGAACACGTCGCGCTCGACGACGTGTCGGATCGCGTCGCCGACGGCCAGGTCCTCGCGCGCCAGCGCGTCGCGCACCCCGCCGAATGCCTCCCGCTGGGCCAGTCCGCCGGTGGCGCGCGGCCAGTCGACCAATGCGCGCAGCAGGTACTCATGCGCGATTTCGGCCTCGATCGCCCGCGTGCGCTGCGTCAGTGTCGGCGCTGTGGTCGTCTCACCGCGCGCCGCCTCGACCGCCAGCCGCGCCGCGATCGCCTGCGAGCGGCCGCAGATCGCGAACACCCGTGGTACCAGCGCGAGCGCTTCGTCGATCGTGCGGCCGGTCAGCAACGTGTTGGCCACCTGCGGCCGCGTCGAATCGATCTTCACCTGCGCCACGCGCTCATCGCGCACTTGCACACTGACCCGCAGTTCGCCTGCCAGATCGGCCGTCGTCATGTCGACTCTCCGTGCCAGCGGCCGCGCAGGAAATCCCGTTTCGACACCGGCGCCGCGGCCGTCGCGTCGGGTCCTTCGCACATGACCGTTCGCGGCGCCGCGGGTTCCGCCCGCGTACCGGCGTCGAACAGGGCGGCCAGCACCGCCTCGGCCGTCGCACGCGCGACTTCATGCTGTGCGAACTCGAACATTGGGGAAAACAGCGAGCAGCTCTGGAACTCGCCCAGCGCCGGCTCATGGCCACCGATGAAATCAAACACTCCAGCCGGAAATACATAGCCGGTCGAGCCACGCACCGGCACCGAGCGCCACTGGCCCGGCACATCCGGCAGCAGCACGAGGCTCATGAACCACGGCGTGATCAACACGCCGAGCCAGCGGCCCTCCCAGCGCCGGAAACCCACCGCCTCGACCCGCAGCGCCTCGTTGACGAGCGGCATCCCGTGCATGCGTTCCGCATGGATCGCGCGGAAAGTGGTTTCCAGCTTTTCCGCGGGCAGGAGTCCGGGGGCGCTGGCGACGGCAGTCATCTTGTCCGTGGCGGCTCCCTCAAGCCGCGTCGAGAACCAGGAAATGTGAACGCTCTGCCGCGCAGTTCGGACAGGTCCAGTGAGCCGGCAGATCGTCGAACGCGGTTCCTGGCGCTATCTGCCAGACGGGGTCGCCGATGGCCGGATCGTAGACATACCAGCAGATCCTGCATTCAAGCCGGGTCGCCGCGCCGACCGCGGCGGTCGCACCGGAATCCTGGCCTTCAAGTCGCGCCATCGCTTCCCTCAGCTTTCGCCCGGCTGTCCCATCCAGTCGACCAACTCCACCAGGCGCTCGCGGCTCTCCGCGAGATCCTCGGCTGCGGCCAGCGCAACCTCGGGCACCTCGACGATCTCCAGCGTATTGAGTATCAGCGTCTGCATGCTGTTGAAGTACTGCACGCGCCAAAGGTTGCGCAGTCCTGTCGACGTGATACGGCAGTTGCCGAAGCCGCGCGACAGCATGGTCACCGGACCGGGCGGAATCACGTGGTCGAGCAGAGCCATGTCGTCGGGCGTCAGCGGCAGCAGCGTCAGGTTGATCACGTACGACCGCTGCTTTGCGCGATGCGCCTTCACATGGTGGCGGATCTCGGCAAGCAGCGCCGGCGCATTCATCGCGCCCGGTGTCAGCGCGAAATCCGCCAGCGAGCTGCTCGCTCCGCGCTGCGCCATCTCGACCGCCACCGGGGGAATCGCGCCGCCGTGCAGATAGTCGTGCACGATGCCGCCGTCCGGCGCGTAGTGCCTTTCGCGCCATACCCCCGCGAACACCGTTTCCTGGATTCGGATGTGGTGCGTCTCGCCGTTCGTGGAGTCGATGCGTATCGCGACTTCGCCCTCGCCGAGGGTCTGGTTGAGCACTTCCAGGCCACCCGGATGAAATCCCGCCAGGTCGACGCGCGGCGCGCTGCGGTCGCCCAGCGCATCGACGAAACGAGCGAGCAGGCTGTGCGCCCTGGCCATCGCCTCCGCCTCGGCGTCCGGCACCTGCGGCATCGAGAACGTCGGTACGTCGCGCGGGAAAGGCAGGTAGCTGAAGTCGGTGTCTTCGGGCTGCGAGCCCGGACCCGTTGCCCGGACGGGAATCGGAAACTCTTTCATGGCTCTCTCGCAAGAATGCTCTGGCAACGCATCGGTTGGAATCGTTCGGTACTCAATGGCAGTTCGGCCGTTCCGGTCCCGCGCTTTTCACCGAAATGCCGATCGAAGGCGGGCGGGCCGGGGGCATGCGCAGAAGCGCGCCGAGCTGATCCACGTACTCCTGCCAGTCGCGCAGGCCGTCGATCGCGCCGACGTAGAGCCCGTCCTTCAGCAGCACCACGGCCGGCCAGCGCCGGAAACCGAAGCGCGGCGCGATCGCGCGCGCGGCCTGCTGCAGCAGCACGCCGGTGCGAAACCGCCCGGCGTACGCGTGGGCCAGTTCCGGAACGACCACCGCAAGGTCGAGCGTCTCCGCAAACTGCTTCGGCTCTTCGGTGAACACGAGCAACGCATGGCCGGGCGCGGCGGCCCACGCGTCGAAGGTCGCTGAATCGAGCAGCGGCGCGGCCAGCAACGTGCACATGCGGCCGATCAATGGATGGACCGCGGCAGATGCAGCAGGCGCGGCGGCTTCGGCTGTCACGATGACCTCCTCAGGTGCTCCGGCAGCTGGGGTTCGCGCGCGACGAGATCCGCGAACATCGCGTCGATCGCGGCGCCATCGCCCGGGCGGTTCAGCGCGGCATCGAGTGCGGCCAGCGCATCGAGCGTCTGTGCAGCTTCGTCCGCGCTCATCACCCGTCGCGCGACGCCGTGGAATTCGAGCACCCAGGTGCCGCGCGGCTGCTCGCCGACGAGCAGCATGTCGACGCGCCGGCGCGTACCGCGCGACTCGCACTCCGCGAACGTCCCGGCGCCATCGCCGCCGATCACCTGCATGGGCAAACCGATGCACATCAGTCCGTACCCCCGTCCAGTTGCCGCGCGTACCGGAGGTTCAGAAAGCGTGCGTCGCCGACACGGCAGGCGGCGTGCTGATCGGGGCGATTCGTCTCGTACGCATCGATCGCGAGCGAGTGATCGTTCAGGCGCGGGCCCGGCGCCGTGCGCCGGTCGGGGCGGCGGCCCCACGCCGCCAGCTCCTGCGCCGCGAGCTCGACCGCAGCCGGCAGCTGTTCACGCACGCAGTCGCTCAGGCTGCCCCCGAAATCGGACAACCGCTGCGGCTGCACGCCGATCAGCGTCAGCCGCGCCGGAGAGCGTCCCTGCAGTTCGGCAATCGCCAGCAACTCCTGGAAGCTCGACTGATGCAGGCTCATCTTCGTGCCGGCCCATGCCGGCACTTCCGTTCCGCGCAGCACTTTCAGCGTTCCCGGCGCCAAACCGAAGTCGATCGCGTCGAACACGATCACGCCGCTTCGATCGAGCACGGCGTCGAGCAGGTTCAGCCCCTGCGTTCCGCCGTCGAGCAGCCACACGCCCGGCGGCGCAACGTAGAAGTCGTTGAATGCTTCGACCGCACGCACGCCGAAGCCTTCGTCGGCCCACAGCAGATTGCCGATGCCGAGAACGAGCACGTCCCCCGACGACTGTTCCACTTTGACTTTCCGTTGATCTACGGGTGATGGTCAGCGCAGCGCAGGCGGCGCGTGTTACGAAATCCGTAACATCGCCGACAAGCGGAAGTTACGACCACCGTGTCGCGCCGCGTTGACGGGCATCAACCGCACGCGCGGTGTCGCAAGGCCGCGAACACCGCACAGCGCCAGCCGACGTCTCGCGGGGCTCAGAGCTTCAGGCGCTTGGCCGCCTGATGCAGATCCCAGTCGGTCTGCAGCTGCATCCAGAACGCTGGATCGTTCGAGAAGAACAGCGCCAGGCGCACCGCCGTGTCGGCGGTGACCCCGCGCCGGCCACGGATCAGCTCATTGACGCGCCGGCGCGAGATCCCGAGCGCCTTCGCCAGCGCTTGCTGCGTGATGTGCAGCGGCGCGAGGAAGCGCGTCTCCAGGAAATACCCCGGATGCACCGGCGCGCGCCTCGCCAGCGGGCGCGCCCGCTTCGCCAGCGCGGCCGGCGTGGCAGGACGCGCCGCCAGCGCCGCTCGCCTCCGGCCCTCCGCGGCGCTGACTTCGGTCTTGCGCGTCGGCGTCACGCCGGCTCCGGGTTCGATCACGGCTTCGGGACTCGCCAACCGTTGATCATCGTGCTGATGACCGTTTCCTTCGAGAAGATGTCCTCGCGCACCACCATGTACATGTGCACCAGCGCGAACACGATCAGGTACCACATGACCAGGTGATGCCAGGTATGCACCGCCTGGCTGTCACCGAGCCACGGCATCACCCACGACGTGAACAACCTGAACTGCCAGCTCGCCATGCCTGCGCCTTCGCCGTACAGCGCCAGTCCGGTGCAGATCATGAAGACGGCGCCGAGCACGTACATGAAGAACATCGCCGCCATCGCCAGCGGATTGTGACCCTGGAAGCTTCCGCCCTCGGCCCGCATGAAGCCGTAGTACAGGCCCTGGTTGATCAGCCCGCGCCACCAGGTCGGCGAAAACAGCTTGATCGGGACCAGGAAGATCTCGCGCGCGTACTTGTTGCCGACAAAGACCCAGTACAGGCGCAACACGAAGAAGATCGTGAAGATGTAGCCGGCCGCGAAATGCACGAACCGGATGTAGCCCATCACGAAATGTTCCGATGCTTCGCCCGGCGCCGAAGGCAACGGGCTGCCGATGAAATAGCCCGTCACCGCCAGCGCGATCATCGCGAACATCATCACCCAGTGCCAGAGTCGCACCGGCGCTTCCCACACGTAGACCGCGTGTGGACTGCCGCTCCGGACTGCTGCCATAAGAACCTCCTTTGTCCGCTAGCGCACCGTCACGCGCGTGATTTCCTCGCCTTCCGGCGAGACCACATGCGTGGCGCAGGCCAGGCACGGATCGAAGCTGTGGATCGTGCGCAGGATCTCGAGCGGCTGGTTCGGCACCGCCATCTTGGTGTTCAGCAGCGACGCCTCGTACGCGCCGATCTGGTTCTTCGGGTCGCGCGGTCCGGCGTTCCAGGTGGTCGGCACGATGCACTGGTAGTTGTCGATCTTCGTGTTCTTGATCCGGATCCAGTGTCCGAGCGCGCCGCGCGGCGCCTCGCAGTAGCCTGCCCCCTTGGCCTCGCCGGCCCAGGTGGAGGGGTCCCACTTGTCGACGTTCGCGGTCGCGAAATTGCCGGCCTTCAGGTTGCCCATCAGCTTGTCGAAGAAGTAGCGCATCTTGCCGGCGGCCCACTGGCACTCCAGCCCGCGCGCCGCGGTGCGGCCCAGGGTCGAGAACAGCGCCGCGACCGGCACGTCGAGCTTCTTCAGCACCATGTCGACGGGCTCCTTGAACTCCGGCTTGCCCATCGCGTAGGCGACGATGTAGCGGGCGAGCGGACCGACCTCCATCGGCTGGCCCTTGAAGCGCGGCGACTTCACCCACGAGTACTTGGCGCTTTCGTCCAGCTCCTGGATGTTGGTCTTCGTCCCCTTGGTGCCCTTGCCGAGCACGAAGTTGGGCTCGGTGACGCCCTCGAACGGGTGCAGCCCCTTGGTCTCGTCCGGATACTTGTACCAGCTGTGCGTGACGAATTCCTGGATCTGGTTCAGATCCTTCAGGTCGACGGCGTGGACCTCCTTCAGGTTGCCGCCGATGATCGCGCCCCGCGGCATCAGCAGGCTCTTGTTGCTGTCATCGTTGGCGATGTCGGGGAACTCGCCGTACGCCAGCACGTTCTGGCCGGCAATGCCGCCGCCGATCGCGCCCCAGTCCTTGTAGAACGACGCCACCGCCAGCAGGTCGGGGATGTAGACCTTGTTGATGAACTCGTTGGTGTCGTCGATGATCTTCGACACCATGTTCAGGCGCTCCATGTTGACCGCGCCGACCGCGCCCACGCCGTCGACGTTGATCGAGCAGGGCACGCCGCCGACCAGCCAGTTCGGATGCGGGTTCTTGCCGCCGAAGATGGTCTGGATCTTGACGATCTCCTTCTGGAAGTCGAGTGCTTCCAGGTAATGGCCGACCGCCATCAGGTTCGCTTCCGGCGGCAGCTTGTACGCGGGGTGGCCCCAGTAGCCGTTCTTGAACGGGCCGAGCTGGCCGCTGTCGACGAATTTCTTCAGCCGGCTGGCGAGATCGCGGTAATAGCCGGGCGACGAGTTCGGCCAGTCAGAGATCGACTGCGCCAGCTCCGAGGTCTTCTTCGGATCCGCCTTCAGCGCGTTGACCACGTCGACCCAGTCGAGCGCGTGCAGGTGATAGAAGTGCACCAGGTGGTCCTGCGCGTACAGCGTCGCGTGCATCAGGTTGCGGATGATGTTCGCGTTGTCCGGGATCTTGATGCCGAGCGCGTCCTCCACGCAGCGCACCGACGTCAGCGCATGCACGCCGGTGCATACGCCGCAGATGCGCTCGACGAACGCCCATGCGTCGCGCGGATCGCGTCCCTTCAGGATCACCTCGAGCCCGCGCCACATCGTGCCGGTCGACACCGCGTTGCGGATCACGTTGTCCTTGTCGAGGTTGACCTCGACCCGCAGATGACCCTCGATGCGCGTGATCGGATCGACCACGACGCGCTTGCCGCTGTTGTCGAGCTTGAAGCCTTGGGTTTCGATGACTGGCATTTTTCAATCTCCCCTACTTGCTCGATCCGGACGACTCGCCCGACTTCGCGCGGCTGGACGCGCGCTGCAGTGCGCTGACGGCAGCGTGCGCGACGATCGCCGCGCCGACCACACCGGCGGCGACGGCGCCGATCTTGTCGGCATTGGCCTCGATGCCGAACTCGTGGATGTTCGTCAGACGGTCGTAGAACGAACCCTTGTCCCAGAACCCGTCCTCGGAGCAGCCGATGCAGCCGTGGCCCGACTGGATCGGGAAGCTCACGCCCTCGTTCCAGCGCGTGCTCGAGCAGGCGTTATAGGTGGTCGGGCCCTTGCAGCCGACCTTGTACAGGCAGTAGCCCTTGCGCGCGTTCTCGTCGTCCCACGTCTCGACGAACTGGCCGGCGTCGAAGTGCGGCCGGCGATAGCACTTGTCGTGGATGCGCTGGCTGTAGAACATCTTCGGCCGTCCCTGCCGGTCGAGATCGGGGATGCGGTCGAACGCGACGACGTACGTAACCACGGCGCTCATCACCTCGGCGATCGGCGGGCAACCCGGTACCTTGATGATCGGCTTATCGGTGATCACGCGGTTGATCGGCACCGCCTGTGTCGGATTCGGCTTGGCCGCCTGCACGCAACCCCACGATGCGCACGAACCCCAGGCGATCACTGCCTTCGCATCCTTGGCGACGTGCTTCAGTTTCTCGACATAGGGCTTGCCGCCCGGCAGGCAGTACATGCCGTCCTCGTTCAGCGGTGGATTGCCCTCGCAGGCGAGGATGTAGTTGCCCTTGTATCGGGTGATCGTGTCCTCGAGCGCCGCTTCGGCCT
>JBLMYK010000023.1:0-4950 GCA_050258235.1 Gemmatimonadota bacterium | reverse complement strand
GCCGCGGCGAACGAATCACCGCGGCGCGCAGTTCCATCTACGCCAGGTTCCGCAACTCCCGCAGCGCCACCGACAGCATCGCGAGATCCGCGCCCTTGTCGCCGAACTCGGCGAGCAGCCGCCGCGCACGCTCGAGCGCGGCGCCGTTGCGCGCTTCCCAGGCCGCCAGTCGTGCCGCGGCGCCGTCGCCTCCCTGGTTCACCGCGTCCAGCGCAATCGCGCGCTGCAGTCCGGCCAGGTCGTCGCCGAGCGCGGCCTTGGCCAGGCTCTGCCAGTAGCTGTCAGCCGGCAGCAGGTCGATCTGTGCGCGCAGCTTGGTCAGGCCGAGATGCGCGGCAATGCTGGCGTGCACCTCGGCCACTTCGTCGAGCGGGCGGCGCGTGGTCTCGGCGATCTCGGCGATGTCGAGCGCGCCGTACAGGCCCTGCAGCATGGCCACGCTCTCGGCCAGCGCCGAGGGAACCCCGGCGCCGATCCAGGCGGACGCCTTCGGCGACGCCTGCGCACTCCCGGCCAGACGCACGCGCAGCGCCGCGACCGCGGGCGCCAGCCGCTTCAGCGTGACCTCCATCGGCTCCGCGAGCCGGCGCGAGCGCGTGAACCACGTCACCGCGCGGGTCAGCAGCCGGTTGCCCTCGATCACCATGTCGGCCTGCACTGCGTCTGGCACCTTGGCGTCGAGCGCCTCGATCTGCTGCCACATCGGCACGTAGCCGAACACCTCGCGCGTCAGCAGGTACGCGCGCACCACCTGCGGCGGCGGCGCGCCGGTCATTTCGCTCAGGCGCTGCACGAAGGTCGAGCCGACGCGGTTGACCATGCTGTTGAGCACGTGCGTGGCGACGATCTCGCGCCTCAGCGGATGGCGCGGGATCCATGCGCCGAACTTGTCGGCCAGCTTGCGCGGGAAGTAGCGCGCCAGCGCGGTGCCGACCCAGGGGTCTTCCGGCACGTCGGATTCGAGCAGTTCGTCGAACAGCCACATCTTGCTGTATGCGAGCAGCACGGCCAGTTCGGGACCGGTCAGGCCGCGCCCCTTGGCCTTGCGCTCCTCGATCTCCTCGTCGCTCGGCAGGAACTCGATCGCGCGGTTCAGCAATCCGAACTTCTCGAGAAAGCGGATGAAGCGCGCCTGCTGGTCAATCAGCCGCACGCCGATGCGGCCCGCGATCGAAAGCGCCTGGGTCTGGAAATAGTTGTCGCGCAGCACCAGACCCGCGACATCGTCCGTCATTTCCGCCAGCAGCGTGTTGCGCTGTTTCTCCGTCAGTTCGCCGTCGGCGATCGCCAGCCCGAGCAGGATCTTGATGTTGACCTCATGGTCCGAAGTGTCCACGCCTGCCGAGTTGTCGATCGCGTCGGTATAGATGCGCACGCCGGCCAGCGCCGCCTCGATGCGGCCGCGCTGTGTCACGCCCAGGTTGCCGCCTTCGCCGACGACCTTGCAGCGCAGATCGGCTCCGTTGATGCGCACTGCGTCGTTGGCGCGGTCGCCCACGTCGGCGTGCGTTTCGGCTTCGGCCTTGACGTAGGTACCGATGCCGCCGTTGTAGAGCAGGTCGACCGGCGCCTTCAGGATCGCGGTGACCAGTTCGTTCGGCGCCAGCGTCTCCGCGTCGATGCCGAGCCGCTCGCGCACCTGCGGCGAGATCGGCACGCTCTTGGCGCTTCGCGGCCACACGCCGCCGCCGGCGGAGATCAGTTCTGCGTTGTAGTCGGCCCACGACGAGCGCGGCAGGTCGAACAGCCGCTGGCGCTCCTCGAAGGTCGGCGCCGGATCGGGGTTCGGATCGAGAAAGATGTGGCGATGGTCGAACGCGGCGACGAGCTTGATGTGCCGCGACAGCAGCATGCCGTTGCCGAACACGTCGCCCGACATGTCGCCGATGCCCGCGACCGTGAAGTCGGTCGTCTGCGTGTCGACGCCCATTTCGCGGAAGTGGCGCTTGACGCTCTCCCACGCGCCGCGCGCGGTGATGCCCATCTTCTTGTGGTCGTAGCCGGCGCTGCCGCCGGAGGCGAACGCGTCGCCGAGCCAGTGGCCGTATTCCTTGCTGATCGCGTTGGCGTAGTCGGAGAACGTGGCGGTGCCCTTGTCCGCCGCGACCACGAGGTAGGGATCGTCGCCGTCGAAGCGAACCACGTGCGGCGGCGGCACGGTCTTGCCGCCGACGAGGTTGTCGGTGAGGTCGAGCAGCCCGCGCAGGTAATCCTGGTAGCAGGCCACGCCTTCCTTCAGGTACGCGTCGCGGTCGGTCGCGGGAGGCGCCTTCTTGAGCACGAATCCGCCCTTGGAGCCGACCGGCACGATCACCGTGTTCTTCACCATCTGCGCCTTGACGAGGCCCAGCACCTCGGTGCGGAAGTCCTCGGGCCGGTCCGACCAGCGCAGGCCGCCGCGTGCGACCTTGCCGCCGCGCAGGTGGATGCCCTCGAAACGCGCCGAGTAGACGAAGATCTCGTACAGCGGCTTGGGCTCCGGCAACCCCGGCACCTTTGCCGACTCGACCTTGAACGACAGGAACGTGCGCCGCTCGCCGGCGGCGCCGCTGTGACCCATGCCCGTGCGCCAGTAGTTGGTGCGCAGCGTGGCGAGGATCAGCGCCAGGTACTGGCGCAGCACGCGGTCTTCGTTGAGATTCGTGACCTTCTCGAGTGCCTGCTCGATCGCGATCTTCTGCCGCTCCGCGGCTTCGAGGTCCTGATGCGCCGGATCGAAGCGCAGCCTGAAGAGCGACACCAGCAGGCGCGCGATGCGCGGATGCGCGGCCAGCGTGGCCTCGATGTACGCCTGCGACAACGCGAAGCCGATCTGCTTCAGGTATTTCGCATACGCGCGCAGCACCACGATCTCGTCCGCCGCCAGTCCGGCGAGCAGCACGAGGCGGTTGAAGTCGTCGCTCTCGATGCGACCGGAGAACTCGCGCGCGAACGAATCCTCGAACAGTCGCGCGATCGTCTCCAGTTCCGCCTCGCCCTCCATCTGCGCCTGCAGCGTGAAGTCGTGGATCCATACCTGCGCGGCGCCGTCGGGGCCGATGCGGTACGAGTTCTCGGAGAGCACGCGCACGCCCATGTGCTCGAGCATCGGC
Organism: Gemmatimonadota bacterium; assembly: GCA_050258235.1. Taxonomy (GTDB): domain Bacteria; phylum Pseudomonadota; class Gammaproteobacteria; order Burkholderiales; family Burkholderiaceae_F; genus JAKOQB01. Next base: position 1,858 of record JBLMYK010000023.1, on the reverse strand, counting down.
AGGCTCTCCGACAGCACGACCGGCGCACCGGCGCGATAGATCTTGAAGCCGAGCGTGTCGTTCGATCCGAGCGGCCGGTAGAAACTCAGCGCGAACGGCGATGCGTCGCTCAACGTGTCGACCTTGCGCACGTCGGCGACCGCCGCGCGCGCCGATACGCGCTCGCGGAACGCCGCCGGAAACGTGCCCGCCCAGCGCTTGTACATCTGGATGCCGCGCGCCTCACCTTCTTCCTCGATCAAGGCTTCGCGCAGTTCATCGTCCCAGCGGCGCGCCGCCGCGGTCAGCCGGCGCTCGATGTGGTGGCGGTCGTACGAGGGAATCTGGCCCGGCGTGGTGCGCACGGTGAACTGGATGCGGGCGAGGATCGCGTCGCCGAGCAGCACGTCGAATTCCGCACCGATGCCGTTGAACGAGTCGATCAGGATTTCCTGGAACTTCAGCCGCAGGTCGGTCGAATACACGTCGCGCGGCACGAACACCAGGCACGAGACGAAGCGTTCGAACTGGTCGTGCCGGATGAAGATCCGCAGGCGCTGCCGCTCGCCGAGCTGCAGGATGCCGAGCGCGATCTCGTAGAAATCCTCGGCCGAGATCTGGAACAGTTCGTCGCGCGGAAAGGTGTCGAAGACATGGTTGAGCGCCTTCGCCAGGTGGCTGCCCGGCAGGAACCCCGCGCGTGCCGCCACGGCTGCCAGCTTGCCGCGCAGCAGCGGGATTTCCGTCACGCGCGCGCTGTACGCGGTCGACGTGAGCAGCCCGATGAAGCGATGCTCGCCGATCGCTTCGCCGCGCTCGTTGAATCGCTTCACGCCGATGTAGTCGGTGTAGCCCGGCCGGTGAACGGTCGCGCGGCGGTTGGCCTTGGTCACGATCACCTGCGGCGACGGGCTGCGGGCCAGCGTGCGCGCCGCGGCGGGCAGGGCGGCGAAGTTGTCCGAGTGCCGCTCTTCCTCGTCCTCGCGCAGCAGGCCGAGGCCGCTTCCGGCGACCAGATGCAGCGCGTCGACGCCGTCGCGCGTCACGAGTTCATGCTGCCGGTAGCCGAGCAGCACCAGGTGGTCCTCGGTCAGCCACTGCAGGAACGCGCACGACTCGGCGACTTCCTCGCGTGGTGCGGGCGGCGGATTGCGCTCCAGATCGGCAATCGCATCGTGCAGTCGCGCGACCATCGGCTTCCAGTCCGTGACCGCGGAGCGGACGTCGCCCAGCACGCGCTCGATGTCCTCCAGCACGTCGGCGCGCATCTGCGCTTCGACCAGCCGGTCGATCTCGATGTGCATCCACGATTCGCGCGGGGTGGGGTCGACGGCACCGGTCGGGCTGCGCGGCCGGATCGACTTCAGCGTGCCGTCGGGATTGCGCTCGACGGCAAAGATCGGATGCACGATCAGGTGCAGCGTGGAGCCGCGCCGGTTGATCTCCATCGTGGTCGAATCGACCAGGAACGGCATGTCATCGTTGACGATCTCGATCACCGTGTGGCGCGAAGTCCAGCCGTGCTCGGCCGCGGTCGGTGACAGCACGCGCACCTTCGGTTTCCCAGGTTCGCGCCGGGCGCCGAACTGCCAGTGAGACAGCAGCGCGCCCATCAGTTCTTCGGCGGACCGCTCGACGATGTCGTCCGGATCGACCTGGCGGAAATACTCGCGCGCGAACATCTCGACCGACGCCCGCTCGCCGGCGGGCGTGTGCGCGACGGCGAGCTTGACGACCTCCTCGATGCGTTCGATCTTGGCCGGATCGGTGACTTCCATGCGGATCTCCCGAGTGCTTTTTCTTGGGTCAGCGGGCGCATTTATACGCGCAAGCCCACTTACAATGGCCGCATGTCCGGCTCGACCTTTGGCCATCTGTT
>JBLMYK010000022.1:0-4536 GCA_050258235.1 Gemmatimonadota bacterium | reverse complement strand
CACACCAACGTCGTCCCCGGAAAGGTCACCCTGAAGCTCGACCGCCGCATGATTCCGGAGGAGGACGCCGCGGCAGTGGAAACCGATCTGCGCGCGCTGATCGAACAAGCAGTGGCGCAGTCGCCGGGCATGCGGCTGGAGATCCGCCGCCTGCTGCTCGCGCATGCGTTGAAACCGCTCGCAGGCAACGCGGTGTTGGTCGCCGCGATCCGGAGGCACGGTGCCGAGATCTTCGGCGAACCGATCCCCGTCTGCGGCACGCCGCTGTACACGGATGCGCGCCTGTATGGCGAGCGCGGCGTCCCGGTCGTGATCTACGGCGCGGGTCCGCGCACGGTGCTCGAATCGAACGCCAAGCGCGCCGACGAGCACCTCGTGCTCGAGGACCTGCGGCGCGCGACCAAGGTGGTCGCGCGCACGCTGTACGACCTATTGGGCTGAACGGACGCCGGCGCGCTCGAGCATGCCGCGCGCGATCGCGTTGTGCCGCTCGACGAGCGGCGGCAGTTCCTCGCCGACATAGACACCGTCACGCACGACGACGCGGCCGTCGATCACCGACAGCCACGCGGATGCCGGCGCGCAGGTGACGAGCGCGGCAACCGGATCGCCACGCGCGCCCGCATGCGGCAGGTCGTCGACGCGGAACGCCACGACGTCGGCCGCCATGCCCGGCGCGAGCTCGCCGATGTCGTCGCGCCCCAGCACCTGCGCGCCGCCGCGCGTGGCAAGGTGCAGCGCCTCGCGCGCGGAGAATCGATCGGCGCGCGACTCGAATCCGGGCCAGCCGACCCGCTGCAGCAGCATCGCCTGGCGCGCCTCGCCAAGCAGGTGGTTGGCGTCGTTGCTTGCGGAGCCGTCGACCCCGAGCCCAACGCGCACCCCGCGATCGAGCATCGCCCGCACCGGCGCGATGCCGGAGGCGAGGATCATGTTCGACGACGGGCAGTGGCATACGCCACTGCGGGTATGCGCGAGGCGCGCGATCTCCGCATCGTCCGGATGCACCATGTGCGCGAACCAGACATCGGCACCGGTCCACTCCACCGACTCCGCGAACTCGAGCGGACGCATGCCGAAAACCTGCCGGCAGTAGCGCTCCTCGTCGAGCGTCTCGGCCAGATGCGTGTGCAGGCGCACGCCGGCATGCGCGCGCGCCAGGCGCGCCGACTCGCGCATCAGGTCGGCCGTCACCGAGAACGGTGAGCACGGCGCCAGCCCGACCCGCAGCATCGACAGCGGACGCGGATCGTGAAAGGACTCGATCACGCGCTGGCTGTCGGCGAGGATCAGGTCCTCGGATTCGCAGATGCGATCCGGCGGCAGCCCGCCGCTGCTTTCGCCGACGCTCATCGAGCCGCGTGTCGGATGAAATCGAACGCCGACCTCGCGCGCGGCGCGGATCTCGTCTTCGAGGCGCGCACCGTTGGGGAACAGGTACAGGTGATCGGCCACCGTCGTGCAGCCCGATTGCAGCAGTTCGATCAGGCCGACCTTGGCGCTCACGTACACGGCCTCCGGCGTCAGTTCGGCCCAGATCGGGTACAGGAACTTCAGCCAGTCGAAGAGCCCTAGCCCGCGTCCGGTCGCGATCGCGCGCGTCAGCGTCTGGAACAGGTGGTGATGGCAGTTCACGAGGCCGGGCAGCACCACGCAGCCGCGCGCATCGATCACTTCGGCGCCGTCCGCCAGTTGCGGGTCGAGCGCATCCGTCGCCCCGACCCAGAGGATGCGGCGGTCCTCGATCAGCAGCGCGCCGTCGCGGATCTCGTCGCCGGCGTCGTTGACGGTCGCCAGCACGTCGGCGTGCCGCAGCAGCAGCTTGCGCATCGCATTACGCCGCGCGCGCCGCCTTCTCGCGCGCGAAGTTGTTTTCCATCTGCTGCTTGCCCTGCCGGTACTGCTTCGGCCAGGCGATCGCGGTGAAGCCGATCTTCGCCGCCTCGCTCAGCGTCCACGCCGCGTTGGCGAGGTGCGGGCGCGCGATCGCGCACAGGTCGGCGCGACCGGCGGCGACGATGCTGTTGACGTGATCGGCCTCGGAGATCGCGCCGACCGCGATCGTCGCGATGCCGGCCTCGTTGCGGATGCGGTCGGCGAACGGGGTCTGGTACATGCGTCCGTAGGTCGGCTTCTGGTGCACGCTGACCTGTCCCGACGAGCAGTCGATCATGTCCGCGCCGGCCGCCTTGAATGCGCGCGCGATCTCGACCGCATCATTCGGCGTGATGCCGCCGTCGGCCCAGTCGTGCGCCGAGATGCGCACCGACATCGGAAGATGGCCCGGCCACACCTTGCGCAGCGCGCGGAACACCTCGAGCGGGTAGCGCAGCCGGTTGGCGAGCGAGCCGCCGTATTCGTCCGTGCGGCGGTTGGTCAGCGGCGAGATGAAGGCCGACAGCAGGTAGCCGTGCGCGCAGTGCAACTCCAGCCAGTCGAAGCCCGCCTCGGTCGCGTAGCGCGCGGCACGCACGAAGTCGTCGCGCACGCGGTCCATGTCGGCGCGCGTCATCGGACGCGGAATCGGCCCGTCCTCGAGATAGGGCACGGCGGAGGCGGAGATCAACGGCCAGTTGCCCGCCGCGAGCGGCATGTCGGCACCGGCGCCCTCCCACGGCGCGTTGGTCGATCCCTTGGCACCCGCGTGTCCGAGCTGCATCGCGATCTTCGCGTCGGTCTCGCGATGGACGAAGTCGGCGATGCGCTTCCAGGCGTCGCGCTGCGCGTCATTCCACAGCCCCGGGCAGCCGGGCGTGATGCGCGCGTCGGGCGACGTGCAGGTCATCTCGGCGACCACCATTCCCGCGCCGCCGAGCGCGCGCGCCCCCAGGTGCACGAGGTGAAACTCGCCCGGCACGCCGTCGACGCACGAATACTGCGCCATCGGTGACACGACCACGCGGTTCTTCAGCCGCACCGACCGCACCACATAGGGCGTGAACATCGGCGGCACCGCGATCTCTCCGCTCATGCCTGCCGAGGGATCGACACCCGCGTTCCGCCCGGCGAACCAGCGCTCGAAGCCCTCGAGCCAGCTCTTGTCGCGCAGGCGCAGGTTCTCGTGGCTGATGCGCTGGCTGCGCGTCAGCATCGAATACATGAACTGCTCAGGCTCGAGCTGGTCGCAGTAGCGCTCGCCGCACACCTCGAACCACTCCATCGCGTTCCAGGCCGCGTTCTGCAGCCGGACCACGTCGACCGCCCGCACCTCCTGGTAGCGCGCCAGCACCTCGGGGATGTGGTCGCGCGTGTCGCCGAGCTGCTTGAACTGGGACGTCAGTTCGATCGCGTCCTCAAGCGCGAGCTTGGTGCCCGAGCCGATCGCGAAGTGCGCGGTGTGCACTGCGTCGCCCATCAGCACCACGTGGCTCGCGCCGTTGAAATGCGACCACTGCTCGCACCGGACGCGCTGGAAGTTCAGCCACGCCGAGCCGCGCAGGTGGCGCGCGTTGGTCATCAGCCTCTCGCCGCGCAGGTTGCTGGCGAACAGCCGCTCGCAGAAGGCGATCGACTGTGCCTGGTCCGCGCGGTCCAGGCCGTGCGCGAGCCACACCTTCTCCGGGCACTCGACGATGAAGGTCGATGTCTTGTCGTCAAACTTGTAGATGTGCGCCTGGAACCAGCCATGTTCGGTCTTCTCGAACAGGAAGGTGAAGGCGTCGTAGAGCTTGTTCGTGCCGAGCCAGATGTAGCGGTTCGGCCGCGTGACGATGTCGGGCCTGAACACATCGGCGTACCTGCCGCGGATCTTCGAGTTGATCCCGTCGCTGGCGATGACGAGATCCGCATCGGGAAACTCGGTGTCGGAATCGACCTCGGTCTCGAACACGAGCTTCACCCCGACGGCTTCGCATCTGGCCTGCAGGATGTTCAGCAGCTTCTTGCGGCCGATGCCGACGAAGCCGTGCCCGCCGGAGCGGATCACGCGGCCCTTGAAGTGCAGTTCGATGTCGTCCCAGTGGTTGAACGCGTGCTCGATCTGGTCCGCCGATTCGCGGTCCCACAGCCGCATGTTGTCCATCGTCGCGTCCGAGAACACCACGCCCCAGCCGAACGTGTCGTAGGGGCGGTTGCGCTCGACGACGGTGATGTCGTGCTGCGCGCCGAGCTTCTTCATCAGCAGCGCGAAATACAGACCGGCGGGACCCCCGCCGATGCAAACGATCTTCATCGATCCTCCAGGTGCAGCAGCCTCGCCGGCGCGCAGGCCGGCCAGCGGCACAGGGGGCGAAATTGCCGGCTCGCGAAGCGCCTGTCAACCGCGGTGCGCAAGGAACCGACCGGTACAAGCCGCGCGGACGCGGCTCATCCGTGCAGCGCGGTAGCGATCCTTAAGGCTTCTGCCCCGTCTGCACCGAATACACCTCCACCGGCCCCGACTTGCCCTTGAGCTGCACCGGGCCGAGTGCCCCGACCCGAATCTTGTCGAGCAGGGCGGCGCGTGTATCGGCGTCGATCAGGATCGGGCGCTGAGCGAGCTTGGTGTGCGCTTCCAGGCGCGCCGCGACGTTGACGGTGTCGCCGATGCAGGTATAG
>JBLMYK010000021.1:0-3825 GCA_050258235.1 Gemmatimonadota bacterium | reverse complement strand
TGATCGAAGAGGTCCGCGCCGGAACGATGCCGCGGCGCAGCTTCATCCGGCAAATGGTCGGACTCGGGCTGTCGGCGCCGATGGCTTCGATGCTGCTGATGCATGCCGGCGTGGCGAACGCGCAGAAAGCACCGACCTACAAGCCGACCAAGCGCGGCGGCGGCGGTCCGCTGCGGGTGCTGTGGTGGCAGGGCGCCACGCTCTTGCAGCCGCACTTCGCCAACGGCACGAAAGACCAGGAAGGTTCGCGCATCTTCTACGAGCCGCTCGCGGTGTGGGACGCCGACGGCAACCTGGTGCCGATCCTGGCGGCCGAGATCCCGACGCGCGAGAACGGCGGCGTGGCCGCCGACGGCAAGAGCGTGACCTGGAAGCTGAAGAAGGGCGTCACATGGCACGACGGCAAGCCTTTCACCGCCGACGATTGCGTGTTCACCTGGGAATACTCGCGCGAGCCGGCCACGGCGGCAGTCACGAGCGGCGTGTACAAGGACGTCACCGTCACGAAGATCGACCCGCACACGATCCGCCTGAGCTTCACCAAGCCGACGCCGTTCTGGGCCCGGGCCTTCGTCGCGGCGGAGGGAATGATCATCCCGAAGCACGTTTTCGGGCCGTACATCGGATCCAAGTCGCGCGACGCGCCGGGAAATCTCAAGCCGGTCGGCACCGGGCCGTACAAGTTCGTCGACTTCAAGCCCGGCGACATGGTGCGCGGCGAGATCAACACCAGCTACCACATGCCGAACCGGCCTTTCTTCGACACGATCGAGATGAAGGGCGGCGGCGACGCGACATCGGCCGCGCGCGCGGTGCTGCAGACCGGCGAGTTCGACTACGCGTGGAACCTGCAGGTCGAGGACGAGGTGCTGAAGCGGCTCGAGGCCGGCGGCAAGGGCCGAGCGGTGATCGTCGACAGCGGCGACATCGAGTTCATCCAGCTCAACATCAAGGACCCGTGGAACGAGGTCGATGGCGAACGCGCCAGCATGAAGTCGAAGCACTTCGCGTTCACCGATCCGGCGGTACGCCAGGCGATGTCGCTGCTGGCCGACCGCAAGGGGCTGCAGGACTTCATCTACGGGCGCACGGGGGTCGCCACCAGCAACTTCCTCAACAACCCGGCGCGATTCCGCTCGCCCAACACGAAATACGAATTCAACATCGACAAGGCGAATCAGATCCTCGATGCAGCGGGCTGGAAGCGCGGCGCCGATGGCGTGCGCGAGAAGGACGGCAAGAAGCTGAAGTTCGTGTACCAGACCTCTGTCAATTCGCTGCGCCAGAAGGAGCAGGCGGTGATCAAGCAGGGCTGCCAGAAGGCCGGCATCGATCTGGAGCTGAAGTCGGTCACCGCGAGTGTGTTCTTCTCTTCCGACGTGGCGAATCCGGACACGTACGGCAAGTTCTGGTGTGACATGCAGATGTACACGACCACGATGACTCAGCCGGACCCCGAGCGCTTTATGGATCAGTACCTGTCCACCGAAGTGTCGACCAAGGCCAACAAATGGCAGGGCCGCAACATCACGCGCTGGGTCAGTGAGGAATACGACCGCACCTACCACGCCGCCGAAGGCGAACTCGATCCGGTGAAGCGCGCCGCGCTGTTCATCCGCCTGAACGACCTGCCGGTAAACGATCACATCATCGTCCCGCTGATCAGCCGGCCGCGCGTGCGCGGCGCGAACCTGAAGCTGGTCACCACGTCGACCGGCTGGGATCTGGATTTCTCGCAGTTGCAGGAGTGGTACCGGGAGGCCTGAAGAGCGGTTGCGTAGCACGGACCGGCGTAACGAGCCGCATCCTCCGTTGGCGGGGAACGGATGAACGAACGCGAGTTGCGCGAGGCCATCGAAGCGGTGCGCGCCGGCGCGCTGCCGCGACGCCGCTTCGTGCAGCGGATGGCGGCGCTCGGCGTCTCCACCCCGCTGGCGAGCCTGATGCTGACGCACGCCGGCGTGGCATCGGCGCAGTCGGTCCCGGGCTACAAGCCGGGCCGGCGCGGCGGCGGCGGCGCGCTGACGCTGCTGTTCTGGCAGGGACCGACGCTGCTCAATCCGCACTTCGCCAGCGGCACGAAGGACGCGGCCGGGTCACGACCGTTCTATGAGTCGCTGGCGCGCTTCGATGCGCAGGGCGAGCTCGTTCCGGTTCTCGCCGCCGAAATTCCGAGCCGGCGCAACGGCGGTATCGCGGCGGACGGACGATCGACGACGTGGAAGCTGAGGCCGGGCGTGAGCTGGCACGACGGCAAGCCCTTCACGGCCGACGACGTGATCTTCAACTGGCGCTTCGCGACCGATCCGGCGACGGCCGCGTTCACGCCGGGCATATACGAAAACGTCAAGGCGATCGAGAAGCTCGACTCGCACACCGTGCGCATCGTTTTCGACCAGCCGACCCCGATCTGGACGCGCAGCGCGCAGCAGCAACTGATCCCGCAGCATCTGTTTGCGCCCTATCTGGGCGCGCGGTCGCGCGAGGCGCCCGCAAATCTCAAGCCGGTCGGCACCGGACCCTACCGCTTCGTCGAATTCAAGCCCGGTGACATCGTGAAGGGCGCGCTGAATCCCGGCTATCACATGCCCAATCGGCCGTATTTCGACACGATCGAAATCAAGGGCGGCGGCGATGCGACATCGGCCGCGCGCGCGGTGCTGCAGACCGGCGAGTTCGACTACGCGTGGAACCTGCAGGTCGAGGACGAGGTGCTGAAGCGCATGGAGTCGGGCGGCAAGGGACGCGTGGTCACGAGCGATGGCGGGGACACCGAATTCATCTCGTTCAACATGGCCGACCCGAGCACCGAAGTCGACGGCGAGCGTGCCAGCCCGAAATCACGGCATCCGATCCTGTCCGATCCCGCCGTTCGGCGCGCGCTGCTTCTGCTGTTCGATCGCAAGGCGGTTCAGCAGTTCGTCTACGGCCGCACCGGCGTGGCCACGCCGAACGTATTGAACAATCCGGCCGCGTTCAACAGCCACGACATCAAGGGCGAGACGAGCCTCGCCAAGGCCAACGCGCTGCTCGACGCGGCAGGCTGGAAGCGCGGCGCCGGTGGCATTCGGGAAAAGGGCGGCCACAGACTCAGCCTGCTGTTCCAGACTTCGATCAATTCGGTGCGCCAGAAGGTGCAGAGCATCTACAAGCAGGCGTGCGGCAAGGCCGGCATCGAGCTTGAACTGAAGGCGGTCAGCCCTGCGGTGTTCTTTTCATCGGATGCCGGCAATCCCGACACGCTCGGCAAGTTCTGGGCCGACCTGCAGATGTACACCTTCGGCCGCCTGCCGGACCCGGACCGCTTCATGCAGCTGTGGGTCTCGTGGGAGGCTTCGAGCAAGGCCAACAAGTGGCAGGGGCTGAACCCGGGCCGCTGGAAGAACGACGAATACGATGCGCTGTTCAAGACGCAGCGGGCCGAGCTCGATCCGGTCAGGCGCGCGGCGCTGCTGATCCGAATGAACGACCTCGTCTGCAGCGACCCGGCCGTGATACCGGTGGTGTACCGGCCGCTGGTGGACGGCGCGGCGCGCAACCTGGTGGCACCGCTGTCGGCGTGGGACAACCCGCTGGCCGGACTGCACGACTGGTACCGCGGAGACTGACCGTTGGGCACCTTCCTGCTGCGTCGACTGCTGCTCGCCGTGCCCAGCCTGCTGGGAATCAGCGTGGTGCTGTTCACGGTGCTGGCGCTGGCTCCGGGGGATCCGTTCAGCGACCTGGCGTTGAACCCCAACGTGCCGGCCGAAGTGCGCCTGGCGCTGCGCGCGAAGTTCGGCCTCGACGACCCGGTCTGGCAGCGCTACTTCCACTGGTTCGCCG
>JBLMYK010000020.1:0-4738 GCA_050258235.1 Gemmatimonadota bacterium | reverse complement strand
AGACGGTGCGCGGCGCCGGCTACATGTTCGTGCCGCCGATCGACGCCTGACTGCCGGGCGGCGTGGCAGCGATCCGTCCTGCCGGTCCGAAGCAATGCAGGAAGGGCTCCGGTTTCCGCCGAGTATCGCTTTGTTTCTATCGTGTAACCGGCTGCGCCTCAGGCGCAGCCGCCTTCTACACTCGCCACGCGAGGCGCCATGAAGCGAGACTCCGGACCCGTTGCCGACGATGCCGAGCTGCGCGACATCCTGTCGCGCACGACCGCGGCCGCGCATGCGGTGTCGAGCGCGCGACCAGACCACGTGTTCGAGGACCTGGCGCTCGCGCTGGCGCGCATTCTAGGCGCCGACGCTGCGCTGATCGCCGAGTGCATCGATGACCGCAGGCAGCGCATGCGCACGCACGCGCTGGTGTTGGAAGGCAGGCTGCTTCCGAATGTCGAGTACGACGTCGCGCAGACCCCGTGCCGCCACATCGTCGGCCGCGAGTCGCGTTTCGAGCGCTCGGGCGTGGCTGCCGAGTTCGCGCCCGACGTGATGTTCGCCAGCCTTGATTTCGATTCGTACGCCGGCCACTCGATCTTCGGCGCGGACGGCGCGCAGATCGGCAATATCGTCGCGCTCGACCGCAAGCCGATCGCGGATCAGGAGCTGACCGAGGCGCTGCTGCGCATCTTCGCGATGCGCGCCGGCGCCGAGATGGAGCGCGTCCGCGCCGAAGCCGCGCTGCATGCCTCGGAGCTGAGCTACCGCGAGATCTTCCAGGCGACCGAGGACGCGATCTTCGTGCACGACTGGGAAACCGGCGCGCTGCTCGACGTCAATTCCAAGGCCTGCAGCGCCTACGGCTGGACGCGCGAGGAGATGCTGAAGCTCGGCATCGCCGACTTCAGTTCGAACGTACCGCCCTACACCGCCGCCGACGCGCTGCGTCACATGGCGGCAGCCAGGGCGGGGCAGACCGTCCGTGTCGAATGGCATCGCCGCAACAAGGATGGCAGCCTGCACTGGGATGAAGTCTTTCTGAAGCCGGCGACGATCGGCGGCGTGCCGCGCATCCTTGCGTTCACGCGCGAGATCACAGAGCGCAAGGCGGCGCTCGAAGCGCTGCAGCAGCGCGAAGAACAGTACCGCGAGATCTTCAACGCCAGCGCCGACGCCCTGGTGTTGTGGAACCAGAATCTGAAGATCGTCGACGTCAACCCGGCGTTTCTGCGCATCTACGGCTTCACGCGCGAGCAGGCGATCGGTTGCGGCTATCCCGCGCACCTGCCGCCCGGCTATGTCGAAGAACGGCTGCAAATGATCCGGCGCGCGCTGGCCGGCGAAGCCTGCGAACTGCAGACGCGCGCCTACCGCGCCAACGGCGAGTCGTTCGACGTCGAGCTGCGCGTGATCCCGATTCGCCACCGCGGCGAGCCGCACGTGCTCGCGATTGCGCGCGACATCACCGAGCGACGGCGCGCCGAGCACCAGTTACGCGCGAGCGAGGCGCGCTATCGGCTGCTGTTCGCAACCGAGAGCGACGCAATCCTGCTGGTCGATGCCGATTCGCTGCGGCTGGTCGACGCCAACCCGGCGGCCGAACGGATGTACGGCTACGCGCGCGGGGAACTGCTCGCGCTGACCGCGCTCGAGCTTTCGGTCGACCCGACGCAGACGCAGCTTGCGATCCAGCAACCGGCCGGCGCGGTCAACGTGCCGCTGCGCTGGCACCGGCGGCGTGACGGCAGCGAGTTTCCCGTCGAGATCAATGCCAACCGGCTGCAACTCGACGGCCGCACGATCGTGGTGGCCGCGATCCGGGACATCACCGAACGCAAGCGGGCCGAGGAGGCGCTGCGCGCCAGCGAGGAGCAGTACCGCGCGATCTTCAACGCCTCCGTCGACGCAATGGTGCTGCGCGACGCGGAGCTGAAACTGGTCGACGCCAACGTCGCGTTCCTGGCGCGCCACGGCGTGCGCCGCGAGGACGTGCACGGCACCGCGGGCATGACGTTCATCACGCAGCAGTGCGCACCCCGCGTGGAAGCGCTGCTGCACGCGGCATTGGCCGGCACCAGCGGCGCGGTCGAGGCGCAGGCGGTCGCGCACGACGGTGCCATCCTCGACATCGACGTGCGCGCAGTGCCGATGCAGTACGACGGGCGCCCGCACGTGCTGTCGATCGCGCGCGATATCACCGGGCGCGTCCGCGTCGAGGCGGCGCTGCGTGCCAGCGAAGAGCAGTACCGCGCGATCTTCAACGCCTCGGCGGACGCGCTTGTGCTGCGCGATGCCGACTTCGGCATCGTGGACGTGAACGACACCTACGAGCGCATGAGCGGCTACACGCGCGCGGAGGTGCTCGGCGTGAACCGGGTGCTTGCCAACCCGCCGGAAGCGCGCGGCACGATCCGCGCGCTGCACGACCGGGCGCTGGCCGGCGAACCGGTCATCATCGAGACCCAGCTGGTGCGCCGTGACGGCGTCAGCTGCGAGCTCGAGCTGCGCGCCGTGCCGGTGCGCCATCGCGGCGCACCGCATGTGCTGTGGATGGGGCGCGACATCACCGAGCGCAAGCGCGCCGAGCAGGCGCTGCGCGCGAGCGAGGAGCAGTACCGCACCATCTTCAACGCGTCGGCGGATGCCCTGGTGCTGTGGGATTCGCAGCTGCGTCGCGTCGACGTGAATCGCGCCTACGAGCAGATCTACGGCTGGACGCGCGACGAAGTGATCGACCGCGGCTACGAGCACCGCCATCTGCCGCCCGCCTATGCGGAGAGCCGGCTCGACATGGTTCGCCGGGCGCTGGCCGGCGAGATGTCGCATGTCGAATTCGAATCGCTGCGCAAGAACGGCGAACCCTTCCTCGCCGAGATCCACGTGATACCGATCCAGTACCGCGGCGAGCCGCACGTGCTGGCGATCGTTCGCGACATCACCGAGCGGCGGCGTGCCGAGGAGCAGCGCCGCCAGCTCGAAGCGCAGTTGCGGCAGGCGCAGAAGATGGAGGCAATCGGCCAGCTGACCGGCGGTGTCGCCCACGATTTCAACAACATCCTGGCCAGCGTGATGGGTTACCTCGTGCTGGCCGAGGAGCGCGCCAGCGACGGCGGCGACGACAAGTCGGTGCACTACCTCGGCGAGGCGCAGGCTTCGTGCCGGCGGGCGCGCGACCTGATCCAGCAGATGCTGACGTTCTCGCGCGGCGGGCGCGGCGAACCGCGCGCGGTCTCGCTGACGGCACTGGTGCGCGAGGCAATGCCGATGCTGCGCTCGATGCTGCCGTCGACACTGGCGGTCGAGGTCGATTGCAGCGAAGACGTCCCGTCGGTCTGGGTCGACGAGGTGCAGGCGAATCAGGTGCTGCTGAATCTCGCGATCAATGCGCGCGACGCAATGAGCGGCAGCGGGACGCTGCGGATCGGCGTTGCGGCCCGCGCACTGGCGCCGGACACGGTCTGCACCAGTTGCCGACATTCATTCGCCGGTCAGCACGTCGAACTGGCCGTGGCCGATTCCGGCGCCGGCATCGAACCGGGGATGCTCGAGCGCATCTTCGATCCCTTCTTCACGACCAAGGAGCCCGGCAAGGGCACCGGGATGGGGCTGTCGATGGTGCATGGCATCGTGCACGAGCATCACGGCCACGTGCTGGTCGATTCCACCCCCGGCGCGGGCACACGCTTCCGCGTTTTGTGGCCGGTGCACCTCGAGGCCGCAACGACTCCGGCGCCGTCGGTGCTGCGGCGTGCACCGCGCGCTCGATTGGGCGGCCGCGTATTGCTGGTCGACGACGAGCCCGGGGTGCTGGAGCCGATGCGAGAGCTGCTCACCGGCTGGGGCCTGACGGTGACCACGGCGTCCTCCGGTGTCGAGGCGCTGGCAGCATATCGAAACGACCCGCGTGCGTTTGACGTCGTCGTCACCGATCATGCGATGCCGGCGATGACCGGCATCGAACTTGCGAGTCAGCTGCAGGCCCTGAACACGAGCCTGCGCTGGCTGTTGTGCACCGGCTTCGCCGATGACGCCACGACCGCACGCGCACAGGCGCAGGGCGCCTGCACCGTGCTGCGCAAACCGGTGGAGCCTTCGGAGCTGCGCTCGGCGCTCGAAGCCTGTCTCGCCTCGGCGGCCTGACGCGACCGCCGCGTTCGTTACCTGACCGAAACAACCAGCTACAAGCCGAGCCCCAGCCGACATCGATCGATTACCGCGGTTTCCTACCTTGTGCGCATTCGACAACGCGCACTCAGAGGTGGGAAATGCAGACGATTCAGGATCGAAGCGGCCGGTACTGGCCGCTGGTGGCCGCGGCGGCGCTGCTGCTGGCGATCAGCACCGGCACACGGTCGTCGATGGGACTGTTCGCCGGTCCGCTGAACACGGCGACCGCGCTCGGCGCGGCGACCATCGCGCTGGCGCTCGCGCTGAGCCAGCTCGTGTGGGGCGCCGCACAGCCGCTGCTGGGGCTGCTGGCCAACCGCATCGGTGCGGCGCGGCTGGTCGCCTGCGGCGGACTCGTCGCGGCCGCGGCGTTTGCCGCGCTGACGATCGCCAGCGACACGGTCTCGCTGCTGCTGGTCGCGATCGTGTCCGGCGCCGCGAGCGCGGCCGCCGGCAGCGCGCCCTTGCTGATGGGTTTCGTCATGCGGCGGGTGCCTCAGCACCGCATCGGCCTCGCGCTGGGACTCGTCAGCGCCGGCGGCTCCGCGGGCCAGCTGGTACTGGCGCTCTCGGGGGCCGCACTGAT
>JBLMYK010000019.1:0-5424 GCA_050258235.1 Gemmatimonadota bacterium | reverse complement strand
CCAGTTCCTTCTTCTCCGGCTCGTAATCGGGCATGAAGCGGTGGCCGTCGACGTCCTTCAGCAGCCCGCCGTCGCCGCGACAGCCCTCGGTCACCAGGATGCCGGCCGGAAAGATGCCGGTTGGGTGAAACTGCACTGCCTCCATGTTGCCGAGCGCGGCCACCCCGGTTTCGAGCGCGATCGCGTGGCCGATGCCCTCGTTGATCACGGCGTTGGTGGTGACCCGATACAGACGCCCCGCACCGCCGGTCGCGATCGCGGTGGCCTTCGCCACATAGGCGGCGAGTTCGCCGGTGATCAGATTCCGCACCACGGCGCCATAGCAGCGGCCGCCGTCGTGGATCAGCGCGAGCGCCTCGACGCGCTCGTGCACGGTGACTCCATTGCCGATCGCCTGGTCGCCGACTGCCTGCAGCATCGCGTGGCCGGTGCCGTCCGACACGTAGCAGGTGCGCCATTTCTTGGTGCCGCCGAAGTCGCGCTGCGCGACCAGGCCGTGCGCCTCGTCGCGCTCGGTGATCGTGACCCTCTGGCCGTTGATGATCACGGTGCGATCGCCGCGGCGCACGCGGCTCCACGGCACGCCCCACGCGGCCAGCTCGCGCACCGCCTTGGGTGCGGTGTTGACGAACATGCGCACGACGTCCTGGTCCGCGCCCCAGTCGGAGCCGCGCACGGTGTCCTCGAAGTGCACGTCCTCGTTGTCGCCTTCGCCCTTGATCACGTTGCCGAGCGAGGCCTGCATCCCGCCCTGCGCGGCCTTGGAGTGCGAGCGCTTGGGCGGCACCAGCGACAGCACGATGGCATCGTGCCCGCGCCGCTTGGCGGCCACCGCCAGGCGCAGGCCTGCCAGCCCGCCGCCGATCACGAGCACGTCGGTATAGATGATGTTCACTTGGTTGCTCCGGGCTGCACCCACGCCGGGGTATAGATCTCGCCGACGCGGTCGGAGTGTTCGATGCCGATCTTGATATAGGCGGCCAGCGAGGCGACGCCGAGGACGAGGAAGAATGCGGTCAGTGTCCACTTGAGGGTCTGGAGGCGGCGCCGCCCTGCGTTGGGGTCGTCGCCGATGAACCAGCCCCACTTCACGGCGAGCCGGTACAGGCCGATTCCGGCGTGCAGTTCGATCGCGAACAGCATCGGCAGATACAGCGGCCACCAGCGACCGCTCCACACGCGGTCGGCCGACTCGTACGGACCGATCAGGCCCGGGTGCATCAGCATCTGGTACAGGTGGATCGACGCCATGAAGAACAGCGCAAAGCCGGTGATCACCTGGATCCACCACAGCGTGGTGTCGCCGTGGCGCATCAGCGCACGATGCGCGGCAAAAGTCCGCCATTGCCGGTAGTTGGCCGGGAACTTGCGCATCGCCAGGAACGCGTGCAGAACGATCAGCACGAGCACGCCGCCGACGATCGCCGAGACGAGGCCGGGAAACGAGCGGCCGAAGAAGAAGTAGCCCTCGAACAGCTTGGCGATCGTCCACATCGCGTCCTTGCCGAGCAGAATCGACGAGACGAGGAACATGTGACCCCACATGAACAGCCCGAGCACCAGTCCGCTCAGACTCTGCGCGAGATCCATGCGCGCCGGCCAGCGGCTCTTGCGCGCGGCGTCAGCGAGGCCAACGCCTGCGGGTAGGTCGAACTGCGCACTCATCGGTTGCGGTTCCCCGGTTCAAAGCCGGTCGGCAGTGTCGCGCGATGACCCTCCCCGGCTTTGACAGGCATCAAGCGAGCGGGAACTCCCACACGGCCCTGTGGTATTTCGCTATACGAATGTGACTTGCGCGTTGTGGCGCCCACGGTTGATCACCGTCAACCGGCGCGCCGGCGCGGGTGACACGATCCCCGTGACAAAACAGTGTGCCGATCGCAGCGGAGCGCGCGCCATCGCGAACCGCGGCGACAGCTATCGGGAGACATCGTGCAGTGGCGTGACCGCGCACGACTGCGTTGCCGGCCCGACGCGGCATCGCGCCGATCAATTTCATTGGAGTCAGGGGCGTTTCATGTATCAGATCATCCGCCGCGAAGCGTTCTCGGACACGACA
Source organism: Gemmatimonadota bacterium (assembly GCA_050258235.1). Taxonomy (GTDB): domain Bacteria; phylum Pseudomonadota; class Gammaproteobacteria; order Burkholderiales; family Burkholderiaceae_F; genus JAKOQB01. The sequence continues at coordinate 3,365 of JBLMYK010000019.1, read as the reverse complement.
TTCCTGTGGGAAGTGGAAGCGCCCGACGTGGCGCGCTCGGCCGAGCCCGGCCACTTCGTCATGCTGCGCCTGCATGACGGCAGCGAGCGGATTCCGCTGACGGTCGCGGACTACGACCCCGAGCGCGGCACCGTCACGCTGGTGATCCAGGCGCTCGGCAAGACCACGCTCGAGATGCGCGACCGCTACAGGGAAGGCGACACGTTCGCCGACTTCGTCGGTCCGCTCGGTCTGCCGCAGCACGTGATGAAGGCCGGCCACGTCGTGCTGGTCGGCGGCGGCCTCGGTGTCGCACCCGTGTATCCGCAGCTGCGCGCGTTCAAGGAGGCCGGCAACCGCACCACGGGGATCATCGGTTTCCGCACCAAGGACCTCGTGTTCTGGGAGGAGAAGTTCGGCCGGTATTGCGACCAGCTCATCGTCTGCACCGACGACGGCAGCTACGGCAAGCCGGGCTTCGTCACCGCGGCTCTGCAGGAGGTGCTGGAGCGCGACAAGCCCGACCTCGTGATCGCGATCGGCCCGCTGCCGATGATGAACGCGTGCGTCGAGACCACGCGCCCCTTCGGCGTGAAGACGATGGTGTCGCTGAACGCGATCATGGTCGACGGCACGGGTATGTGCGGCTCGTGCCGCGTCACCGTCGGCAGCGAGATCAAGTTCGCCTGCGTCGACGGACCCGACTTCGACGGCCACCAGGTCGACTTCAAGGAGCTGATGCTGCGCCAGAAACGCTTCAAGGGCGAGGAGGACACCGCGACCAGCGACTACGCGCACGTCTGCCAGGTCGAGCAGGTGCTGTTCGAACAGAACAAGCACAACTACAAGAAATACAAGGACCTCGCGCCGCACGCGACCAAGATGCCCGAGCGCGATGCGCTCGAGCGCTCGCGCAACTTCAAGGAGGTCAATCTCGGCTACTCGATGGCCGATGCGCTCGCCGAAGCCGAACGCTGCATCATGTGCAGCAAGGCCGCGTGCATCGAAGGCTGCCCGGTGTCGATCGACATCCCGCGCTTCATCCGCCACGTCCTCGTGCGCGACCTCGACGGCGCGCTGGCCGTGATCAACGAATCGAACCTGCTGCCGTCGATCTGCGGCCGCGTCTGCCCGCAGGAGTCGCAGTGCGAGGCGCAGTGCGTGGTCGGCCGCAAGCTCGAGTCGGTGGCGATCGGCCGGCTGGAGAGATTCGTCGGTGACAACGCGCGCCCGCGCAAGGCCGAGCCTCCGCGTTTCGAGAAGAGACTCGGCAACGTCGCGGTCGTCGGGTCGGGCCCCTCGGGGCTCGCGGTCGCCGCCGACGTGGTGCGATTCGGCTGCGACGTCACCGTGTTCGAGGCGCTGCACGTGGTTGGCGGCGTCCTGCAGTACGGCATTCCGTCCTTCCGCCTGCCGCGCGACATCATCAGCCGCGAAGTCGAGAACCTGAAGGGGCTCGGCGTGAAGTTCGAGACCAACAAGGTGATCGGCAAGACCTTCTCCGTGCCGGACTTGCTGGGTGCACGCGGATTCGACGCGGTGTTCATCGGCGCCGGCGCCGGCGCGCCGTCGTTCCTCGGCATCCCGGGCGAATTCGCGGGCCAGGTCTATTCGGCCAACGAGTTTCTCACCCGCGTGAACCTGATGGGCGGCGACAAGTTCCCGTACCTCGACACGCCGGTTGCAATGGGCAAGAGCGTGGTCGTGATCGGCGCCGGCAACACGGCGATGGACTGCCTGCGCGTGGCGAAGAGGCTCGGTGCGCCGACCGTGCGCTGCGTGTACCGCCGTACCGAGGCCGAGGCTCCCGCGCGCGTCGAGGAACTGCGCCACGCGAAGGAGGAAGGGATCGAGTTCTTCTTCCTGCACTCTCCGGTCGAGATCCGTGTCGGCGACGGCGGCAACGTCCGCGGCATGAAGGTGCAGAAGATGATGCTCGGCGAGCCCGACGACAAGGGGCGCAGGAAGCCCGTGCCACTGGACGAATTCGTCGAGCTCGAATGCGACACGGTGATCTACGCGCTCGGCACCAAGGCCAACCCGATCGTCACCAAGTCCACGCCGGGACTGGACCTGACCAAGTGGGGCTACATCGTGGCCGACGCGCAGACGCAGGCGACCAGCGTGCCGGGTGTCTTTGCCGGCGGCGACATCGTCACCGGCGGCGCCACCGTGATCCTGGCGATGGGCGCCGGCCGCCGCGCCGCACGCGCGATCGGCGCGTATCTCGCCAGCGGCAAGACCAGGTGGCCGATCACGCAGGCCGACGCCGATGCGTTCGTGCCGCCGGCGCCGCTGGCAAAAGAGGCCGCGTGATGTGCGCCGCGCGCCGCTTTCACCACGGAGACCCGAGAAGAGGCTTCGTGTTTCCCTCTGTGCTCTCTGTGTTCTCTGTGGTGAACAAATTTGCCTGCACAGGCTGTGATGCAACCACAGAGGTCACAGAGAGCACAGAGAAGAAGCAATTCGCCGGCCGCGCCTTTCTGAGGACCCCATCATGAGCATCTGCCCCCGCTGCAAGCGCCCGCTCGAAGACGAGGAACCTTACATCTGCTGTGCCGGCGAGGAACTGCGCTGGCGCTGCACCGAATGCCACAAGGTGTCCGAAGGCTTCGCGTTCCCCTACGGCCTGTGTCCGTACTGCAAGGGCAAGCTGGAGATCCTCGATCGCGGCGCGATCGCGGGCGACGCGGCGATGGAGGCGATCCGCAAGGCATTCGAGATCGAACTCGGCGGGCGCGCCTTCTACCAGCGCGCGTCGCGCGACGCGAAGGATCCGATGCTGCGCGATCTCTTCGCCCGCTTCGCGGCGATGGAAGACGAGCACATGCGCACTTTGTCGAAGCGGTATCACGCCGATCTGCCGCAGCCGTCGGAAGACTTCCAGATCGACCGCGCGGCGATCTTCGCCGGCATCGACCGCAAGCCGGAGGACCCGGCCAATCTCTTCCGCATCGCGATCGCCTTCGAGCAGCGCGCGGTCGACTTCTTTGCCGCCGAAGGCGACAAGGCGCCGGCCGGCTCGGTCGAGCGCGACCTGTACCGGGAGCTCGCCGCGGAGGAGCTGGAGCACGTGCACCTGCTGACCACCGAGTTCCGGCGCTGGTCGGCGGGGAAGGCAGGAATCCTTTGAGCACCGGTTGCCCGTTGTCCGTTTTCGGTTGTCCGTGAGGACCACGGCCGTCAACGACCAACGAGCAGCGGACAACGAGCAACGAGCAACCAGCCATGAATGAACGCGCACACGTACTGGACGGCAACGAAGCCGCGGCACGGATCGCCCACCTGACGAGCGAGGTGATCGCGATCTATCCGATCACGCCGTCGTCGACGATGGGTGAACTCGCCGACGCCTGGTCGGCCTCGGGGCAGAAGAACATCTGGGG
>JBLMYK010000018.1:0-12065 GCA_050258235.1 Gemmatimonadota bacterium | reverse complement strand
GCTTCTGCGAGATCGCGGGGCGCCCGGACCTGGCAACGGATCCGCGCTTCGAGCGCAATGCCGATCGCGTGCGCAACCGCGAGGTGCTGATCCCGCTGCTCGAGGCACTGGTCAGGTCGCGTCCGATGGCTTTCTGGGCCGAAAGGCTGGAAGACGCCGGCATCCCATGCGGACCGATCAACGACATCGCCCACGCACTGGCCGATCCGCAGATCGAGCATCGGCAGATGCGCATCACGCTGCCGCACCCGCTCGCAGGCGAGGTGCCGCTGGTGGCAAGCCCGATCAAGATGAGTGCAACGCCGCCGGTCTATCGGCGTGCACCGCCGCGGCTGGGCGAACACACCGACGAGGTGCTGGGCGAACTGGCCGGCATCGACACCGCTGCGCGTGCCGATCTGCGCCGACGCGGAGTGATCTGAGCTGCGTGTCCGGCACGCCGGCCGCCTGGCGAAGGCTTGGGGGTGAATGCCATGAATCCCGCAGCACTGCGCCTGCGCATCCACGGGCGCGTGCAGGGAGTCGGGTTCCGCTACTCTGCGCTGATTGAAGCCGAGCGGCTCGGGCTGCAAGGTTGGGTGCGCAATCGGCGTGACGGCAGCGTCGAGGCCGTGATCCGGGGCAGCGCGGCGGCGTGCGAGGCGTTCACGCAGTGGGCGCGACGCGGACCGCGCGCCGCGCGCGTCGATCGTGTGGAAACGCGCAACGCCGAAGGCGACGAGCTTGCCCAGGTTGGCGGCGGATTCGCGCTGCTGCCGAGTGACTAGCGTCCTGGCTTGGCCACGGCCGAATCGTCGAAGTCGGGATTGACGAGCGCCATCAGCACGTGGTCGCGCCATGCGTGGTCAATGAACAGGTAGTCGCGCGCGATTCCGATGCGCTGGAAGCCGAGACGAGTCAGCAGGCGCGCGCTGCGCTCGTTCTCGGGGCGAAAGCCCGCCTGGATCCGGTGCAGCCGGAAATCGCGGAACATGAATGCGATGCACGCGCCGAGCGCCTCGTGCATCAGCCCCCGCCCCTCGAAAGCGTGATCGATCTGGTAGCCGAGCACGCAGGACTGGAACGGGCCGCGAAAGATCTGCGTGAAATTGACGCGACCGATCAGCATCGGCGCAACCACGGCGCGCTCGAACACGACGAAACGCGCGGCGCGCACCTCGTCGAATTCAGCTTCCGCCTGCTCGAGCTGCCTCTCCCAGTACTCCGTGGTCTCGATTGCGGCGGGGCGCGGTGGATCCCACGGCGCGAAGTGCGCGCGATTGCGGGCAAAGAACGGAGGCAGCAGCGACGCATGGCGCACGGCGGCAGCCTCGATGCGCAGGCGCTGCGTTTCGAATCCGATCATCGCGCCCACGGCCGCATCGCTATCCCAGGTTGCATCGCATATCCGCAACGAGCTCGCATGATGCCACTGGCCAAGACGTGCGCGGCGCGGCTCGTTCCGGTCTAATGCGGACACTGATCGAACATCATCGTGGGAGGCACCGTGATCCGCCGCACCCTGCTCCGACTCCTTGCCTGCCTGTGGGTGGCCGCCGCCCCGCTGCCGGCGCTCGCGCAGGCGACCTATCCCGCCAAACCGATCCGGCTGATCGTGCCCTACCCGCCCGGAGGGCCGCTCGACACCGCCGCCCGCGCACTTGCCGATCGCGTGCGCGACTCGCTCGGCGTCGTGGTGGTCGAGAACCGCCCCGGCGCGGGCGGCAACATCGGCGTCGATTACGTGGCCAAGCAGCCAGGCGACGGCTACACGCTCGTGATCGGCGCGGTGGCAACGCACGCGATCAATCCGTGGCTGTTCTCCAGGCTGCCCTATGACCCGATCAAGGACTTCGCGCCGATCACACTGATCGCGCACGTGCCCAACGTGCTGGTGATGACGCCGGACACGGCGGCGAGGTACGGCATCAACTCGTTCGCCGACCTGGTGGCTTACGCGCGCGCGCATCCCGGCAAGCTCAATTTCGCGTCGGGTGGCAACGGCAGCGGCGGGCACATGGCGGGCGAGTTGCTCAAATCGATGGGCCACCTGTACATGGTGCACATCCCGTATCCCGGCGCCGCTCCGGCGCAGCTCGGACTGCTCGCCGGACAGACGGACCTGATGTTCGACAACCTCGCCTCCGCTGCGCCCCAGATCCGCGCCGGCAAGCTCAAGGCATTCGCGGTGACGACCGCAGCACGCGCCGCGAGCTTCCCCGACGTGCCGACCGTGGCGCAAGCCGGCGGCAAGGACTTCGCGGGCTTCGACGTCAGCACTTGGTTCGGCGTGTTCGCCCCCGCCGGCACACCAGCGCCGATCGTGAATCGGCTGAACGAAGAGTTCCGCAACGCGCTGACGACCGCGGAACTGCGCGAGCGGCTCGCGCGCATGGGCGCGGAGCCCGCACCGAGCACGCCGGCGGAGTTTGCGCGCTTCGTGCGCGACGAACTTGCGAAGTACCAGAAAGTGGTCAGGTTCTCGGGCGCAAAGGTCGATTGACCGCGGCGATGGTGGCGGGAATTCGGCTCGATAGAATGCGCGCGCAGAAAAATCGCGCAGCGGCACCGCTCGCGCGACTGGGGAGACTGCGTTGAAGATCAGGAACGAAAAGGATTTCTGGTCCGGCGTAATGTTCATCGCCGTCGGATTGTTCTTCGCACTGTTCGCGCAGAAGTACGACATGGGCACGGCGCAGCGGATGGGTCCGGCGTACTTTCCGACCGTGCTCGGAATCATTCTCGTGATCCTGGGGATCATCATTTCGGCCACCGGACTGACGCGCGCCGATCCCGAGGGAAAGGTCGGGAAATTCCATTTCGCGGAAATGGGCTGGGTACTCGGATCCGTGGTTGCCTTCGGCCTGTTGCTGGTGCCGGCCGGCGCGATGATTGCGATCTTTGCGCTGGTGGCGATCTCCAGCATGGGCAGCCACGAATTCCGCTGGAAGGAAGTCATCGCGCTCGGAATTGCGATGGCGATCGTGACCTACGTCGTCTTCATCTGGGGCCTGGGGGTCACGATTCCGGTCTGGCCCGCGTTCATGAACCGATAGGCGGAGCCGACGATGGAGCTGATGTCGAACCTGCTGCTCGGTTTCTCCACCGCGCTGTCGCTGACGAACCTGATGTACGCGCTGATCGGCTGCCTGATCGGCACGCTGATCGGAGTGCTTCCCGGCATCGGCCCGATCGCGACGCTGGCGATGCTGTTGCCGACCACATATTCGCTCGATCCGACGTCCGCGCTGATCATGCTGGCCGGCATCTATTACGGCGCCCAGTACGGCGGATCGACCACCTCGATCCTGGTCAACATCCCGGGCGAGGCCTCGTCGGTCGTCACCTGCATCGACGGCTACCAGATGGCACGCCGCGGCCGCGCGGGCGCCGCGCTTGGCATCGCGGCGATCGGCTCGTTCATCGCGGGCTCATTTGCCACGGTGCTGATCGCGGCGTTCGCGCCGCCGCTCACCGAACTGGCGTTCAAGTTCGGGCCCGCCGAATATTTCTCACTGATGGTGCTCGGCTTGATCGGCGCCGTGGTGCTGGCCTCCGGCAGCCTGATCAAGGCGGTCGCGATGATCATCCTCGGCCTGCTGCTCGGCCTGGTGGGAACCGACGTGAACTCCGGCGTGGCGCGGTATTCGTTCGACGTGCCGGAACTGACCGACGGCCTGGGCTTCGTCGGGGTCGCGATGGGCGTGTTCGGCTTCGCGGAAATCATCGCGAACCTGGAAAAGAAAGAGCATCGCGAGGTCTTCACCAGCAAGATCGGCTCCCTGCTTCCCAACGCGAAGGAGTTCGTCTATTCACTGCCCGCGATCGGGAGGGGCACGTTGATCGGCTCGCTGCTCGGAATCCTCCCGGGCGGAGGCGCGCTGCTGGCGTCCTTCGCCTCTTACACCGCGGAAAAGAAGATCAGCGAGAAGAACGCGGAGGTCTCGTTCGGCAAGGGCAACATCCGCGGCGTGGCAGCGCCGGAGTCGGCCAACAACGCCGGCGCACAGACGTCCTTCATCCCGATGCTCACGCTCGGCATTCCGCCGAATGCGGTGATGGCGCTGATGATCGGCGCGATGACGATCCACAACATCCAGCCGGGCCCGCAGGTGATGACGAGCAATCCCGCGCTCTTCTGGGGGCTGATCGCGTCGATGTGGATCGGCAACGCGATGCTGGTGATACTGAACCTGCCGCTGATCGGGCTGTGGGTGCAGCTGCTCAAGGTCCCGTACCGGCTGCTGTATCCGATGATCCTGGTGTTCTGCTCGATCGGCGTGTACGCGGTCAACAACACGACGTTCGACGTGATGCAGACCGCCGTCTTCGGCGTGGTCGGCTATGTCTTCTACAAGCTGAAGTGCGAGCCGGCGCCGCTGATCCTGGGCTTCATCCTCGGACCGATGATGGAGGAGAACCTGCGGCGCGCGATGCTGCTGTCGCGCGGGGACTGGTCGACGTTCGTCACGCGCCCGCTGTCGCTCGGACTGCTGATCGCCGCCGCCGCGCTGCTGGTGATCGTCACGTTGCCGGCGATCCAGTCCAAGCGCGAAACGGCGTTCAAGGAAGGCGACTGACGCGGCCGCCGGCCGGAAGATTCGGTCAACTGCATGCTCCCGATCATCTATCTATTCGTTCCCGGCGACCGACCGGAGCGTTTCGACAAGGCGCTGGCCGGCGGCGCCGACGCCGTGATACTGGACCTCGAGGACGCGGTGGCGCCGGACCACAAGGCCGCCGCGCGCGCCGCGATCGAGCGCTGGGGTACCGCGCCGGCGGCGCGCGACCGCCTCGTGCTGCGCATCAACGACGCGTCCACGCCGTGGTATGGCGACGACCTCGCTCTGGCGCAGCGCGCCGGCCTTGCATGCGTGATGCTGCCAAAGGCCGAGGACCCCGCACAGATCGCCGACGCGCGCAGGCGGCTGCCGGGAGCGACGGTCATCGCGCTGATCGAAACGGCGCGGGGCGTGCAGAACGTCGAGGCGATTGCAGCGGCACCCGGGGTGCAGCGGCTCGCCTTCGGCACCGTCGATTTCGCGGTCGATCTCGGGCTTTCCGGCGACGAGCGCGGCTTCGCGTATGCGGCGAGCCGGATCGCGATCGCATCGCGCGCCGCTGAGCTTGCCGCGCCGATCGCCGGCGTGACGCTCGCTCTCGGCGACGAGCGGCAACTGCAGGCCGATCTCGCATTCGCGCGCGCCTGCGGCTTCGGCGCCAAACTCTGCATTCATCCGCGCCAGGTCGAGCCGGTGCGTCGCGCGTTCCAGCCGAGTGACGCTGAAATCGACTGGGCGCGACGCGTGATTGCCGCGAGCCGCGGTGGACCTGGTGCGGTACAGGTCGACGGCAAGCTGGTCGACCGTCCCGTGCTGCTGCACGCGCAGGCGATACTTGGGCGCGCCGGGAATCCCGCGGACCCGCCCGCCGATTAGGTGATGGCGGTCACCTTGACGCGCGTCTCAGGCCGCGCAAGCTGAGGTTCTGACGTGCCGTGAAAGCACCAACCGCTGCCGCCACTGCGAAGGCCCGACGGGATTCAAGATTCAATTGAGCGCCGGCGTCTCGGCCTGCGCCGTCCGTACCTTCTGCGCCGGGACCGTCACGACCACGCGGTCGAGGACCACCACGCCGCCGCTCGCCTGATCGGACTGCATGCCGGCGACCGTTGCGCCCAGCACCGCCACGGTCATCAGCAGCGCGAAGAAGATGCCAGCAACCCTGGTCGCGGTCGATGTCGTGTTCATGGCTCGGTCCTTTCGGTTCGTCATCGCGATAACGTGCTGCGATGGAGTGAACTCTAGGCGATCGATTTGTGGCGGACGAGCGGATTGCGACGAAGCGCGGAATTCGCAGTACGGGCCGCGAGGACGGCTTCGCGCCGCGGCTGGCACAATTCGGCGTCCGCTCCTGTCTTTCGACGTTTCGTCATGCATAGCCGCCATTCATCCCGGATCCGGGTCGGGTCGACGTGATCGCGCTGCTCTTCGAGGTCACGCCGCGACCCGGCGCGCAGGATGAGTACCTGGCAATCGCCGCGAGGCTGCGCCCCGCACTCGATGCGATCGGGGGCTGCCTGTTCATCGACCGCTTCCGCAGCCTGCGCCGTCCCGGCTCGCTGCTGTCGTTCCAGATCTGGCGCGACGAGGCGTCGCTGGTCCGATGGCGCGTGGAAGGCGAACACCATCGCGCCCAGACCCTGGGTCGGTCGCGCATCTTTTCCGACTATCGGCTGCGGATCGCGCAGGTGATCCGCGACGAGCGCGACGATGGCGCACTCTGGCGGCCGCAGCGGCTGAGCCCTTACAACGATCCTGCCGCGCGGGCGCCGCGCTATGTCGCCATTGCCGAATCCCGGTCCGCCGGTCTGTCGCACGGAACGGCGACGGAATCGTTCGAGAGCATCTATCGGCCGGGAGCGTTCGCGCACGTGTTCGACCTCATGTCGCCCGACGACGCCACGCTGGCGGCGCTGGGCCAGGCACAACGCCTGCGCGTGTGCGAGATCGAGCGCGACTACGGAATGTTCGACCGCAGCGAAGCGCCGCAGTTCTATCCACCGCTGGAGAAATCCGAGTGACGCAATTCGACTGGACCAACCCCTATCCGACGGTCCGCAGGCCGGTGTTCGCGCGCAACATCGTCTCCACGTCGCAGCCGCTCGCGGCGCAGGCGGGCCTGCGGATCATGCAGAGCGGCGGCAACGCGGTGGACGCCGCGATCGCCGCCGCTGCGGTGATCACGATGACCGAGCCATGCAGCAACGGTCTCGGTTCGGACAACTTCGCGATCGTGTGGGATCCGGCCACGCGCAAGCTGCACGGGATGAACTCGAGCGGCATCGCCCCGGCTGCCTGGACGCTCGATTACTTCCGCCGCAAGTACGGTGACGACCTGCCGGCCAGTCGCCCGCAGCGCGGCTGGGACACGGTCACGGTTCCCGGCGCAGTCGCCGGCTGGTCGCTGCTGCACCGGCGCTTCGGCAAGCTGCCGTTCGCGGACCTGATGGCCCCCGCGATCGAGTATGCGGAGCGCGGTTTCGCGGTCAGCGCCATCGTGCAGGACAAATGGCAGCGGGCGGTTTCGATCCTCGACAAGTACCCGGGCTTTGCGGCGCACTTCCTGCCGCGCGGACGCGCGCCGCACATCGGCGAGCATTTCGTCCTCGACGGCGCGGCGCGCACCCTGAAGCTGGTTGCAGAGACGAAGGGCGAGGCGTTTTACCGTGGCGAGATCGCCGCCGCGATCGCACGCCATGCGCGTGAGACCGGCGGTGTGCACACCGAAGCCGATTTCGCCGCCTACTGGGATTTCGTGCAGGAAAACGGCTGGGTCGGAACGGTGAGCCAGCCCTTCGCCGGCCACGAGGTGCACGAGATCCCGCCGAACGGCCAGGGCATCGCCGCGCTGATCTGCCTCGGCATCCTGAAGCACACGCCGGTCGCGCAGGACGCGATGGACCGGCACCGCTTCGATTCGGCCGAGGTGCAGCACGTCCTGATCGAGGCGATGAAGCTGGCGTTCGCGGACGTGTACAACTACGTTGCCGATCCGCGCGCGATGCGCGTGACGCCGGCGCAGATGCTCGACCCGGCGTATCTCGCACAGCGGGCGAAGCTGATCGACCCGCAGCGCGCGCAGGACTTCAAGGCCGGCGCTCTGCCTCAGGGCGGGACGATCTACCTGTCGGCCGCCGATGCGTACGGCACGATGATCTCGTTCATCCAGTCGAACTACATGGGGTTCGGCTCCGGTGTCGTCGTTCCTGGCTACGGCATCTCGCTGCAGAACCGCGGCCACGGCTTCTCGTTGAATCCGGAGCACGCGAACTGCGTCGCGCCCGGCAAGCGGCCGTTCCACACGATCATCCCGGGCTTTCTGACCCGCGACGGCGCACCGCACATGAGTTTCGGCGTGATGGGCGGGAACATCCAGCCGCAGGGGCACGTGCAGACGCTCGCACGCATGCTGCTCGCCCGTCAGCAGCCGCAAGCCGCATGCGATGCGCCGCGGTGGAAGTGGGAAAGCGGACTGAAGATCGATCTCGAGCACACGGTGTCGGACGAACTGCGCAGCGAGCTCATCCGGCGCGGCCACCAAATCGCAGACCTGACCGACAGCTACATGGATTTCGGCAGCGGCCAGTTCATCTGGCGGCTCGGCGATCCGGCAGTCGACGGCTATGTCGCCGCCAGCGATTCGCGGCGCGACGGGCTGGCCGCCGGCTACTGACCGGGGCCGACGGCCAGGCCGATTCGCGCAGCGGTCCTGCCCGCGGGCCGCTTCGCACCCGTCGGCGACGGCTTCGTCGCGCAACCGGCGCGATCCGTCGATGTTCCTCCTAGTCTGCGCGCCGCAGACCACTTCGGGAGGAGTCGATGGAACATCGTTTCCGCTCTGTCACGCAAGCGGCCGCGCTGGCCGCTCTCGCATTGTTCGCAGCGACCGGTCGCGCCGGAAGCGCGCTCGAGAGTTCGTTCGCCCAGGCGCGCACAGTGCTCGCGCGCAGCATCGAAGCCCACGGCGGCGCCGATCGAATCGAAAGACTGGAAGCGGCACGGCTCAAGCTCGCCGGCGACATCTCCACGGGCATCCAGGGCCCGCGGCCGGAAGCCGTATCGCAGTCGATCAAGGAAGGCGACTTCGAAACCACGGTGATGATCGATCTGGCCAAGGGTCGCTCTCGCACCGATGGCGACCAGCGCGGCTACGGCGGCTTCACCTTCCCCTTCAGCGGCGTGTACAAGGACGGCGCCGTGCTGTTCACGCAACCGTTTCCGCCGGTCCTGACCAAGACTGCGGTGGCCGACCCCGACGAAGGCCGAGAGCAGACCGCGGGCATCGGCACCCGGATGCTGCCGCCTTTGCTGCTGAAGCTCGCGACCCGACGCCTGCCCACGCTGCGCGATGAAGGCACGGGCATCTTGGAGGGCCGTGCGGTGCGGCGCATTTCGTTCAATGCCGACAAGAACACCCGCATCACGCTGTCGATCGACACCGAAAGCAGTCGCGTGGTCGGACTCGAGCAGCTGGCGGCCGATCCGCTGCTCGGGCTCGACACCACGCGCTGGAGCTACGCCGGCATGCAGACGATCGACGGCCTGGTGCTGCCGGAATCGGCGCAGGTGCAGCGACGCGGCATCACGATCCTGAAGATCCGTCTGGTCAGGGCCGAATTCGACGCGGCCGCGAAGATCGGCGATGCGGACTTCCGGATCGACCCGCGCTACGTGCTGCGCGAGGACAGGCCGCTCGAGATCGCGGAGGTGCGGCCGGGACTGTGGGAAGTCAGCGGCGCGCAGAACGGCAATTACCGGATGCAGTTCGTCGAGCTGAAGGACCGCGTGGTCGCGTATGACGCCCCGGTCTCGCCGGACACGGTGAAGGCGATGATCGCCAAGCTGCGCGAGAAGGTGCCGGCCAAGCCAATCAGCCAGGTCGTTCTCTCGCACTTCCACAACGACCACGTGGACGGAGTGCGTGCGCTGGCCGAGCTTGGCACGCAGATCGTGACGTCCGCCGATGCCGCGCCTGTCGTGCTGCGAATCGCGCGCGCGCCGGCACCCCTGACGTCGGTCATCGATGCGCCGGCCCCGGCGGTGAAGCTGATTACCGTCGATTCGCAGCTCGATCTGGGAGAGCCTGGCCGGCCACTGATCGTTCGCATCGCCGCCGGCGGGCCGCACGTGAACCGGCTGCTCGTACTGCACGACGTCGCGAACAAGGCCGTGATCGCGTCCGACAGCTACAGCGATGTGATGCCGTTCAACGCGACGTACGACTGGTTTGCGCGCTGGCTGCGCGGCGTGCCGGACGCCGAACTGATGCTCGGCGCGCATCATCCGCCGACCGCCGTGCCGGCCGTCTACGAGCGCCAGGCCCAATATCGCCGGCAATAGTGGCCGGCGCGGCGGCGGTCACGCCGCTGCGCGCCGCTCGGCGATCAGCTCGCGCAGGTCGGCCGGCAGCAACGCCTGCAGGCGCACTGCGATGCGAGACTCGTTGCGGCTCCACCAGACGCCGAGGAACACGATCGCCAGGCCGATCAGCGTGAGCGCGATGGGGAAGAGCCACGATTGCTTGAAGAATCGCCAGGATATGTCGGCGAGCACGATGCCCACGCCGATCGCACCGAACACGGTGAACGCGCGCCGCACGATCACGGCGCCGATCAGCACCAAACCGAGGTTGATCGCCAGATAGACCAGCTTGCCCGCCAGTTGCGCCGAACTGAGCGACGTCAGACCGCCCCAGAACGCCAGCAGCCCGAACAGGTACAGCCAGAACGCGTAATCGCGCGTCAGCCGCGAGCGGAGATCGACCCAGAACGCGACGAGCACCATGATGGCGCCGAAAGCTATCGAGAACCACTTGCGGAACTCCCAGCCCGCGGTCGACCAGCCGTCCTCGTTGGCGTAGATCAGCATCGCGGCGACGTCCATGCTCATGTACCAGAGGGTCACCGCGACCGGCATCAGCAGGAAAGGCGCCCGGTACCGGTACAGCATCAGCACGCCGCCGAGCAGCGTCGCGAGTTCCAGCGTCAGCCAGCGCCAGTCGATCCAGTAGTGATAAGCGCGATACGAGCGCTCGGCGCCCGGCGGCCACATGCCCAGCGCTTGCTGCAGGCCCCAGACCGCCAGCGGGATCAGGACCACGATGAGGGCGGCCATGATGCCCATCGGCACCGCGAGTCCCTGCCCTTCAAAGCGTCCGGCGAGCTTGAACGCGATACCGGCATACAGCAGCGCGATGAAGAAAATGCCCCAGCCGCCGAACTGTTCCCAGCCGAGTGTCATGAACAGTGACATCGCGCCGATCGCCAGCATGCCGCCCAGGTAATAGAGCACGTTGGTGAACGTGAAGCGCGGACCACGCTCGCTCGCCGGCTGGCGGGCGGCGTGCTCTTGCAGGAAGTCCCACAGCCGGTCGGCCTGCTCGGGCGTGATGATGTGCGCGGCGCTGGCGTCGCTCAGGTGATGTCTTTCGAGTCGGGGCATCGCGTGATCCTTTCGGGACGGGTTGCGATGGCCGGATCCTCCGTTCGTCCGAGCCGGCCGTCAGCGCGCGCTGCGATTGTCGCCCGGCTTGTCGCCGGCAGTATCGATCCGCAATACTGGAATGGTCGTCCCGAGGAGCAATCCATGCCGCGTGCCATCGAACTGGTCGAGCAACTGAAGCGGGAACTGAAGGCCCGCGGCCTGAAGTACGCCGACATCGCGCGCCGCATCGGCGTGTCCGAAGCCACGGTCAAGCGGATGTTCTCGGAACGAAACTTCACCCTCGAGCGGCTGGACGCGATCCTGGTGGCGGCGGGCATCGAGATTACCGATCTGACGCGCGGGTTCGACCGCGAGCAGCATCTGGTCTCGCAATTGACCGAGGCGCAGGAACGCGAGCTCGTCGACGAGCCGAAGCTGTTCACCGTCGCCGTCTGCACGCTGAACCTGCTGACTTTCGACGACATTCTGGCGGAGTACGCGCTGACCGCGCCGGAACTCGTCGGCCTGCTCGCCCGGCTCGATCGGATGGGCGTGATCGAGCTGCTGCCGAACAACCGCTTCAAGCTGCGCATCGCGCGCACCTTCGCGTGGATCCCGAGCGGTCCGATCATGGCTGCGTTCAAGAACAACGCGCACGACTTCTTCGACTCGGACTTTCGCCGTGACAACGAATGCATGATGCTGCTGACTGCGCGGCTGTCGCGCGCGTCGAGCGCGGCGCTGGTCGATCGCCTGAAGCGCGTGGCGCGCGAATTTTCGGACCAGCACATCGATGACTCCCGCCTGCCTGCCGATCAGCGTCCGCCGCTCGCCCTGCTTCTGGCCTGCCGTCCGTGGCAGCCGCCGTTCCTGCGCGGCCTGGCGCGCGAACCTTCAAAGGCCGGAATCGCTTCGCGACTGATCAGGCGGCGCTGACACGCCGGCGGACTGCCGGCTCGCTTCCGCAGCGCGCTTCAGCGGACACAGGCCGCCAGCGGCAGCGCGACGGATTGCAGCAGGCGGCCGCTGCCGTCCTGTACCGCTGCCACGACGCTCAGCCGCTCGGTCGGAACGTCGGGCAGGTTCCAGCGCTGGACCGCC
>JBLMYK010000017.1:0-3279 GCA_050258235.1 Gemmatimonadota bacterium | reverse complement strand
GCCCGGCGATGAGACGATCAGCGCGCTCGACGATGGCCGGGCGCAGGCGAGCAACCTGGCGCGCGCACCGCGCCTGCTCGCCGCACCGCCGACCCTGAAGCCCGTCGGCGTGTTCGATGCGGTGCGCTGCGTTGCGCGCGACCGGCTGCCGTGCGCGGGCGCCATCGCCGATCCTGATGCAATGCGTTCGATTGCGGCGCGGCTGCGCGGAGCGCACCCGCTCGACCTGCCGCGCCTGCCGGGGCTCTTCGCCAGCTATGCGCTCGGCTCGCGCGGGTTGTCGCTCGCCGCGCTGGCCGCCGAGCGCATCGCCGCGCAGGTCGAGGGCGAGCCGGAGCCGATCGAGCGCGATCTCGGCGACGCGATCGACCCCGCGCGCGAACTGCTGCACGCGGCGCGGCGCAATCGGTTGCGCTGACCGGCCATCAGATGTGCGCCAGCGCCATCCCGCCCAGAACGGCTCCCAGTCCGGCCACGCCGTAAACGCCCCGGACCAGCCAGTCGCGGCGCGTGAGCAGCGCGATCGCCGACAGCGCAATGGCGATCTGCAGCGCGGTCGTCGCCTGCGCCCAGCGATGATGCAGGTGCAGTTCGGCGTCGCTCTTCTGGTCCCAGTCCTTCGCTTCCGCCTCGAGCTTGTCGGCGACGACCTTGATGTCCTTCTTCTCCTTGTCGTAGCGCGCGACTTCCTGCTTGTAGAAGTCCTGCTTGTCCGGCGCGGCCGTCAGCGCGAGCGCAAGCTCGGCCAGGTTCTGCTTGCTGCTCTTGGCCTGGTAGTAGTTCCACTGGTTCGACGCCTCGGTCTTCTTGATGGCGGCGTTGTTCTTGTACAGCCCCGCGTTCGCCTGCGTGGCGCCTCCCGCATACGACATCAGCGCCCCGACGGTGGCCAGGATCGCGGTCATCACCGCAATGCGTCCGGCGAAGGAATCGGTATTGGCATGCTGCGCGGCGTGCTCGATCTGATGGTCGTGCGGGCCATGCACGTGGAAGTGGCCGTGCGACATTCTGTTTTCCCCCATTGAGAACCTACGCCGCTACGCGTTCGTAGTCGACATAGGAAAACGGCAGCGGATTATCCGGATTTGCGGGGTGAATTTCACGCCCGGTCTCGCGCCAGCTGCGGCGGTCGAACGGCGGAAAGCAGGCGTCGCCTTCGATGTCGGCGTCGATCTCCGTCAGCAGCAGGCGGTCCGCGCGCGGCAGCGCTTCGCGATATGCCTCGGTGCCGCCGATCACGAAGACTTCGTCCGCCCCGGCGCAGGCCGCCAGCGCCGCGGCGAGCGATGCGAAGACCTCGGCGCCGTCGACTTTCAGCGCCGGCGAGCGCGAGATCACGATGTTGCGCCGGCCCGGCAACGGCCTGCCGAGCGACTCCCATGTCCTGCGCCCCATGATCACCGGGTGTCCCATCGTGATGCGCTTGAAGCGCGGCAGATCGCCGGGCAGGTGCCACGGGATTCTGCCGTCGCGGCCGATCACGCCGTTGCGAGCGACGGCGGCGATCAGTGACAGGCGTGGTGAACTCATCTGGCACGTCCGAGCAGGGCGCCGGCGATCGCGGCGATCACGAACAGCGCCGCTGCGAAATCCTGCCAGCGCGGAAGTTCGCCCACGAGGGGAATCGCGGTGAGGATACCGATGATCGGCACGGCCATGATCGAGAAGGCGCTGGCCGTCGGCGGCAGGTCGCGCGCCAGGCCGAACCAGAAGATCTGCGCCACGCCGTAATTGATCGCAGCGCCCCACGCGAGCGCCGCCCACATCAACGGCGAGAAATGCCAAGACGGCAAGGGTTCGGCCAGGGCAGCGACCAGCCAGAAGACGACCGCCGACAACCCCATCATCCATACCGTGATCACGGTCGTCGGCAGCGGCAGCCGCGTACGCCGCATCAGGATCGTGCCGAGCGCCCAGCTCAACGCCGCGATCTGCATCCACAGCACGCCGCGCGGCTTGCCCGCCAGCGCCGTCAGTTCATGCATCAGCAGCAGCCCGACCGCCGCCAGCGCACACGCCGCGCTGAACGCGACGCGACCGGTCAGGCGCTCGTTGAAGAACGCGACCGCCAGCAGGGTGGTCCAGATCGGCATCGTGAAGCCCAGGATCGCCGCGCGCCCCGACGCGAGTTCCTGGACGCCGAGGATTGAGAACAGGTGCCAGCCGAAGATGTTCGGCAACGCGAGCCACACGACCGGCAGCCAGGTCGGGCGCGGCAGCCGGAAGTCGGTGCCGCGTGCGCTGTAGAACAGTGCCAGCAGCAGCGCGCCGCCGCTCATCGTCAGCGCGCGAAAGTAAAGCGGCGACAGTTCGCGCAGCGAGAATTTCATGATCGGCCAGTTCACGCCCCAGATCATCGTCAGGGCGATCAGTCCGAGCAGCGCTCTTCCCCGGATCACACGCGACTCCGGCGGCCGTCAGACCGCCACCGGCGCCTTGATGTGCGGATGCGGCTCGTAGCCGACGAATTCGAAATCCTCGTAGCGATAGTCGAACAGCGACGCCGGCCTGCGGCGAATGACGAGCCGCGGATACGGCTTCGGCGTGCGCGCGAGCTGTTCGCGTACCTGGTCGAAGTGGTTGCTGTAGATGTGGCAGTCGCCGCCCACCCAGACGAAATCGCCGACGTCCAGATCGCACTGCTGCGCGACCATGTGGGTGAGCAGCGCGTAGGAAGCGATGTTGAACGGCACGCCGAGAAAGATGTCGCACGAGCGCTGGTAGAGCTGGCACGACAGCTGCCCGCTGGCGACGTAGAACTGGAACAGCAGGTGGCACGGCGGCAGCGCCATCTTCGGGATGTCGCTGACGTTCCACGCCGACACGATCAGCCGGCGCGAGTCCGGATTGCCGCGGATCTGTTCGAGCAACTGCGCGATCTGGTCGATATGTCCGCCATCCGGGGTCGGCCACGAGCGCCACTGCACGCCGTACACGGGGCCGAGGTCGCCGTCGGGGCGCGCCCATTCGTCCCAGATCGTGACGTTGTTCTCGTGCAGGTAGCGGATGTTCGAGTCGCCCGACAGGAACCACAGCAGCTCGTGGATGATCGAGCGCATGTGCAGCTTCTTGGTCGTGACGAGCGGGAAGCCTTCGCGCAGCGGAAAACGCAGCTGGTAGCCGAACACCGATCGCGTGCCGGTGCCGGTGCGATCGCTTTTCTCGGCGCCATGCTCGAACACATGGCGCATGAAGTCTTCGTACTGGCGCATGACGATTCAGGACGGTGGTGCGCGATTCTATCGGGCGTGCGGCGCGGTCCGCGGTCCACGGAAGGCG
>JBLMYK010000016.1:0-2607 GCA_050258235.1 Gemmatimonadota bacterium | reverse complement strand
AGGGGAACCTGATCTAGGGGTTTTCACCGATCGTGATGCGGCAACCAGAAAGGAAGACGCACACCAGCGTCCGATTGTCGTTGGGCGGACTCTGCATGGTGGCGGCACCGATGCCGGCCGGATTCAACGCGGCCGGCGTACCAGCACCGAGCAGCGACAACGCGATATCGCGCGCGTCCAGGGTCTCGGTTCGCGGAATGCTGCGTAGGTCCACACATGCTGATTTGCCGCGCACTGTGCCCGCGGCGCGCGCTTCGTCGCGTACGTCGGCACTCGGTGCAACCGCGTTACGCGCAGTGGCGATTCTGCGGGCGCAGTGGTCGGGTCAAGGCGGCGAGCAGTGTGTGACAGGTTGTTCGTTCGGTCGACCTTACAATTCCTGCATGTCGTTGCTCGATACGCTGAACCCGCAACAGCTCGCCGCCGTCACGCTTCCCAACCAATCCGCGCTGATCCTTGCCGGCGCAGGCTCAGGCAAGACACGTGTCCTGACCACGCGCATCGCGTGGCTGATCCAGACCGGCCAGGTCGGGCCGCAGGGCATCCTCGCGGTGACGTTCACCAACAAGGCGGCGAAGGAGATGCTGACGCGCATCTCCGCGATGCTGCCGATCAACGTGCGCGGCATGTGGATCGGCACGTTTCACGGCCTGTGCAACCGCCTGCTGCGCGCCCATCATCGCGACGCGAACCTGCCGCAGACGTTCCAGATCCTCGACAGCGCGGACCAGCTGTCGGCGATCAAGCGCCTGCTGAAAGGCAACGGCATCGACGACGAGAAGTACCCGCCGCGCAACCTGCAGCAGTTCATCAACGACGCGAAGGAGGCCGGGTTGCGTGCCAGCGCAGTCGAGGTCAATGACGACTACAACCGCCGGTTCGTCGAGCTGTTCGCGCTGTACGACGCGCAGTGCCAGCGCGAGGGGGTGGTCGATTTTTCGGAGCTGCTGCTGCGCTGCTACGAGCTGCTGTTGCGCAACGAGCCGCTGCGCGCCCACTACCAGGAGCGCTTCCGCCACATTCTGGTCGACGAGTTCCAGGACACCAACGTGCTGCAGTACCGCTGGCTGAAGTTGCTGGCCGGGCAGGCAAACGCCATCTTCGCGGTCGGCGATGACGACCAGTCGATCTATGCGTTTCGCGGCGCGAACGTCGGCAACATGGCCGATTTCGAGCGCGAGTTCCGCGTCCAGAACGTGATCAAGCTGGAGCAGAACTACCGCTCGCACGGGCACATCCTCGATGCGGCGAACGCGCTGATCCGCCACAACGCGCACCGGCTCGGCAAGAACCTGTGGACCGACGCCGGTGCGGGCGAGCGCGTGCGCGTGTTCGAAGCCGGCTCGGACGGGCTCGAAGCCGCGTGGCTGATCGACGAGGTGAAGGGTCTGATAGGCGAGGGGCACGCGCGCAGCGAGATCGCGGTGCTGTACCGCTCCAACGCACAGTCGCGCGTGATCGAGCACGCGCTGTTCAGCGCCGGCATCCCCTATCGCGTGTACGGCGGGCTGCGCTTCTTCGAGCGCGCCGAAATCAAGCACGCACTTGCGTACCTGCGGCTGATCGAAAATCCCGCCGACGACACCGCATTCCTGCGCGTGGTGAACTTCCCGCCGCGCGGTATCGGCGCGCGCACGCTGGAGCAATTGCAGGACGCGGCCCGCGGCACGAGCCTGAGCCTGTACGCTGCCGTCGGATCGATGACCGGGAAGGCCGGCAACAACCTCGGTGCGTTCGTGAAGCTGATCGACAGCCTGCGCTTCGAGACCGCCAACCTGCCGCTGAAGGAGATCGTCGCGGCGACGATCGCGCGCAGCGGGCTGGTCGAGCACTACCAGGCCGAAAAGGAAGGACAGGAGCGGGTCGAGAACCTCGACGAGCTCGTCAATGCGGCGGTCGGTTTTGCCGCGGAAGAAGGCTACGCGCAGGACGCGCCGGCGACGCAGGGCGACGCGGATGTGGCGCTGCCGTCGCCGCTTGCGGCGTTCCTGTCACACGCGTCGCTGGAGGCCGGCGACAACCAGGCTGCGGAGGGACAGGATGCCCTGCAGCTGATGACGGTGCACGCGGCGAAGGGGCTCGAATTCCACGCCGTCTTCATCACCGGACTCGAGGAGGGGCTCTTTCCGCATGAAAACAGCGTGACCGAGATCGGCGGGCTGGAAGAGGAGAGGCGCCTGATGTACGTGGCGATCACGCGCGCGCGGCGGCGGCTATACCTGTCGTACGCGCAGTCACGCATGCTGCACGGGCAGACGCGCTATGGCATCAAGTCGCGCTTCATCGACGAACTGCCCGAAGGCGCGCTGAAATGGCTTACGCCGAGGCTGCGCGAGGGGGCGGGCCTGCGCTACGGGCAGTGGCACGACGAGAGCCTGCGCCCGGCGGTGGCGTCGGCGGTTCCGCGCACGGCGGAATCGCGCAACGGCTACCGGATCGGCCAGACCGTGCGCCATGCGCGCTTCGGCGAAGGCGTGATCATCAAGCTGGAAGGCTCGGGCACCGACGCGCGCGCCAAGATCAACTTCGGCCCGCAGGGAATCAAGGAACTGCTGCTGTCGATTGCAAAGCTCGACGCCGCCTGAACGAGACGAGGCGCAAGCCGAG
>JBLMYK010000015.1:0-2839 GCA_050258235.1 Gemmatimonadota bacterium | reverse complement strand
GATGACACCTGCACGGCCGGCGCCTCGCCGAAGAAGTTCGGCGTGGTGTACAGCGCGCCGATCAGCAGCGCGACCACGATGATGATGTACTTCCAGAGCGGGTATCGGTTCATGCGCGTCGGGTGACCGGCGGCCGCGGCGGCGAGGGCTGAGCCCCGCAGGCGCCGGCTGGCGGCTACAGCGTCTTCAGGGTTCCCTTGGGCAGCAGCGTCTGCACCGACGCGCGCTGTACCGACAGCGCGACCGGCTTGCCGTCGATGCTGGCGACCTGCACTGTCAGGTACTGGTCGGAAATCTCGGTGATCTTGCCGGCGATGCCGCCGGCGGTGATGACCTCGTCGCCCTTGTTCAGCGCATCGATCATCGCCTTGTGTTCCTTCTGCCGCTTTGCCTGCGGGCGGATCAGCAGGAAGTAGAAGACGACAAAGATCAGCACCATGAACAGGATCGACATGTAGCCGGGATCGCCGCCGGTGGCTGCCGGAGCGGTCTGCGCAAACGCGTCGGAAATGAAGGGCATGAGGGACTCCGCGGAAGCCGTCGCCTGGAGACGGCAAAACAGGGGCGCAAGCACGTAAAGCGCGCAATTATAGACAGCAGGCCCTCCGCGAACCACGCAGCGGACGCCTCAGTGCGGACCGCGCGCGCGATCGGAGAGCGCCTGCCGCATGAACTCGCCGAACTTTCCGGCATCGAGCGCGGCCCGGGCACGCCGCATCAGGTCAAGGTAGTAATGCAGGTTGTGGATCGTATTCAGTCGTGCGCCGAGGATCTCGTTCACGCGATCGAGATGATGCAGGTAGGCGCGGCTGAAATTCTGGCAGGTGTAGCAGGCGCAGGCCTCGTCAAGCGGACGCAGGTCGTCCTTGTGGCGGCTGTTGCGGATCCGCACGTCGCCGAAGCGCGTGAACAGGTGTCCGTTGCGCGCATTACGCGTCGGCAGCACGCAATCGAACATGTCGATGCCGGCGGCGATGCCGGCCAGCAGGTCCTCCGGGGTGCCGACACCCATCAGGTAGCGCGGGCGGTCAGCGGGCAGGCGTGGCGTGGTGTGGCTCAGCACGCGCAGCATGTCTTCCTTCGGCTCGCCGACCGACAGCCCGCCGATCGCGTAGCCGTCGAAGCCGATGTCGGTCAGCGCCGCCGCCGATTCGTCGCGCAGACGCTCGAACATCCCGCCCTGCACGATGCCGAACAGCGCGTTGCCGCTGCCGAGGCGGTCGAACTCGTCGCGCGATCGGCGTGCCCAGCGCAGCGACAGCCGCATCGATTCCGCCGCCTCGCCTTCAGTCGCCGGGCGGTCATCGATCAGGTACGGCGTGCACTCGTCGAAGATCATCGCCACGTCGGCATCGAGCGCGGTCTGGATGCGCATCGATTCCTCGGGGGTGAGCAGCAGCCGGTCGCCGTCGACCGGCGACTGGAAACGCACGCCGTCCTCGCCCACCTTGCGCAGTGCGCCCAGGGAGAAGACCTGGAATCCGCCCGAGTCGGTCAGGATCGGCTTGTCCCACCCCATGAATCGGTGCAGCCCGCCGTGCTTGCCGAGTACATCGAGCCCCGGGCGCAGCCACAGATGAAACGTGTTGCCGAGCACGATCTGCGCGCCGAGTTCGCCGAGTTCGCGCGGCGTCATCGCTTTCACGGTGCCGTAGGTGCCGACCGGCATGAAGACCGGCGTCTCGACCGCGCCATGCCTGAGGGTCAGGCGGCCGCGGCGCGCTCCGGCTTCGGTGGCAAGGAGCTCGAAACGCGCGCTCATCCGGCGCGCTCCAGCAGCATCGCGTCGCCGTACGAGAAGAAGCGGTAGCGCTGCGCGATCGCGTGCGCGTAGGCGGTGCGGATTCGTTCCACGCCCGCGAACGCGGACACCAGCATTAGCAGCGTCGACTTCGGCAGGTGGAAGTTCGTCACCAGTCGGTCGACGATGCCGAAGCGGAAGCCCGGCGCGATGAAGAGATCCGTGTCGCGTGCGCCGGCCGTCAACTTGCCGTCGCGTGCGGCGGACTCCAGCGCGCGCAGGCTGGTCGTGCCCACCACGGTCACGCGGCGGCCGTCGGCGCGCGCGTCGTTGACGGCACGGGCCGCTGCTGCGCCGATCTCGTACCACTCGCTGTGCATCCGGTGATCGCGGATGCGCTCGACCCTCACCGGCAGGAAGGTGCCGGCGCCTACGTGCAGGGTCACGTGTACGAGCTGCGCGCCCTTCTTGCGCAGTCGCTCGAGCAGGGCTTCGGTGAAGTGCAGTCCCGCCGTCGGCGCGGCGACGGCGCCGGGCGATCTGGCGTAGACCGTCTGGTAGCGCGCCTCATCCGTGGCATTGTCCATATGTGCAATGTACGGCGGCAGCGGCACGTGGCCCAGTCGGTCGAGCACCGCGCGGATATCGTGGTCGAACTCCAGGTCGAAGAAGTCGTCATTGCGGCCGCACACCCTTGCCGTGACGGCGCCTTCCTCGCCGAACAGGAACTGCGTTCCCACCCGGGGTGTGTGGCTGGTGCGCACGAGTGCCAGCGCGCGGCACGGCGCGACGACGCGTTCGATCAGCACTTCGACCCGGCCGCCGCTGGATTTTCGGCCGAGCAATCTCGCCTTGATCACGCGCGTGTCGTTGAATACCAGTACTTCGCCGGGATCGATCAGCGATTCGATGTCGTCGAAGCGCAGATCCTGCAGCGCCGTTGCGGTCACGTGCAGCAATCGGCTCGCCGCGCGATCGGGCAGCGGGTACTGCGCGATCAGTTCAGGCGGCAGCGTGTAATCGAAGTCGGCGAGGGTGTATTCATTCGACATGGCTGTACCGGCCATGTGAGATCGTTCGGTGGTGCCGGGAGCGAGA
>JBLMYK010000014.1:0-2794 GCA_050258235.1 Gemmatimonadota bacterium | reverse complement strand
CGATGAGGCAGCGCATGGCCCGTGACGACTACCGCGCGTTGTACGACGAGTTCCGCTGGCAGGTGCCACGCGAGTTCAACATTGCATCCGTCTGCTCGCGCCGCTGGTCACAGGAAACGTCCCGCATCGCGATCCACTACGAAGACGAGCGCGGCACTCGCGCCGCTTTCACCTTCGCCGCGTTGCAGGCCGATGCGAACCGCCTGTCGAACGCACTGGCGGCGCTGGGAGTCGCGCGTGGAGACCGGGTCGCGATCCTGCTGCCGCAACGAGCCGAGACGGCGATCGCCCATATCGCGATCTACCAGATGGGGGCAATCGCGATGCCGCTATCGATCCTGTTCGGGCCGGACGCGCTCGAGTACCGCCTGCAGAACAGCGGCGCGGTCGCCGCGATCTGCGACGAGACCGCACTATCCGCGCTGCAGTCCGTCCGTGCCGCGTGTTCGCAGTTCAAACACATGATCGCCGTCGGCGTCGATGCGCCGGATGCGCACCGCTGGAGCGATCTGCTCGCGAAGGCCAGCGATCGCTTCGAACTGGTCACCACGCTCGCGAGCGATCCCGCGGTGCTGATCTACACCAGCGGCACGACTGGGCCTCCGAAGGGCGCGCTGATGCCGCATAGCGCGCTGATCGGCAACCTGCCCGGTTTCGTCTGCTCGCAGGACTGGTTTCCGCAGCCGCACGACGTGTTCTGGTCGCCAGCCGACTGGGCGTGGACGGGCGGCTTGATGGACGCGCTGCTGCCGACGCTGTATTTCGGATTCCCGATCGTCGGCTTCAACGGGCGCTTCTCACCGGAGCGCGCGCTCGAACTGGTCAGGCATTACCGGGTCACGAACACGTTCCTGTTCCCGACCGCTCTGAAGATGATGATGCGCTCGCCGGCGTGGGTGCGCGTCCGCGGTTCGCTCGCGTTGCGCTCGATCATGAGTGCCGGCGAATCGGTCGGAACCGCTGTGTTCGAGTGGACGCAGGCGGAACTCGGCATCACGGTGAACGAAATGTTCGGCCAGACCGAGATGAATTACATCGTCGGCAATTCGTGGCAGCGCTGGCCTTCCCGGCCCGGTGCAATGGGGCGCGCCTATCCGGGCCACCGGGTCGCGGTCATCGACGATGAGGGCCGTGAAATGCCGGCCGGCGAGATTGGTGAAGTCGCCGTGCACCGGCGCGACATCCATGGACATCCGGATCCGGTCTTCTTCCTCGAGTACTGGAGGAATCCGGAGGCAACGCGCCGGAAATTCACCGGCCTGCCGTCCGATTCGTGGTGCCGCACAGGTGACCTCGCGTCGCGCGATGCACAGGGGTATCTGTGGTACCAGGGCCGTGCCGATGACATGTTCAAGGCGGCGGGCTATCGCATCGGTCCGAGCGAAATCGAGAACTGCCTGGTCAAGCACCCGGCGGTCGTCAATGCCGCCGTGGTGCCGAAGCCGGACGCCGAGCGCGGCGCCGTCGTCAAGGCATTCGTCGTGCTAGCGCCGGACGTGACCGGAGACGAAGCACTCGTCGCCGCACTGCAGGCGCACGTGCGCGGCAAGCTCGCGCCTTACGAATATCCGAAGGAAATCGAGTTCGTCGACCAGCTGCCGATGACGACCACCGGCAAGGTCCAGCGGCGCGTGCTGCGCGAGCTCGAGATTCGGCGCGCGCGCCGCGACACTTAGCCGGCAAGTTTCCCCTCTCCCCCATGTCGCGCGCCGCGGCGCGTCGGCGGCATGGCATTCGATCAGCTAGTCCGGTTGGCGGATGCGTTTCTGCCAATTCGAGTGGCGGCGTTCATCTCTCCGCCGGGTTCAAGCCGCACGCCGATGTCCGTAGCCTCCGTTGCGACCCTCGATCAACCAAGCGACCCTCGCTGCCACCGGAGAAGAAGGAATGTCGCAGTACCTCGCACGCCGATTGCCCATCGCCGCCGCCGTCCTGTTCTGCCTGGCTTCGGCACCGGCCCTCGCCCATCAGGTCGACTTGAGTCAGAAGGGGGTGTCCTGGGCCCGTTCAGGCGATGGCCCGGTTGATGCGACGACGGCGGCGCAGCTATCCACACTGACGAACCAGGTCGCCGCCGCCATCAACGCTTATCAGACCTCCGGCGGCGCCAAACGTGGCCAGATCGGGGCGCAGCTGCGTCAGCTGGCCCAGCAGCGCATCACGCTGCTGCGCGCGCTGCTGCCGGGACAGCCGGGCCTCGTGTTGCGCTCGACGATCCCGACCGGCATGACGCAGAGCCTGCCCGCCGACGTGCGCGCCGCGCTCGAACGGGACGTGAAGCTCGACGGCCAGATCGTCCTCGTGCACGGCGAAGACGCGCAGATGCGCAACGTGATGAACCAGTACTACCTCGTCACCACCGACGCGCAGGGCCGATCGGCCCAGTACCGCCTGCACGCAGCCGACGCTCCCGATCTGCCCGGCGTGCAGCACCCGGCCAGCGCCTTCGTCGGGCAGAGCGTGACGGTACGCGCCACCGCCATCGGGGCCGAACTGCTGATTGCCGGCGCGCAGTCGATCGAGGCCGGCTCTTCCGGCGGCTCGACCTCCGGCGGCTCCACCACGATTGCCGGGGCGGCCGCAGTGTCCGGCAACCAGAACACGCTGGTGCTGACCGCCAACTTCGCCGACAAGGCGCTCACCGTCGACCAGACCACCATCTACAACAGGGTGTTCGGCGCCACCAACTCGGTGGCCGACTACTACCGGCAGTCGAGCAACGGCAACGTCACCTTCAGCGGCAGCATGTACGGGCCGTACCAGCTGACCGTCAACAGCACCGACGCCTGCGCGT
>JBLMYK010000013.1:0-13847 GCA_050258235.1 Gemmatimonadota bacterium | reverse complement strand
GATTTTCTCAAGCTGACGCGGCTGACCGAGGCTTCCAGCCATCTGTCCGCGCCGGAGATGCTGCGCGCGCTGCTCGCCGATCACGAACAGCTGATTCGCCAGTTGCGCAGCGACATCGAGATCGCCGCCGACGCCGGCGACTCCGGCACCGAGGACTTCCTCACCGGGTTGATGGAGGGGCATGAAAAAAGCGCCTGGATGCTGCGCGCCTTTGCGCGCTCCTAATCAGGCGGTTTTTCGTTGGAGGCTAACTTCGGTGCGCCGAAGTTAAGGCGCGCAGCGCCGGCCGGAAACAAAAGATCGCGTGGATGCTGCGCGCCCACGCAAGGTGATTCGCACGCGGCCCTTCGCTGCAGGCTGAATTCGGCGCGCCGAATTTAAGGCGCGCAATGTCGGACGGAAACAAACGGCGGCGCGCTCAGCGCACGGCCAGCATGATCCGCGCGAGCGCCTTGCGGTTGTCGGTGATGTCGGCGAGCGTGTAGCCGTCGAGCACCTTGTAGAACGCGGCCGCCGCTTCGGCGAGTGCGCCCTTCAGCCTGCACACCGGCGCGATCGTGCAGCGATTGGTCGCGCGATCGAAGCATTCGACGACCACGTTCGATTCGGCGGCCCGGATCACGTCGCCGACGTTGATCTTCTCAGGGGACTTGGCCAGCTCGAGTCCGCCGCCCTTGCCGCGCACGTTGTTGAGCCAGCCTCCCTTGCCGAGAAAGTGCGCGACCTTCATCAGATGGTTCTCCGACACGTCGAATGCGCGCGCGATCTCGGCGATCGTCGCCCGCCGATCGGGATCGGCGGCCAGGTAGATCAGCACGCGCAGGCTGTAGTCGCTGAAGGTCGTCAGGCGCATTGCGCTATTTGACCACTTCGAAGTCGATCACGATTTCGCCGGGCTCGCGCTTGACGTAGCGGATCTCGAGCGCGTCGCCGAAGGCTTCGCTCAGCTGCGCCAGCAGCGGCAGCGGGTCGTGATCGTTGACGAAGCGCATCACTTCGCCCGGACTCAGGCTCTGCAGCGCGCCGAAGATCGCCGCGTGGCGAAAGCGTTTGGCCACGCCGCGGGCGTCGAAGCCGTGCACGTTGTTCAGCAGTCTCAGTTCGTTCATGTCGTCTCCTGGTCAGGATGGTAAAGGGCGGCCGGCCGGCCGCCCAGCGGGCGATCACTCGGCACCCTGCATTGCGTAGACGGTGCGCGGCGGCCGGGACAGCAGCCGGAACGCGTACGCGGCGAGCAGCACGCCGCCGGCGGCAAACACGATGTCGCCGGGAACGCGCAGCCACACCAGCGTCTCCATGACCTTCGAATGGATGACGTCGGCCGAGCGCGCGTACCACAGCCCGTCGGAGATCGCCGCGACGGCCTGGTAGATGCCGGCCGGCACCAGCGACATGAACACCATCATCGCGAGTCCGATGTTCAGGCCCCAGAAGGCCAGCGCCAAGAGCTTCTGCGAATGCTCGCTCTGCGGATACAGCCCGCGCAGGCAGAACAGCAGCAGTCCGATGCCGAGCATGCCGTACACGCCGAACAGCGCCGCATGGCCGTGAGCGGGCGTCAGGTTCAGCCCCTGCACGAAGTACAGCGATGCCGGCGGATTGATCGAGAAGCCGAGCAGGCCCGCGCCGACGGTGTTCCAGAAGCCGACCGCGACGAAGAACAGGATCGGCCAGCGGTACGCGGAGACCCAGGGCGCGGCGCGGCTGCGCTTGTAGGTCTGCCAGCCTTCCAGGCCGAGCAGCGCGAGCGGAACGACTTCGAGCGCGGAGAACACCGCGCCGACGGCGATCACCGAGGTCGGCGTGCCGGTCCAGTACAGGTGGTGCAGCGTGCCGAGGATGCCGCCGAACAGGAACACGATCGTCTCGGCGACGATGGCGCGGTTCGCGCTGGTCGCGCGCACGAGGCCCAGCCGCGTGAAGATCAGCGCGATGACGGCGGTGGCGAACACTTCGAAGAATCCCTCGACCCACAGGTGCACCAGCCACCAGCGCCAGTACTCGACCATCGCATAGTGCGTCTTCTGGCCCCAGGTCAGCGAGGTGGCATAGAAGAGTCCGATGCAGGCCGCGGACAGGAAGACCATTGCGATCAGCCCGCGCGTCTCGGACGGACGCTTCAGCGCCGGCCACAGCGCACGTCCCATCAGCAGCAGCCAGAACATCAGGCCGATGAACAGCAGGATCTGCCACACGCGGCCCATGCTGGTGAATTCGAGTCCCTGGTTGCCGATCCAGAACGAGAAGTCCGCGCCCTGGCGCTGCAGCGTGCCGAGCCAGCCGAACGCGGTGGAGCCGACGACGATCGCCAGCAGCGCCCAGAACAGCACGTCGACGCCGAGCTTCTGCAGCTTCGGTTCGTGCCCCGACAGCAGCGGCGCGATGTAAAGGCCGGTGGCGAGCCACGCAGTGGCGATCCAGAACACGCCGAACTGCGTGTGGATCGTCCGGCTGACCGTATACGGGAGAACCTCGGCCAGCGGTATGCCGAAGAAGGCCTGGCCTTCGACCGCGTAGTGCGCGGTGATCGCGCCCATGCCGATCTGCGTCAGGATCAGCGCGATCACGACGAAGAAATACTTGCGCGTCGCCTTCATCGACGCGGTCGCCCTGGCGCCGAACAGCGGATCGGCCTTGGGCGGGGTGGGGTCCTCGGCATCGCGATGTGCGGTGTGGAACCAGATCATTGCGGCGATGCCCGCGATCAGCAGGATGATGCTGACCATCGACCAGATCGCGCTCGATGCGGTCAGCGTGTTGCCCACCAACGGCTCGTGCGGCCAGTTGCTCGTGTACGAGAGGCCGGGCTGGCCGGGGCGATCGGTCGCCGCCGACCACGCGGACCAGAAGAAGAACGCTGCCAGCGCGGCGCGGTCGCTGGCGACCGGCAGCGCGTTCTCGGTCATCGCATACTGCTCGCGCAATTTCGCGAGAGAGGCGGAATTGCCGAACAGGCCCTCGTAGTGCGCCTGCACCTCACCGATCGCAGCCGCGCGCTCGTCCGAGACCGTCACCGTGTTGGTTGCCGGGTCGAAGGTATTGCGGCGCATTTCTCCCTTGACGCGCGCGTCGACCGCCGCCTTTGCGCCGGCATCGAGCGTGTCGAACGGCGCGCGATAGAGCTTGCGCGCGAGGAGTTCTCGCAATGCCACCGCCTCCCGGTGCAGCCAGTCCGCGGACCAGTCGGGTGCCACGTAACTGCCGTGGCCCCAGACCGTGCCCAGCTGCTGGCCGCCGGCCATGCGCCATGCCTGCTGGCCGTACTCGATCTGATCGCCGGAGAACACGCGTTTCCCGTCGACCGTGACCACCGCCGCCGGAATCGGCGGCTTGGCCAGATAGATTTCGCGCCCGAGCCAGCCGAGCGCGGCGAACGAAAGCAGGCAGATGACTGCCAGCCAGCCCCAGAGTCTGCGTGTCGATTGCATGGATGTGCCCCTCTTCAGAGTTGCTTCGAACCGTTCAATAGAGGCATTCTATATGCCGCTTAATAAAAGAGGTAATTAAGATACAGCTTTACCGTGTTCGCTTGATGCAGGTCAAACCGGCAGGATCGATGCGCAGTCACGCGAGATTGACCGCGCTTCCGCGCCGGCGTAGGGTCGCGCGGCATTTCCGCCGGGCGCAGCGCGATGCGCGAGTCCCGGCGTTGGCCGGCACGCCATTACAGAGGAGCGCACGCATGGGTCAGACCGTGTTCGAGAAACTGCTGAAGAACGAGCTGCCGTGCGCGAAGGTCTACGAGGACGCGCGTGTGTTCGCGTTCATGGATGCCGGGCAGGTGAATCCCGGCCATGTGATCGTCGCGACCGTGCAACCGTTCGAGACTCTGCTCGATGCGGACGAGGCCACCGCGGCCGCGTTGTTCGTCGTTGCCCATCGGGTGGCGAAGGCGGTCGAACAGGAATTCCGGCCGGCCGGCATCACGATCCTGCAGGCGAATCGCCCGGCCGGTTGGCAGACGGTTCCGCATCTGCACCTGCACGTGCTGCCGCGCCACCCCGACGACGGGGTGGCGCTCACCTGGCCGCGCAAGAATCCGCCGATCGAGGAGTTGCGCGCGCTCGCCGCGCGGATCCGCGTGTAGCGGACCGATCTGCGGCCTCGATGTCGATCGATGCGCTTTGCCTCCGATCGACTGTTACGATAGCCCCGCGCCGGATTCCTGGCTCGTCAGGATTCGGTGCCTCAATTACGGCCTGCTGCCCGCCGCAACGATGGCGCTGCGCGAAAGACTGACCCTGTACGTGCGTCTGACCCGGCTCGACAAGCCGATCGGGACGCTGCTGCTGCTGTGGCCGACACTGACCGCATTGTGGATCGCGTCCGACGGCTGGCCGAGCGCGCTGCACCTGGCGATCTTCCTGACCGGTACCCTGCTGATGCGATCGGCCGGATGCGCGGTCAACGACGTGGTCGACCGCGACTTCGACGGCCACGTGAAGCGCACCGCCGACCGCGTGGTGGCGAGCGGCAAGGTTTCCCCGGCCGAGGCGCTGCTGGTGGCGCTGGTGCTGACACTGGCGGCTGCGCTGCTGCTGATCCCGCTGAACGTGCTGTCCTTCGCGCTCGCGGTGGTGGGCGTGGTGGTGGCGTCGAGCTACCCGCTGTTCAAGCGTTTCTTCCCGCTGCCGCAGGCCTATCTGGCGATCGCGTTCTCATTCGGCATTCCGATGGCTTTCGCCGCGGTGCTGGGCGAAGTGACGCCGATCGGGTGGTGGCTGTTCACGGCCAACCTGTTCTGGGTCGTCGCGTACGACACCGAGTACGCGATGGTCGACCGCGACGACGACATCCGCATCGGCGTGCGGTCGTCCGCCATCCTGTTCGGGCGCGCCGACGTGGCGGCGGTGATGGCGTGCTACGCGGTGTGCCTGTCGTTGCTGCTCGTCGTCGGCTACTCGGCCAAGTTCGGCGTGCCCTTTCTTCTAGGCTGGGTCACCGCGCTGGGCTGCGCGATCTACCACTACCGGCTGATCCGCGGCCGCGGGCGCGACGACTGCTTCCGCGCGTTCCGCCACAACCAGTGGTTCGGCCTGGCGATCTTCATCGGAGTGGCGGCGGACTACGCACTGCGCTAGCGCTGCGCAGCGACGATCAGTCGCGCCCGAACTCGTCGCCCAGCTCGGCAGCGCGCTTGCGTGCTGCCAGCACCGCGTCGACGATGCGCTGCTTGAGCCCGTCCGCCTCCATGCGGGCGATCGCCGCGGCGGTCGTCCCGCCCTTGGAGGTCACCCGGGCGCGCAGCGTCTCCAGCGGGTCTGCCGATGCGGCGGCCAGATGCGCGGCGCCGGTGACCGTCTCGACCGCGAACTGGCGCGCCTGCGCAGCGTCGAAGCCCATCGCGCGCGCGGCATCGATCAGGGCTTCGATGAAATAGAACACGTAGGCCGGGCCGCTGCCCGACAGCGCAGTCACCGCGTCGAGCTGGCCGTCGTCCGCGACCCAGACCACGCTTCCTGCCGCGTGCAGGATGGATTCCGCCATCTGCCGCTGCGCGTCGCTCACGCCGGCAGTCGCGGCCGCGCCGGAGATGCCCTTGCCGACCAGCGCGGGCGTGTTCGGCATCGCGCGCACGACGCACTGCGTGTTCAGCCAGCGCGCCAGGTCGCGCGCGCGGATACCGGCGGCGATCGACAGCACGAGCTGTGCACGCACGAACGGCTGCAGTGCACGGCAGGCATCGCGCATCTGCTGCGGTTTGACCGCGAGCACGATCACATCGACGCCGGCGACGGAAGCATCGGGCGCGGGCAGCGCCGCCACGCCGAGCTCACGCTGCAGATGATCGCGCCGCGCCGCGTCGACCTCGATCGCGCGGATGTCGGGCCGCGGCGTGCCCGCGCGCAGCAGTCCGCCGATCAGTGCGGCTGCCATGTTGCCGCCGCCCACGAAACAGATCCGCATCATTCGCTCCCAACGCCGGATGTGCCGAACAGCTTCGCCTCCTCGGCATCGAACCAGTCGTTCAGCGACCGGTCGTTCCAGCCGGCGGCAATCGCGCGCGCCTCGTCGTGCGCAGCGCGGCTTGCGCCTTCGTCGCCGAGCGACCGCTGCGCGCCGGCCAGTTGCAGCAGCAGGAACGCCCGGTCCACGTCCTCGGCTCCGTTTTCGGCGATCACCGCCAGCGCCTGGCGTGCGGCATCGCGAGCCTGATCGTGCGCGCCGATGCGGTTGGCCACCAGCGCCACCAGATACAGCGCTCGCTCGTGGCTGACCCAGTTGCCGGCCGACTGCCACAGGCGCAACGCCTGCTCCGCGCCGGTCCGCAACGCGTCGCGCACGACCGGATCGCGGCCGTCCGAACAGATGTCGAGCAGGCGCGACGTCGCATTGTTCAATCCCGCCGCCAACTGCGTATCGAACGGGGTGCCCGTCTCGAGCGCCGCAGTGCTGTGCGCCAGGTCGCGCAGCGACGCGGCGAACTGCGCCGTGTCCATGCTCTCCTGCGTGAAGCCGAGCCGGCGCAGCCCGATCGCGCAGGATGCGACCGCCTCGGTGCTTGCGGCAACCACGGCCGCGCGCGCCGGCGACGTGCCGCGGCCGGCGAGCTCGTCGGCAACGGCTGCGTGAACCATTACGCCGGGCGGAGGCTCGGCGATCCGGCTGCGCAACTGATCGATGCGCTGTGCCGCGCCGTTCCAGTCGCCGAGCTTCTCTCCCAGCACATGGTTGAAAAGAAAAGCCGCGAGCGGCGCGTGGTCGGGCGGCAGCGCGGCGACATCGAGCGCGCGCAGCCGGACGGCGGCCTGTGCCGGCTCGTCGTCGTGGATACGGTCGATCTGGTCGAGTTCTTCTGCGGCCGTCATTGCAGCGCTCCTGAGCCGGCGGACGAGTCTATCGCCGCTGACCGAAGATGGCGGAACCGACGCGCACCATCGTCGCGCCCTCGGCGATCGCGGCCTCGAGGTCGTCCGACATTCCCATCGACAGCGTATCGAGCGGCAGGCCGCGCGCGCGCAGCTCATCGAACAGCCGCCGCATGCGCGCGAACGGCGCGCGGCGCCGTTCCGGGTCGGGTTCGGGCTCCGGAATCGCCATCAGTCCGCGCAGCGCGAGCCGGGGCAGGGTCGCGATCGCAGAGGCAAGCGCGGGCACCTCGTCCGCTCGCGCGCCGCTCTTGGTGGCCTCGCCGCTGATGTTGACCTGCAGCAGCACGTTCAACGGCGGCCGTCCGTCCGCGCGCTGCTCCGACAGCCGCTGCGCAATCCTGAGCCGGTCGACCGATTGCACCCAGTCGAAGTGCTCGGCGATGGCGCGCGTCTTGTTGCTCTGGATCGGTCCGATGAAATGCCACTGCAGCGGCAGCGGCGCGAGTTCGCGCACCCGTGCGATCTTCGCGACCGCTTCCTGTACGTAGTTCTCGGCGAAGTCGCGCTGCCCGCAGCCCGCCGCCGCGACGATCGCCTCGGCGGCAAAGGTCTTGCTGACTGCCACCAGTAAGATGGAATCAGCCGTTCGTTGGACCGACCGGGCAGCCGAGCTAATCCTTTCGTGCACCAACCGCAGATTTGCTTGCAAGGTGTTGTCCAAACTGGACATAATGGATTCGAAACGCTAGCTAGGCTCTTGTCTCGTTTGAGTTTTTCCCGGATCGGATCGAACGGCAGCGGCGGCGACAACCCAACCGGCAGCGCACATGGACATCTCCGAACTGCTCGCATTCTCCGTCAAAAACAAGGCATCGGACCTGCACCTGTCGGCGGGCCTGCCGCCGATGATTCGCGTGCATGGCGACGTGAGGCGCATCAACCTCCCGCCGCTGGAGCACAAGGACGTGCACGCGATGATCTACGACATCATGAACGACTCGCAGCGCAAGGTTTTCGACGAAAACCTCGAGTGCGATTTCTCGTTCGACCTGCCGGGGCTGGCGCGCTTTCGCGTCAACGCCTTCATGCAGGACCGCGGCGCGGCCGCCGTGCTGAGGACGATTCCGTCGCGGGTGCTGTCGCTGGAGGAGCTGAACTGCCCGCGCGTGTTCGCGGACTTCTCGCTTAAGCCGCGCGGGCTGGTGCTGTGCACGGGGCCGACCGGCTCCGGCAAGTCGACCACGCTGGCCGCGATGTGCGACCACGTGAACAACCATCTGTACGGTCACATCCTGACGATCGAGGACCCGATCGAGTTCGTGCACGAGAGCCGCAAGTGCGTGGTCAACCAGCGCGAAGTCGGGCCGCACACGCTGTCGTTCGCCAATGCGCTGCGGTCCGCGCTGCGCGAGGACCCGGACGTGATCCTGGTGGGCGAGCTGCGCGACCTGGAGACGATCCGGCTGGCGCTGACCGCCGCCGAGACCGGCCACCTGGTGTTCGGCACGCTGCACACGTCGAGCGCGGCGAAGACGATCGACCGCATGGTCGACGTGTTCCCGGCGGCGGAAAAGGAGATGGTGCGCGCGATGCTGTCGGAGTCGCTGGTGGCGGTGATCTCGCAGTCGCTGCTGAAGCTGAAGGACGGCACAGGACGCGTCGCGGCGCACGAGATCATGGTCGGCACGCCGGCGATCCGCAACCTGATCCGCGAGAACAAGGTCGCGCAGATGTACTCGATGATTCAGACCGGCAGCCAGTTCGGCATGCAGACGCTCGACCAGTGCCTGATGGACATGGTCCGCCGCAACATCGTTGCGGTCGGCGAGGCGCGCGTCTACGCGAAGCAGCCCGAGATCTTCGTCGGGTAGATGTTCCCGTTCCACGAACCTCACCCCGGTCCCTCTCCCAGGAGAGGGGAGGTTCGAGTTTTCGCCGCGCTGATGCGTGGCTCAAAGAGGTAGACGCTTATGGATCGTGACCAGGCAACCAGATTCGTCCACGACCTGCTGAAGCTGCTGCTTGCGAAGAAGGGCTCGGACCTGTTCCTGACCGCCGAGTTTCCGCCGGCATTCAAGATCGACGGCCGCGTGATGCCGGTGTCGAACCAGCCGCTGACCGCTCATCACACGGCGGACCTGGTGCGCTCGATCATGAACGACCGCCAGGCGGCGGAGTTCGAAGCGACCAAGGAGTGCAACTTCGCCATCAGCCCCACCGGCATCGGCCGCTTCCGCGTGTCGGCGTTCGTGCAGCAGGGGCACGTCGGCATCGTCTTCAGGACGATCGCCGAAAAGATTCCGACCGCGGAAGAAATCAACATGCCGCCGATCGTGAACGAACTGGCGATGGCCAAGCGCGGCATCGTGATGGTGGTGGGCGCGACCGGCTCGGGCAAGTCGACCACGCTGGCGGCGATGACCGGCTACCGCAACGAGAACTCGCAGGGCCACATCATCACGATCGAGGACCCGATCGAGTACGTCCACCCGCACAAGAACTGCATCGTCACCCAGCGCGAGGTCGGGGTCGACTGCGACACCTGGCAGGTGGCGCTGAAGAACACGCTGCGGCAGGCCCCGGACGTGATCCTGATCGGCGAGGTGCGCGAGCGCGAGACGATGGAACACGCGATCGCGTTTTCCGAGACCGGCCACCTGGTGATGTGCACGCTGCACGCGAACTCGACCAACCAGGCGCTCGACCGCGTGATCAACTTCTTCCCCGAGGAGAAGCGCCAGCAGCTGCTGATGGACCTGTCGCTGAATTTGCGCGCGATGATTTCGCAGCGGCTGATCCCGTTCAAGGACCGCAAGGGCCGCATCCCCGCGGTCGAGATCATGCTGAACTCGCCGCTGATCTCGGAGCTGGTCTTCAAGGGCGACGTGCCGGAGATCCGCGAGGTGATGAAGCGCTCGCGCGAGCAGGGCATGCAGACCTTCGACCAGGCCTTGTACGACCTGCACGAGAAGGAGCTGATCAGCTACGAGGACGCACTGCGCAACGCCGATTCGGTCAACGACCTGCGGCTGCAGATCAAGCTGAACTCGAAGCTGTACGGCGGCGTGCAGGGGATCCACAAGGGGATCGAGCATCTCGGGCTCACCAGCTAGCGCTGTCGAGTCCACGCTGCTCGCGGGCAGGTCGGGGGCTCCGTCCGCCGACTCCGCCCGCTCCGGGAGGGGCAAAGGCGAACGCTAGACTTCGCTCAACTCAACCCGGAGTTGCGCGATGACGACCGTCTACGATTTCTCCGCCGCCACCATCGACGGCAAGCTCCGCAAGCTTGCCGACTACAAGGGCAAGGTCGTTCTGATCGTCAACGTCGCGAGCCGTTGCGGCTTCACGCCGCAGTACAAGGGACTGGAGGCGCTGTACCAGAAGTACGGCAAACAGGGACTGGTCGTTCTGGGATTTCCGTGCAACCAGTTCGGTGCGCAGGAGCCGGGAACGGAATCCGAGATCGCCGAGTTCTGCGAGATCAACTACGGCGTCACGTTCCCGCTGTTCGCCAAGATCGACGTGAACGGCGCCGACGCGCATCCGCTGTACAAGCACCTGGCGAGCGCCGCACCGGGGCTGCTCGGCAGCGAGTCGATCAAATGGAACTTCACCAAGTTCCTGGTCGATCGCAAGGGCAATGTGGTGAAGCGCTACGCGCCGAACACGGCGCCGGCCGACCTGGAAAAGGACATCGAGAAGGCGCTCGCCGCCTGATCAGCCGGCGGCGCGCGGACGGTAGCTTCCGGCGACGAGCTCGAAGCGGAAGAACCGGCATTCGATCGGTCCGTTGAACAGCACGGTCTTGCGCGTCTCGTGCAGGCGCATCTGGCGCGGTAGCGCCCGGTCCGACGTCAGGAACCACGCCTCCCAGCCGGCGAACGCCTGCTTCAGCCGGTCGCCGACATTGGCCATCAGCTTCGGAACCGGAGCCGACCGCGGGCTGCTCTGCTCGCCGTACGGCGGGTTGCTGATGATCATGCCGTGTTCGCCGACCGGCTCCGCTTCGCGGGCATCCCGGGCGGCGAGCGTGAGGCGGCCGTCATCGAGCCAGCTTTTCAGGCCGGCGAGTTCGGCATTGCGGATCGCCTGTTCGACCACGCGCGTCGAGATGTCGCCTCCGGCGATGCGGGAGGCGATGCGGTCGTCGATCCGCGTGCGCGCCTCTTCGCGCAGCGTCTTCCACGCGTCGCGCTCGCAGCCGAGCAACCGCTCGAAGGCGAACTTGCGCTGCAGTCCCGGTGCACGGCGGGAAGCGATCTGCGCCGCCTCGATCACGATCGTGCCGCTGCCACAGAACGGATCGAGCAGCGGCCGCTCGGGGGTCCAGCCCGACAGCAG
Organism: Gemmatimonadota bacterium; assembly: GCA_050258235.1. Classification (GTDB taxonomy): domain Bacteria; phylum Pseudomonadota; class Gammaproteobacteria; order Burkholderiales; family Burkholderiaceae_F; genus JAKOQB01. The sequence goes on along the minus strand of JBLMYK010000013.1, from coordinate 2,694 downwards.
CAGCAATCCGGCGGCGAGGTTTTCCTTCAGCGGTGCTTCGCCCTTGTCGGCACGCCAGCCGCGCTTGAACAGCGGCTCGCCCGACAGGTCGAGATAGAGCGTCGCATGCGCGGCGTCCAGGTGCGCGAACACGCGCACGTCGGGATGCGCACGGTCGATCGAGGGCCGCTCACCGGTCCTTTCGCGCAACCGGTCGACGATCGCATCCTTGATGCGCAGTGTCGCGAATTCCAGGCTGCGCAGTGGCGAGCGTGTCGCAGTGACATCGACGCGCAGCGTCTGGCGCGGGCCGAAGCGCGCCTCCCACGCGACCGCGCGCGCAGCGGCGTACACGTCGTCCTCGGTCGAGTAGGCGTGATGCCCGACCTGCCACAGCACGCGGCTGGCGATCCGCGAATGCAGATTGGCCGCGTACGCCACCGGCAGCGTGCCGGCGAAGCCGACTCCCCCAGGCTCGCTCTGGATCCTTTGCGCGCCGAGCGCGCGCAGCTCGTCGGCCAGCGGCGCTTCGAGCCCGCGCGGGCAGATGGCAAAGAACTGCTCGGGCGCTGTCGTCACCGGGAGACGCGCGCGGCCTGGGTCGAGGGGCCTCGCCGCATCAGCGCTTCTCCAGCAGCAGGTACTTCTTGTTGGACGCGACTTCCGTGGTGGCGGCCTGCAGTTGCGGCGTCAGGTCACGGCGCTCCAGCAGCACGAAAACCTCGCCGGGGCGCTCGAGCGCCGCGAGCGCCTGCTCCATCGTTGCGCGCTGGTAGCGGGCGCGCGAATAGAACTTGGTCGAGTGCGGCGGGGTGCCGATCACCAGCAGCGGTTCACCGGGCTGCGCCTCGGCGTGGATCTTCGCCTCGATCAGGTCGCGCGTGGAGCGTTCGTGGCCCTGCATCGGCGCGACGAAAAGAAAGACGACGAAGAAGATCAGTACCCCGGCCGCGCCAGTCGCGGGAACGGCCCAGCGCACCGGCCCACCGGCGTGGTGCTCGAGGCGACGCGTGCACGCGCGCGCGATCAGCAGCGCGAGCGCCGGCAGAGCGGGCAGCGCGTAGGTCCAGATGATGTTGCGCGCCAGCGTGAAGAAGATCGGCGTCGCCAGCGCCCATCCCAGCAGGTAGCGGTCGAACGAGGTCCAGCGCGGCAGCGGCGCGCGGGCGCGCAGCCGCGACAGTCCCAGCCACGCGAGCACCGGAAGCCACGGCAGCACCGACACCGCGTAGTAGGCCCAGATCATGCCGCGCGCGACGTCGTGCGCGTTGCCGTAGCGGTCGCCGGGCCAATGCGGCACGAGGAACCGCTTGAAGTGCTCGCCGACGATGAAATAGTCGATGAACCCGGGCGTCTTGATCTCTGCGGCGACGTACCACGGCACGCCGATCGCGAGCATCAGGATGATGCCGCCCAGCCACGGCAGGTTCGTCCACAGCCGCTTCAGGTTGCCCAGGCGGTCGGGCTCGATCAGCCAGAACAGGCCGATGCTGACGCCGACCAGCACGACGCCGACCGGGCCCTTGGCGACCAGCGCGAATCCGAGCGCGGCGAAGAATGCATAGCCCCAGGGCCGCGAACCCTGCGCCCACGCGAACCAGAACGAAACCATCGCCGCGGTGGTCGTGGTCGCCAGCGCCATGTCGGTCATCACCGCACCGGCCGATACGAAGGCGAGCGGCATGGTCGCGAACGCGAGCATCGCGATCCATGCCTCGAGCGTCGAGTGCGACGGTTCGGCGCGCCGCGCAAGCCGCCACAGCAGGCCCATCGCCACGAGCGCGAACAGCACGGACGGCAAGCGCAGGGCGAACTCGTTGATTCCGAGCAGCTTGACCGACGCGGCCGATGCCCAGAACGACAGCGGCGGCTTGGCCCAGAAAGGCACGCCGGGATCGTTCTGCGGCGTGATCCAGTCGCCGGTTGTCGCCATCAGGCGGGCGACTTCGCCGTAGCGCGCCTCGGTCGTGTCGCCGAGCGGGTACAGCGCGAGCGAAACGATGCGGATCGCCGCAAGCGCAAGCAGCAATGCGACCAGCGTACGGGTCGTAAGCAGTTTCATCGGCGGGCGTCAGGTGCGGATCTCGCCGTGGCCGAAGACGACGAACTTCAGCGATGTCAGCCCCTCGAGGCCGACCGGGCCGCGCGCATGCAGTTTGTCGTTCGAGATCCCGATCTCCGCCCCCAGGCCGTATTCGAATCCGTCGGCGAAGCGGGTTGACGCGTTGATCATCACCGACGCCGAATCGACTTCACGCAGGAAACGCATCGCGGCCACGTGGTCGTCGGTAACGATCGCATCGGTGTGATGGCTGGACCAGGTGTTGATGTGGTCGATCGCCGCGTCGATTCCGTCGACGATCGCGATCGACAGGATCGGCGCCAGGTATTCGGTGCGCCAGTCCTCTTCCGTCGCCGCCTTGCACGCGACGCCGGCGGCCTGCAGCAGCGTGCAGGTGCGCGCGCAACCGCGCAGCTCCACACCCTTGCCGGCATACAGCCGACCGAGCGGCGCCAGCACGCTCGGCGCAATCGCCGCCGCGACCAGCAGGGTCTCCATCGTGTTGCAGGTGCCGTAGCGCTGCGTCTTGGCATTGTCGGCGATGCGGATCGCCTGCTCGAGGTTCGCGGCCTCGTCGATGTAGACGTGGCAGATGCCGTCGAGGTGCTTGATCATTGGCACCCGGCTTTCGCGCATCAGGCGCTCGATCAGCG
>JBLMYK010000012.1:0-3756 GCA_050258235.1 Gemmatimonadota bacterium | reverse complement strand
GCGTGCAGGCGATGACCGGCGGCGCACCGCGCCTGTAGACAAGGAACCCGACGATGTACCTCGAACACTTCCAGTTGCAGGCGGCGCCGTTCTCGATCACGCCGGACACCGCGTTCGCATTTGCCTCGCGCGCCCAGCAGGACGTGTTCAACACCCTGCTGCTCGCGGTCGCCGACGGCGAAGGTTTCATCAAGATCACCAGCTCGTGCTTGTCCAAGTCCTGGCTGCGCGAGCCGAACAGCGCGCCCGCCACGGGAATGTCGCCGGCGCCCGGGATCTGCGTGCGGGCATTGCTGCGCAGGATCTTCATCAGGCCGCCGATGGCGACGATCGAGCCATCGCGCACGCGCACGATGGTGTCGGTCTCGGATACCGTGCTCGAAGCCAGCGGCAGCGTGATCTTGCCGCCCAGCGTGCCGAGGTCGAGCACCTTGGTGCGCTCGGCGACGTTCGACACCGACGGGTGCACGTGCAGGATGATGTTGCCGTCCTCGTCGATCTGCGGCGTCACGTCGAGCGCGATGCCGGAGAAGAACGGCTGCACGGTGATCGTCGGCGAGGTGACGTTGCCGCCCGCGGAGGACGTCGTCGTGCTGGTCGTGATGCCGGTGACGAAGAAATCGTCGGTGCCGACCTTCAGGACCGCCTGCTGGTTGTTCAGCGCCGCGATGCGCGGACTCGACAGCACCTGCACGTTGCCCTGCGTCTCGAGGAACTGGATCAGCGCGGCGAAGTTGCTGGTCTGGAAGGCGAGCCCGAACAAGCCCGCGGAGGCGGCGCCGGCCAGAGCGAGCGTATCGCCCGGCAAGGCATTGAGCACGCCGTTGGTGAGTTCGCCGGTGGGCGACAGCGACGTGCCGGGATTGACCAGCCCGGCCGAGCCGCGATGATTCGGCCCGGTACGGAACGCCGCCCAGTTCACGCCGCTCTGCTGCGAATTGCTCAGCTCGACGTCGATGATCTTCGCTTCCAGCATCACCTGGCGCTCGATGTTCAGGCGCGCGGCGCGCAGATAGCTCTCGACCGCGCGCAGTTCCTTCGGCATCGCGCGCACGACGATCAGCCCCGACTGCGGCGACACGATCAGCTGCCTTCCGTCCTTGTCGCCGACCAGCAGCTTCAGCGTCACTTCGAGTTCCGCCCACAGGTCGTTCTTCGTCTGCGTGGTGATGCGGCTCGATTCCTGTGTGGCCACCTGCGCGTTCGGCACCGTGGGTGCATTCGACTGCGCGCCGCTCTGTGCGCCGGTCGTGATCGAGCCGGATGTCACGCGCACGTCGCTGCGTCCCGCGCGGTTCGCGGTCAGGTAGTTGACCTGGAACACCTGCGTGGCCAGCCGCGCTGGCGCGATGAAGATGCGCGTGCCTTCGATGCGGTACTCGAAGCCGTACATGTCGCGCAGCGTGTCGAGCGCCTCGAGCAGCGTCACGTCCTTCAGGCTGACCGTCACCGGCGTCGTCAGCTGCCCGTCGACCAGCATCGAGTAGCGGGTGTCCTTGGCCAGCGCGGCGAACACCTGGCTCGCCGTCAGGTTGGCCACGTTCAGGTCGAAGCGCGGCTCCACGTTCCTGGCGCCGAGCTTGGGCAGGCTCAGGTCCGGCGGCGGAACCAGCGCCTGAGTCAGCGCCGGCGGCGGCGCGGGCGGCGTAGCCGCCGAAGCCTGCGAAAGTGCCTCGCGCACCTCGGGCATCAGCGCGCTGTGCCGTCCGTTGTCGGGGGTCGCGCAGGCGCCGAGCAGGGCCGGCAGTGCAACGGCGGCGAGCGTGGCTACGATCCATCGGTTCATTGCGATCTCCGGGTGCGGATGGCGCGGTTTCATTTCTGTGCCTCGTGCTCGGTGTCGATCGCCGCCGCGCGCGTCGCGATTGTGGGCAGCAGTTCGAGCGATTCGGTCTGGCTGCCGCGCGCCAGCACGACCGCGCTGGCGGTGATGCTCAGCACTCGCGCCGTCGAGCCCGGCAGCAGATCGCCCACGTGCAGCCAGCGGCCATCGATCAGCGCGCGCTGCAACTCGTCGGGACCGCGCAGGATCATCTGCAGCTTCGGCGCGGGCGGCGCAGCCGCTTCGTTCGGCGCGGTGCGCAGCGATGCCGGCGGCAACGTGGGGTCGACCAGGCCCTGCGCCGCCGCCGCCATCGGCAGCAGCAGCGCGAGTGGCAGCGCAAGCCGTCGCATCAGAGGCGCAGCCATACCGCCTCCGTCGACAGCGTGAACAGTTCGATCGTGGTGAGCGGCGTCCCCGACGCCGGCACCTTCATGTCGAGCGCGCGCCAGTACATGCGGCGCGGCGCCTTCTCCAGCGCCGCCAGGTACGCGAGCAGATCGAGGTAGCGGCCCTCGACCTGGACCTGCAGCGCGTGGCGATAGAGCGCCGGCGTCGCCTTGCGCGGCTCGGCGGAGCCGGGGCTGTCCCCCAGCAGCGGGGCCGGCGGCTGCGACCGTATGCCGACCACGCGCAGCTGCGGATGATGCGCGAGCAGGGTCGCCAGCTGCTGCGCCATATCGCGCGGGTTGACCAGGTCGACCTGCGCGGCGGCGATCTTCTGCTCGGCCGCGGCGCGTCGCGCGCGCAGCCGGTCCGCCTGCGCGGTGTCCTGGGCGATCGCCGCCGGCAGCATCGCCCGCAGCTTGTCGAACTGCGCCTTTGCGCTCGCCAGTTCGGTGGTGGCAGCGGCCTGCCGCGCGCGCAGCGGTGAGAGCACCGCGAGCTCGACCAGCGACGCGAGCAGCGCCAGCGTCGCCAGCACGATCAACCAGCGCTCGCGCCCGGAGCGGGCCAGGAACCAGGTGCGCAGCGCCTTCATGGGGCCACCTCGGTCGCGGCCGCGGCGAGCTTCGGCGACGACGAATCCCGGCCAAGTGCGGCGGTCGCGATGCGGAAGCGGACCGTGCCCTCAGGCGTGTCGCGGCCGGCGTCTTCCGCACGCGCCAGGTCGAGCCTGGCGAATTCGGTTCCCGCAAAGCGCGCTTGGCGCTTCAGCGCGGCGAGCAGCAGCGGAACGCGCGTCGCGTCGAGCGCCTTGCCTTCGAGCGCGAACTGATCGGTCGCGTTCTCGAGCGTGATGCCGGTCAGCCACACGCCTTCGGTGCTGGCCTGCGCCAGCGCCGTCAGCGTCGCGGAGAAACCTTCGGTGCGGGCGAGCGCCCCGCCGGACAGCCGCGCGGCGACGCGCTCGAGCGCGGTTACCTCGGCTTCGTTCTCGGCAGCGCTCGCGACATCGGCGGGCTTCCCTTTCTCGACCAGCAGACGCTGCAGCCGCTGCGTGTCCGCCTGGATCCGTGCCAGTTCCGCGCGCTGCACCGTCAGGTCGCGCTGCGCGAAGCCGACGTGCACGACGAGGATCACGGCGCCGGCGACGAGCGCCGTCGCGGCAGGTGCCACGCCGCGGCCCTGCCGCTCACGCCGCTGGCGCAGTTCCCGGTACAGGTCGATGCGTTGCGTCACGATCGGCTCCGCATCAGGCGGCCCGCCGGCGTTCGGCCGCCGCGGGTGGACGCAGCGCGGCCCCGAGGCTCGGCAGCGTCAACGATGAACACTGGTCCGCGTGCGCGGCCAGGCCGAAGCGCGACAGCAGCTCCGGCGTGAACAACTCGAGCGCCGGCGCGATCTGCGTGGACAGCACGGTGGCGAGCGTGGCGCGATGCGCGTGCGGACCCAGCACGATGCGCGCTACCGGCGGCAGCCCCGACTGCCGCTCGTAGAGATCGATCGAGCGCTGGATCTGTACCGCGATCCGCTCGCAGAAATGCGCGACC
>JBLMYK010000011.1:0-3202 GCA_050258235.1 Gemmatimonadota bacterium | reverse complement strand
TCGAGCAGCAACGGCCGCCCGAGGTCCTGCATCAGCAGCAGCGCCGCCGCCAGCGGCGGCTCCGCGATGTAGCCCGCGCGCGCCAGATCCTGCTGAAGGGAGCCGAGTTCCAGTGCCCGCGTGGTCGACGTCATGCGCGCTTTGCCGCGAACAGCGAACGCAGCCAGTCCCGGATCACCGCCCACAGCAGCGCGAGCGCGTTCAGCGGTTTTGCCTGCGCGGGTGCCGGCGCTGCAACCGCGGATGCGGTGGCGGCCGGCGCTCCAGCCTCGGGCGCGGCCGCCGCTGGAGCAGCCGGTGCGGCCGCCTGCGTCGCCTGCAGCCGCGCGGAAAAGTTCTGGACAAACTGGTTCAGCACCTGTTCGGATACCGGGCCCATCACCCGCGCGCCGAAGGTGGCGGCCTTGCCGCTGACCGACACCTCGCTCGTTCCCAGCAGCTTGCACGAAGTCGCGTCCACCGCTTCCACCCGCGCGGTCAGGTCCATCGATGCGCCGGAACCCCCGGTCGTGTCCGTGCCCTTGGCAAACAGGTGCAGCGATCGCGCCTGCTCGTCGATGCCCTTGACTTCGACATCGCCGCGAAACGACAGGTTCGCGGGGCCGAGCTTTACTGCGACCGTGCCCTTGTAGTGCTGCGCGTCGATGCGCTCGGTGATCCTGGCGCCCGGCATGCAGCCCGTCACGCCTTCGATGTCCCGCAGCAGCGTCCACGCCACGTCGGCCGACGCGGGCAGCGCAAACGATTTGTCCAGCTGGACTTTCATGCCCGCTTGTTCACGCCGAGTGCATTGCAGGTCTGCCACACGCGATATGCGCTGTGCGGCATGTCCACGTGGGTGACGCCGAGGTGCGCGAACGCGTCGATCACCGCGTTGCTGAAGCACGGAATGCCACCGACGTGCGGCGATTCGGCCACGCCCTTGGCGCCGATCGGGTGGTGCGGGCAAGGCGTGACCGTGTGGTCGGTTTCCCAGCGCGGCGTCTCCATCGTGGTGGGCAGGAAATAGTCCATCAGGCTGTTGCCGAGATGGTTGCCGTTCTCGTCGAACGGAATCTGCTGTCCCATCGCCACCGCGAAGGCCTCGGTCAACCCGCCGTGGATCTGGCCTTCGATCACCATCGGGTTGATGCGCGTGCCGCAATCGTCGAGCGCGTAGAAGCGCCGCACCTTGACCTCGCCGGTGAACTTGTCGATGTCGACCACGCACAGGTACGCGCCGAACGGATAGGTCAGGTTGGGCGGGTCGTAATAGGTGACCGCGTTCAATCCCTGCTCCATGCCCGGCGGGATGCTGCCGGTGTGCGCGGCGAGGCAGATCTCCTTCATCGTCTTCGCCTGGCTCGGGTTGCCCTTGACCTTGAAGCGGTCGATCTCCCACTCCAGATCACCCTCGGCGACCTCGAGCAGGTGCGCGGCGATCTTCTTCGCCTTATCGCGGATCTTGCGCGCCGCCTGCGCGGTCGCGGCGCCCGCCACCGGTGTCGAGCGCGAACCCCAGGTGCCGGCACCGTAGGGTGCCTTGTCGGTGTCGCCCTCCTCGACCACGATGTCGCTCGCCGGCAGACCGAGCTCGGTGGCGATGATCTGCGCGTAGGTGGTCGCGTGGCCCTGCCCCTGCGTCATCGTCCCCATGCGCGCGATCACGGCACCGGTCGGGTGCACGCGGATCTCGCAGCTGTCGAACAGCCCGATGCCGAGGATGTCGCACACCTTGGTCGGCCCGGCGCCGACGATCTCGGTGAAGGTCGAGATGCCGATGCCCATCAGCGTCGGGCAGTTCGGATCGGCGCGCCTGGCCGCCTGCTCTCGGCGCAGTCCGTCGTAGTCGACCGCCTTCAACACCTTCTCGAGCGCGGTGTGGTAGTCGCCGGAATCGAGCGTCCAGCCGAACGACGTCGTGTACGGGAACTGCTCCTTGCGCACGAAGTTGCGGCGCCGGATCTCGGCCTTGTCGATGCCGAGCTTCTGCGCCAGCACGTCCATCATGCGTTCGATCAGGTAGATCGCTTCGGTCACGCGCAGCGAACAGCGGTAGGCGACTCCGCCGGGCGCCTTGTTCGTATACACGGCGTCGACTCGCGCATATGCGTTGGGAATCGCGTACGACCCGGTGCAGATCGAGAACAGCCCGGCCGGCAGCTTGGTCGCCGACACGTGCGAGTTGAACGCGCCGTGGTCGGCCAGCGCGGTGAAACGCAGGCCCTTGATGCGGCCGTCGTTGTCGGCGGCCAGTTCGCCGACGCAGTGATAGTCGCGCGCGAAGCCCGTGGTGGAAATGTTGTCGATGCGCGATTCGATCCACTTCACCGGCACCCCGGTGACGATCGACGCGACGATCGCGACCACGTAGCCGGGATACACCGGCACCTTGTTGCCGAAGCCGCCGCCGATGTCGCCGCCGACCACGCGGATCTTGCTCTCCGCGATGCCCGACAGCATCGCGAGCACGGTACGCACCAGGTGCGGCGCCTGCGTCGTCATGTAGACGGTCAGGTAGCCGGTCGCCTTGTTGAACGATGCGACACAGCCACAGGTCTCCAGGGGACAGGGATGCACGCGCGGGTTCAGGATCTCTTCGCGCACCGTCACCTCGGCGCCGGCGAACGCCGCATCGGCCGCCGCCTTGTTGCCCGCCTCCCAGGTGAAGATGTGGTTCGGGTGCGTGCGCGGTCCGTGGCCGACTTCCTTCTTGTCGGCGATGTCCTCGCGGATGATCGGCGCGTCGGGTGCCATCGACTGCTTCGGGTCGACGATGGCCGGCAGCTCCTCGTAGTCGACCTCGACCGCCGCTGCGCCGTCGTAGGCCGCATAGCGGTCGGTCGCGAGCACCATCGCGACCTCCTGGTACTGGAAGCACACCTTCTTGTCGGCGAGCACCGCCTGCACGTCGCCGCCGAGCGTCGGCATCCAGTGCAGGTTCACCGGCTTCAGATCGTCGGCGGTCAGCACCGCCGCGACGCCCGGCACCGCGAGCGCCTTGGACTTGTCGATCGACCGGATGCGCGCATGCGCGAACGGGCTGCGCACGATCGCGCCGAACAGCATGCCGGGCAGCTTGATGTCGTCGACATAGGTGCCCTGGCCGCGGATGAAGCGCGCGTCCTCCTTGCGCAGCAGCGAGGTGCCCATGCCCTGCAGTTTCTTTTCGCGTTCCTGGAGTTCCGACAGGTCGCCCATGGTTGTCTCCGTTGTTCGATGA
>JBLMYK010000010.1:0-6526 GCA_050258235.1 Gemmatimonadota bacterium | reverse complement strand
GTTTGCAGCTGATCGCGCGCGAAGGCGACTACGCGCAGCTGCGGCTGCGCTCGGGCGAGGTGCGCAAGGTGCACGTCGAGTGCCGCGCCGTCATCGGCGAGGTCGGCAATGCCGAGCATTCGCTGCGCAAGATCGGCAAGGCGGGTGCTACGCGCTGGCGCGGCATCCGCCCGACGGTGCGCGGCACCGCCATGAACCCGGTCGACCACCCGCACGGCGGCGGCGAAGGCCGCACCAAGGGTGGACGCCATCCGGTGAGCCCGTGGGGGACGCCGACCAAGGGTTACAAGACGCGCGCCAACAAGCGCACCGATTCCATGATCATTCATCGGCGTAAATAAAGAGGTTCAGAGCCGTGCCACGTTCAGTCAGAAAAGGACCGTTTGTCGATGCGCACCTCGCCGCGAAGGTGGACAAGGCGCGCGCTGAAAACAGCAAGAAACCGATCAAGACCTGGTCGCGCCGTTCGACGGTAACGCCGGATTTCGTGGGCCTGACGGTCGCGGTGCACAACGGCCGCCAGCACGTGCCGCTGCTGATCACCGAGAACATGGTTGGCCACAAGCTCGGCGAATTCGCCGCCACGCGCACCTTCAAGGTGCATTCGGGCGACCGCAAAGTGACTACGGAAGAGAGCAAGTAACGCCATGCAAGCGACCGCGATTCTGAAATTCGTCCGCGTCTCCGCCCAGAAGGGGCGGCTGGTCGCCGACCAGATCCGGGGGCTCCCGGTGGCGCGCGCCCTGGAGATCCTCCAGTTCAGCCCGAAGAAGGCGGCGGGACACCTGCGCAAGGTGCTCGAGTCGGCCATCGCCAACGCCGAGCATAACGAAGGCGCCGACGTGGACGAGCTGCGCGTCGCCGGCGTCCAGGTGGACGGCGGACCGACGCTGCGCCGGTTCAGCGCCCGCGCCAAGGGTCGCGGCGTGCGTATCCTGAAGCGCACCAGTCACATTACCGTGACGGTGAGCGACGAGAAGAAGCGGTCCAAGGCCGTGAAGAAGGAGAAGAGCTGATGGGTCAGAAAGTCAATCCGATCGGATTTCGTCTCGGGGTCAGCCGCGACTGGACCGCCAGGTGGTACGCGGGCACCAAGACCTATACCCAGAACCTGATCTCGGATATCGCGCTGCGCGACTATCTCAAGGCCAAGCTCAAGAACGCGGCCGTGAGCACGATCGTGATCGAGCGTCCGGCGCAGAGCATCAACATCACCGTACATACCGCGCGTCCCGGCATCGTTATCGGCAAGAAGGGCGAGGACATCGAGAAGTTGCGCCAGGAGATGACCCGGCTCGCCGGCCGCCCGGTGCAGCTGGCGGTCGAGGAAGTGCGCCAGCCTGAGCTCGACGCCCAGTTGGTGGCCGAGAACATCGCGCAGCAGCTGGAGAAGCGCATCATGTTCCGGCGCGCCATGAAGCGCGCCGTGACCAACGCCATGCGCCTGCGTGCGCTCGGCATCAAGATCATGGTCGCGGGCCGGCTGAACGGCGCCGAGATCGCGCGCACCGAATGGTATCGCGAGGGCCGCGTGCCGCTGCACACGCTGCGCGCCGACATCGATTACGGTTTTTCGCAGGCCTTCACCACCTACGGTACGATCGGGGTGAAGGTGTGGATCTTCAAGGGCGAGGTGTTCGACCAGGACGCGCCGAAGATGGAAGACGCCGAGGCCCAGAAAAAGGGCGCGACCGCCGGGTAAACGGAATGTGCGCGTAGCGCACCCCGGCTCGCTTCCCTCTTCCCTCGCGGGAGAGGGAATGAGGGTGAGGGGGAACAGGCAGAATTTATTTTTTAAGGTTGGAATATGCTGCAACCGAAACGAACGAAATATCGCAAGATGATGAAGGGCCGCAACCGCGGCCTGGCCCTGCGCGGCAACAAGGTCAGCTTCGGCGAATACGGCCTGAAGGCGACCACGCGCGGACGCCTGACCTCGCGCCAGATCGAGGCGGCGCGACGGGCGCTGACGCGCTTCATCAAGCGCGGCGGGCGCGTGTGGATCCGGGTGTTCCCGGACAAGCCCGTGTCCAAGAAGCCGCTCGAAGTGCGCATGGGCAGCGGCAAGGGCAACGTCGAGTACTGGGTGTCCGAGATCAAGCCCGGCGCGGTGCTGTACGAGATGGAAGGCGTGAGCGAAGCGGAGGCGCGCGAGGCGTTCAAGCTCGCGGCCGCGAAACTCCCGGTCCGCACCATGATCGTGACCCGGACGCTGTAACGCAGGTGAACCATGAAAGCGAAAACGAAAGAATATCGGGCGATGAACGCTGAAGCGCGCAGCAAGGAGCTGGCCGACATGCTGCGCGAGCAGTTCAACCTGCGCATGCAGAAGGCGACGGCGCAGCTCGCCAACACCGCGAACCTGAAAAAGGTGCGGCGCAACATCGCGCGCCTGCGCACCGTCATGAACCAGAAGCCGGAATAACGTATGGACGAAAAGACGAAAACCGCGCGCTCGGCCACCGGCCGCGTGATCAGCAACAAGATGCACAAGACCATCACCGTGCAGGTGGATCGCCGCATCCGCCATCCGCTGTACGGCAAGATCATCACGCGCCGCAGCAAGCTGCACGCGCACGACGAGAGCAACGAATGCAAACAGGGCGACCTGGTCCTCATCGAGGAGTGCCGGCCGCTGTCGAAGACCAAGACCTGGCGCCTGGTGAAGGTGCTGGAACGGTCGCGCGAGATCTGAGTAACGCGTTGAATTTTGGCTGATATCGGCGCGAGTGATATAATCGCCCGCTTTCCCTGAAAGCGGCGCCGTGTGGAGACAGGATAATGATCCAGATGCAAAGCCTGCTGATGGTTGCCGACAACAGCGGGGCGAAAACGGTGCAGTGCATCAAGGTGCTCGGGGGTTCCAAGCGCCGTTACGCCGGCATTGGCGACGTCGTCAAGGTCAGCGTGAAGGAAGCCATCCCCCGCGGCAAGGTGAAGAAGGGCGACGTCTACGACGCGGTGATCGTGCGCACCCGCAAGGGCGTGCGTCGGGCCGACGGCTCGGTGATCCGCTTCGACACCAACGCAGCGGTGCTGCTCGATACCAAGCGCGAACTGATCGGCACGCGTATTTTCGGGCCCGTGACGCGCGAGCTGCGCGGCGAGCAGTTCATGAAGATCATCTCGCTCGCTCCGGAAGTCTTGTAGTGAAAGGTTGATGCCATGAAAAAGATTCGCAAAGGCGACAAGGTTGTGGTCCTGACCGGCAAGGACCGGGGCAAGCAGGGCACCGTGCTGCGCGTGTTCGAGGACGACCACGTGCTGGTGGAAAACGTGAACATGATCAAGCGTCACACCAAGCCGAACCCCAACAAGGGGGTGACCGGCGGCATCATCGACCGTGAGGCGCCGATCCATCTGTCCAACGTCGCGCTGCACAATCCGGCGACGGGCAAGGGCGAGCGCGTGGGGTTCCGGACGATGAAGGACGGGACCAAGGTAAGGGTTTTCAAGAAGAGCGGCGAAGTCGCCGACGTGAAATAAGGTTTTGAGCAATGGCTAGGTTGCAGGAACATTATCGCAAGAGCGTGGTGCCCGCGTTGCAGGCGAAATTCGGGTACAAGAACGTCATGCAGGTGCCGCGGATTACCAAGATCACGCTCAACATGGGCGTGGGCGAGGCGATGGCGGACAAGAAGGTGATCGACAACGCCGTCAATGACATGACGCAGATCAGCGGCCAGAAGCCGCTGGTCACGCGCGCGCGCAAGTCGATCGCCAATTTCAAGGTGCGCGAGAACTGGCCGATCGGCTGCAAGGTGACGCTGCGCGGCGCGCGCATGTACGAATTCCTGGACCGCCTGATCAGCGTGGCGATCCCGCGCATCCGCGATTTCCGTGGCCTGCCCGCGCGCTCGTTCGACGGCCGCGGGAATTACTCGCTCGGCATCAAGGAACAGATCATTTTTCCCGAGATCGACTTCGACAAGGTCGACGCCGTCCGCGGGATGGACATCACCATCGCCACCAGCGCCAAGACCGACGCGGAAGCGCGGGAATTGCTGCTGGCGTTCAGTTTTCCGCTGCGCAGTTAGTCGAGGATTTTCGAATGGCCAAACGAAGCATGATCAACCGTGACAAGCGTCGCGCCGCCCTGGTGGTGAAGCACGCCGCCAAGCGCGCCGAGCTGCGCGACAAGGTCAAGAACGTGAAGCTCTCCGAAGAGGAGCGCCACGCCGCCATGGTCGCGTTGCAGAAGATGCCGCGCGATTCGAGCTATATCCGCCGCCGCAACCGTTGCAGCCTGACCGGGCGTCCGCGCGGTTTCTACCGCAAGTTCGGGCTGTCGCGCAGCAAGCTGCGCGAGATCATGATGCGCGGCGAAGTGCCGGGCGTCACCAAGGCGAGCTGGTGAGGGGAATGAATTTATGATGACCGATCCGATTGCCGACATGTTGACCCGCATCCGCAACGGCCAGATGGCCGAGAAGGTGAGCGTGCGCGTGCCCGCCTCCCGCTTGAAGCGCGCCGTCGCGCAGGTGCTGCAGGACGAGGGTTATATCGCGGGCTGCCGCGACGTCACCGAGGGCAGCCATCCGATGCTCGAGATCGGCCTGAAATATCACGAGGGCCGGCCGGTCATCGAGCGTATCGAGCGCGTGAGCGCCCCCGGGCTGCGCCGCTACGAGGGCAAGCACAAGCTGCCGCGCATCGACGGCGGCATGGGGGTGGCGATCGTTTCCACCTCCAAGGGCGTCATGTCCGACCGCGCCGCCCGCAAGGCCGGCCTGGGCGGCGAAATCCTGTGCATCGTTTCGTAAAGAGTATTTGACCATGTCACGAATCGCGAAAAATCCGGTGGCTGTTCCGAGCGGCGTCCAGGTGGCGCTTGCCGGCGCCAAGCTGAGCGTGAAGGGCCCCAAGGGCAGCCTCGAGTGCGAGGTACACCCGCTGGTGAAGCTGAGCCAGGAGGGCAATCTCCTCAAGTTCCAGCGCACCAACGACACGTCGCTGGCGCGCGCCGTCTCCGGCACCACGCGGGCGCTGGTGAACAACATGGTCCAGGGCGTGGCCAAGGGATTCGAGAAGAAACTGACCATCATCGGCGTGGGTTACCGCGCCGCGGTGCAGGGCAAGAAGCTCAATCTGACGCTCGGTTATTCGCACCCGATCGTGTACGACATCCCGAACGGGATCACGATCGAGGCGCCGGATCAGACCAATCTGGTCGTGAAGGGCGCGGACAAGCAGCTGGTGGGCCAGGTGGCCGCCGACATCCGCGGTTTCCGCTCGCCGGAGCCCTACAAGGGCAAGGGCGTGCGTTATACCGACGAAGTCATTATCAAGAAAGAGGCCAAGAAGAAGTAACGGGCCGCGAGTCAGGTAAACGAATTTTATGAACAAACAAATCAATCCACGCGAGCGTCGGGCGCAGCACATCCGCCGCAAGATTCGCGGTCTGCAGGTGGTGCGCCTGTGCGTGCACCGCACGCCGCAGCACATCTACGCGCAGATCATCGACAAGAACGGCGACCGGGTGCTGGCGAGCGCCTCCACGCTGGAAGCGGACGTGCGCGGCAGCGTCAAGCACGGCGGCAACGTCGAGGCGGCCAAGCTCATCGGCAAGCGCATCGCCGAGAAGGCCAAGAGCGCCGGCATCACGCGCGTGGCCTTCGATCGTTCCGGCTTCCGCTATCACGGACGCGTCAAGGCGCTGGCCGACGCCGCGCGCGAAAACGGTTTGGAATTCTGAGAGGACACTGTGGCAGCGTTTACCGAATCTGAAGGTCGTAGCGACAATTTCCAGGAGAAGCTGATCAGCGTCCGGCGCGTGGCCAAGGTGGTCAAGGGCGGCCGGATCTTCGCCTTCTCCGCCCTGACGGTCGTCGGCGACGGCGCCGGCCGCGTCGGCATTGGCAGCGGCAAGGCCCGCGAAGTGCCGGCCGCCGTGAGCAAGGCGATGGAGAGCGCGCGGCGCAACATGAAGAAGGTCGAGCTCAAGGGCCCGACCCTGCATCGCGCGATCACAGCCGAACACGGCGCCGCCCGCGTCGTGATGAAGCCGGCCTCGGTGGGCACCGGCATCATCGCCGGCGGCGCCATGCGCGCGGTGTTCGAGGTGGTGGGCGTGCACGATGTGCTGGCGAAGTGCATCGGCTCGCGCAACCCGGTGAACGTGGTGCGCGCGACGGTCAAGGGCCTGCAGGAGATCCACAGCCCGGAGCATGTCGCCCGCAAGCGCGGCAAGAAAGTGGAAGAGATTCTGGGTTAAGAGGCGATCCATGACAACGAACCCGAAATCCGGCAAGAAACTGCGCGTGACGCTGCTGAAAAGTCCGTTCGGCACCGGCGCGCGCCACATGGCGACGGTGCGCGGCCTGGGCCTGCGCCGGCGTCATCATACTGTCGAGCTCGAGGACACCCCGGCGATCCGCGGCATGATCAACAGCGTGTCGTACATGCTGAAATGCGAGGAGATCTGACGTGCAGCTGAATACACTCAAACCCGGCGTCGGCGCCAAAACCTCGGCCAAGCGCCTCGGGCGCGGCGGCGGTTCCGGTCTCGGCAAGACCTCCGGCAAGG
>JBLMYK010000009.1:0-12361 GCA_050258235.1 Gemmatimonadota bacterium | reverse complement strand
CGTTGCGGATGCCGACGATGCCGTCGAACGGAGCGACGATCTGCATCTTCGCGAGCCGCGCCTGCGCGAGCTTCAGCTTCGCCTCGCTGACCTGCACGTTCGACGCCGCCTGCTCCTGCGCGCTGGAGCTGACGAAGTTCTTGCGCGCCAGATCCTCGGTCCGCTTCAGGTTCGACTGCGCCAGTTCGAACTCAGCGCGCGCCTGCGCCACCTCGGCCTGGTTGACCGACGCATCCAGCCCGACGATCAGCTGCCCGCGCCGCACCGCCTGGCCGTCACGGAAGCCGATCTGCGCGATCCGGCCGGCGACCTCTGGACGCAGCACCACGCTCTCGTTCGAGCGCAGCGATCCCACCGCCACCAGGTCCTCCTGCACCCGCGTCGGCCGCAGCTCGATCACCTCGACCGGCGTTGCCGGCGCCGCGGCTGCTTTGGCGTCTTTGTCGGATTTCCCCTCCGCGGCCTTGAACGCCGTCGGCGGCGCCGCGCCACCCTTGCCTTCGCCAGCGA
This sequence comes from Gemmatimonadota bacterium, assembly GCA_050258235.1. Classification (GTDB taxonomy): domain Bacteria; phylum Pseudomonadota; class Gammaproteobacteria; order Burkholderiales; family Burkholderiaceae_F; genus JAKOQB01. The sequence continues at coordinate 11,851 of JBLMYK010000009.1, read as the reverse complement.
TGGGAACAGATGGCCCCGTCGATATCCAGCGCGGCAGGAAATAAGCGGCCGCCCCAACAGCCAGCAAGCCGGCCGTCGCCCACACGGTGACCTGGTTGATTTTCATCGGGAAAGCGCGGCAGCGGACACACACACGCGCCGCGCTGAAACTGTATCACCTGCGCCGGGCGAGCTACGCATCGGCAATGCCGTCCAAGGCGGCCTCGACGCCGCGATTGGCGAGCCGATCGGCGCGCTCGTTACCCGGAACCCCCGCATGTCCCCGGACCCAGCGCCAGTCGATGTCGTGCTGCGCGGCCAGATGCGCGAGTTCGCGCCAGAGATCGGAGTTCTTCACTGCCTTGTTGCCGGCCGTCTTCCAGCCGCGGCGGATCCACATCGGCAACCATTCGGTCACGCCGAGCTTCACGTACTGCGAATCGGTGTGCAACACCACGCGCGAACGCCGCTTCAGCGACTGCAGCGCGCGGATCACCGCGGTGAGTTCCATCCGGTTGTTCGTCGTCGCACGCTCGCCGCCGAACAGTTCCTTCTCGTGCACGCCCGACTTCAGCCACGCACCCCACCCGCCCGGGCCCGGATTTCCCTTGCAGGCGCCATCGGTGAATATCTCGATGACGACACCGGCCGCCGCCGGTGCATGCGCCGGCGGCGCGGTTGGATCGACCAGTTTGACGCTGCGCTCGTGTCTCATCCCCGCGCCGCGCCTCAACCCTGTGCTGCGCCGGGCACGGCGTCGTTGTCGGCGTCGCGCGCCGGCGCGACGCGCACGCTGTACGCATCGATCGTCGGCGTCATCGTGCGCGTCGCCGCCGGCGCGAAGGCCGGCCGTGACGCTTCCTTGAGCTTCCTGATCGGACCGACCAGCCGCATGCCCCGCACGCGCTTGATCGCGGTGACCAGATACACCGAGCCGAAAACGGGCCACCAGCGATCCCCCGCCTTCTCGATGAATGCCCAGCGCGCCAGCCACTTCTCGCTGCGCACCCACGGCGCGTAACAGCCGAAGCGGCCGCGATTGGCCTCGAACGACAGCAGCTTCAGCCAGTCCTTGGCACGCGACAGCCCGATCAGCTGTCCTTTGCGCGGCAGCACCGGAGCCATGCCGACCCGCGACAGCCATTGCCGCAGTCCCCACAGGCTCACCGGATTGAACCCGGTGATCACGACCTGTCCCTCGGGAACGAGGATGCGCTCGACCTCGCGCAGGACCTGGTGCGGCTCCTGCGCGAACTCGAGCACGTGCGGCATCACGACCAGATCGATCGATTGCGCTTCGAACGGCAGTTCCTCGAAGCGGTTCACGACGGCGACGTGGGTGTGGCCGCCGCAGTCCGGTGGAGAGCCGAGCAACCGGTCCGACGCGCACAGGCGCAGCGGCATGCGGTTTTCCCGGAGTGCATCGATTTCGGGCAGGCCGAGCTGCAGCGCGTGATAGCCGAAGATGTCGGCCACGACGGCATCGAACTGCCGGCGCTCCCATTCGAGCACGTAACGCCCGGCCGCAGACCGCAGGAACTCGGAAAGACGGACGATCGGCGTGGCGCTCATTTGCGTGCTCCCATGATCGTCTGTAGAGACGAAGTCGAAACGGTACCGTGGTTCATACTTCGCCGTGTCCCCCCAATGAACGGTCCCGCGCCTGCTGCCCTGGCTTCACGATGACTGCTTCCCTGCCAATCCAGATCGAACCGATTCCCGCCTTCGACGACAACTACCTGTGGTGGCTGTCGAACGGGCGATCCGCGGCGATCGTAGATCCCGGGGACGCCGGACCGGTGGCACAGCGATTGTCCCAGACCGGCCAGCAGCTCTGCTCGATTCTAGTCACGCATCACCACGGTGATCACGTGGGTGGGGTCGAGGCTCTCGTCCAGGCAACCGGCGCACACGTGTATGGCCCGGCGGCGGAGGCGATCCCGTGCGTCCGCACACACGTGAAGGGAGGCGACCGCATCCGCGTGCTGGGGCACGAATTCGAGGTCCTCGACGTGCCGGGCCACACCAGCGGTCACATCGCTTACTACGCACCATCCCTGAGGGCCGTGTTCTGCGGCGACACGCTGTTCGCCTGCGGCTGCGGGCGGCTGTTCGAGGGAACGGCCGCGCAGATGACGGAGTCGCTCGCCCGCCTTGCCGCGCTGCCCGCGGAAACTCGCGTGTACTGCGCGCACGAATACACGCTGGCGAACATTCGCTTTGCGCTGGCGGTCGAACCCGACAACGCGGCACTGAGAGCACGCGAGCAGGACTGCGCGGCCATGCGTGCGTCGGGCAGGCCGACGCTGCCCTCGACCATCGCCGAGGAGCGCGCGACCAATCCGTTCCTGCGCTGTGACGAGCCCGGCGTGCGCGCAAGAGCGGAACGCGAGAGCCCCGGGGCCGGCGCGTCGACGGTTACCGCTTTCGCGGCGCTGCGCGCCTGGAAAAACCGCTTCTGAACAGTGGATGCCGCTTATACTGCGCGGCTGTTTGAACTGAACGGACGCCTGTCCGAGATGACGCTGCGAAAAATGTTTCACCTCCACGGCGTCGGCAAGATCTGGGCACGTTGCGGGCTGATCATCGCGTGCGCCGGAATACCGTTGTCGGCGGTCGCTGAGGATTCCGCCACGAGTCCCCCGGTCGCGGTGACGGACACCGGCGCCAGCGCACCGGTGTCGAGCGCGCCTCCGGCGGTGCCGGCCGCGAGCGCCTCGGCCGCGCCGGCAGCGGATGCTGCAGCCAGCGCAGCGGTCACGAGCGCCTCCGCCAGCGCGACAGTGACGGACGCCGCCGCCAGCGCGAGCGCGGTCACTCCCGATCCGCTCGGGCAGCTGGTGCGCAAACTCGAATCGGACAATCCGGCCGATTCGGCGCGGCTGGAGCCGGTGGCGGCGGGCGACACGTCGATTGACCTGTGGGAACGCATCCGCCGTGGCTTCAAGATGCCCGACCTGACCGGGCGCCTGGCGGACAACAGTACGCGCTGGTACGCGTCGCAGCCCGATTACATCGGGCGCATGGCCAGCCGCGGCAGCCGTTACCTGTTCCACATCGTCGACGAGATCGAGAAGCGCGGCATGCCGACCGAACTCGCGCTGCTGCCCTTCGTCGAAAGCGCGATGCAGCCCGAGGCCGAGTCGCACGCGAAGGCTGCGGGGCTGTGGCAGTTCATCCCGTCGACCGGCAAGCTGTACCAGCTCGAACAGAACCTGTGGAAAGACGAGCGGCGCGACGTGCTCGAGTCCACGCGTGCTGCGCTCGACTATCTGCAGAACCTGTACGAAGAGTTCGGCGACTGGAATCTGGCGCTGGCCGCCTACAACTGCGGCGAAGCCTGCGTGACGAAGGCCATCGCGCGCAACCGGGCCCGGCACCGGCCCGTCGACTACGCGAGCCTGCCGCTGCCGAAGGAAACGAAGTACTACGTGCCGAAGCTGCAGGCGATCAAGAACATCGTCCGCAGTCCGGAGACCTACGACATCGCGCTGCCGGCGATCCAGAACGAACCGTATTTCGTCGTCGTCCGCAAGACACGCGACATCGACATCATCACGGCGGCGCGGCTGGCGGAAATGCCGATCGACGAATTCCGCGCGCTGAACCCGTCGTTCAAGCGGCCGGTGATCACCGCGGCGGGACAGTCACCGATCCTGCTGCCGGCCGACCACGCGGAAACCTTCATCGGCAACTTGGCGGCCTACGAGGCCACCGGGCAGCCGCTTTCGAACTGGACCACGTACGCGATGCAGCCGAAGGAGACGATTGCCGAGGTCGCCGACCGGGTCGGCATCAGCGAAGCGGCGCTGCGCGAGGCCAACCGGGTGCCGCCGAAATTCCGGCTCGCTTCCGGGTCGACCATTCTGATCCCGCGTGACGAGACGATGGAAGGCGACATCCAGCCGGACATGCTCGACGCCTCCTTCGCACTGGTACCGGAGCGGCCGAATCTGCGCCAGATCACTTACCGGGTCCGTCGCGGCGACACGCTCTATTCGATCGCGCGGCGCTGGAGGGTGCAGCCGGATGACATCGTCGCCTGGAACCGGCTGCGTTCGCGGGCGTTGTTCGCGGGCCAGCGGGTGAACCTGATGGTGACGTCGACGCCGGCGCGGCACAAGGCCGTCGCACACCGGGCGACGAAGTCGAAAGCAGCCCCGGCGCGGGTTGCCCACGCGCCGAAGAAGGCGGGCAAGGCGTCGACTCAGGTCGCCAACGCCAGCCAGCGGCGCTGAACTCCGCCGCTGGCGACGGGGCGGTCGCTCGGCCCGCCCGCACCACGCTGCCGCCCGGTGCCGGTACGATTCGCATCCGCGAGCCTCTGAACCGACATCGAAGAAGACCATGGGATTTCTTGCCGGCAAGCGCATCCTGATCACCGGGCTGCTGTCCAACCGATCGATCGCCTACGGCATCGCGCAGGCATGCCGGCGCGAAGGTGCAGAACTCGCGTTCACCTACGTCGGTGAGCGGTTCCGGGAACGGATTACCGAGTTTGCGCAGGAATTCGGCTCGAACATCGTGCTTGCCTGCGACGTCGGCGACGATGCGCAGATCTCTTCGATGATCGATGGCCTGCGCACCCAGTGGGGCGCGCTCGACGGGCTGGTGCATTCGATCGGCTTTGCGCCGCGCGAGGCGATCAGCGGCGACTTTCTCGACGGGCTCACGCGCGAGAATTTCCGCGTCGCCCACGAGATCTCGGCGTACAGCTTTCCCGCGCTCGCGAAGGCGGCCCTGCCGCTGATGGAAGGCCGCCGCGCGGCACTCGTGACGCTGACTTATCTCGGTGCCGAGCGCGTCGTGCCCCACTACAACACGATGGGGCTTGCCAAGGCCGCCCTCGAAGCGTCGGTGCGCTATCTCGCCGCCGACCTCGGACCGAAGGGCATTCGCGTCAACGGCATCTCGGCCGGGCCGATCAAGACCCTGGCCGCAAGCGGCATCAAGGGTTTCTCCCGGATGCTCGAATTCAACGAACAGAATGCGCCTTTACGGCGCAACGTGACCGTCGAGGAAGTCGGCAATGTCGCGGCTTTCCTGCTGTCGGACCTCGCCTCGGGGATGACGGGCGAGATCACCTACGTCGACGCGGGCTTCCGGGCCATTGCGTTCGGCCTGGCGGCGGTGAGAGGCGAGTAGCACTGCCGCGAAGTCATGGCACGCCCGCTTGTCGGGATCGTCACCCCTTATCTGGCGGCTTCCAACACCGGCAACTGGCACACCGCCGCGCGCTGGGCGCGCATCCTGCGTTCACGGTTCCGCGTCCGGCTGATGGAGCGCTGGGACGGGCAGCCGGTCGACTGCCTGATCGCGCTGCATGCGCGCCGCTCCGCCGAATCGATCCACAAGTTCGCCGCGGCGCATCCCGATCGTCCGCTCGGCGTCGTGCTGACCGGCACCGACCTGTACCGCGACATCGCCAACAACGCGACCGCACAACGCTCGCTGGACCTTGCCTCGCGCCTGGTCGTGCTCAACGAGCGCGGGCCGCTACGCCTGCCGCGCCGGTATCGGAAGAAAACCACCGTGATCCTGCAATCGGCGCGAGGCCTCAGCGCCGGGCGCAAGCCGCGGCGAACCTTCGACATCGCCGTGATCGGCCACCTGCGCGAGGAGAAGAACCCGCGCCTCGTGTGGCGCCTGCTGGAGGAACTGCCGGCGGACCTGCGGGTGCGCATCCGGCACGCCGGCGCCGGGCTCGATGAGCAGCTCGCCGCGCGCGCGACCGAGGTCGCGGCGCGCGATCCGCGCTACCGCTGGCTCGGCAACCTGCGCCGCCCGCAGGCGCGCCAGCTGATCCGGCGTTCTCACGTGCTGCTGCATCCTTCGAACATGGAGGGCGGCGCGCAGGCCGTGATCGAAGCCGTGATGTCCCACACGCCGGTGGTCGGCAGTGGCATCGATGGCAATGCCGGCCTGCTGGGCGTGCAATACGCGGGGCTTTTCACCGAAGGCGATGTCGACGCTTTGCGCGCGCGGATCGTGCGCGCCGCCCGCGAGCCGCGCTTTCTGGCCCAGCTCACGTGGGCGTGCGACCAGCGTGCGAAGCTGTTCGCGCCCGAGCGCGAGGCGCGGGCGGTGCTGCGGCTCGTGGATAATCTCCTCGGTCAGTACGGCAGGAGCACACGATGAACGCACCCGAGGAGCCGCGCCTGCGGCTGACGTCGTTTTCGCACGGCGGCGGCTGCGGCTGCAAGATCGCACCGGGCGTGCTTTCCGAGATCCTGCGCAATGCAGGCGGCGTGGTGCCGCCCGCGCTGCTGGTCGGCATCGAGACCGCCGACGATGCGGCGGTGTACAAGCTGAACGACCAGCAGGCGCTGATCGCGACGACGGATTTCTTCATGCCGATCGTCGACGATCCGTTCGACTTCGGCCGCATCGCCGCAACCAATGCGATCTCCGACGTGTATGCCATGGGCGGCACGCCGATCATGGCGCTGGCGATCCTCGCGATGCCGATCGACAGGCTGCCGGTCGACGTGGTCCGCCGCATCATCGAAGGCGGCGAGGCGGTCTGCACGGCGGCCGGCATTCCGATCGCAGGCGGGCACACGATCGACTCGGTCGAGCCGATCTACGGCCTCGTCGCGCTCGGCCTCGTGCATCCGGACCGCGTGAAGAAGAACAGCAGCGCGCGCGCCGGCGACGCGCTGATCCTCGGCAAGCCGCTCGGCGTCGGCGTGTACTCCGCCGCGCTGAAGAAGGAGCAGCTCGATGCCGATGGCTACGCGCAGATGATCGCCAGCACCACGAAGCTGAACACGCCGGGGCGGCGCCTGTCGATGCTCGATGGCGTGCACGCGTTGACCGACGTGACCGGCTTCGGGCTGCTCGGGCATCTGCTCGAGATCTGCCGTGGCGCACGGGTCGGCGGCCGGATCCGCGTTGCTGACGTGCCCATGCTGCCCGGCGTGGAGGCGCTCGCCGCGCGCGGCTTCACCACCGGCGCCTCGCATCGCAACTGGGCAGGTTATGGCAAGGACGTCGACCTCGCCGCGATCAGCGATGTGCAGCGGGCCCTGCTGACCGACCCGCAGACGAGTGGCGGACTCCTTGTCGCATGCGACCCCTCGGTCGTGCCCGACGTGCTGCAGGTCTTCCGCGACGATGGCTTCGACCGGGCCGCGGTCATCGGCGAACTCGTCGCCGGCGCTCCAAGGGTGCAGGTCGGCGCCTGAGCGCCCGGCCAAGCGTCGATCCGGCACAACGATGCGCGCGTGAAGCGTGCGGGACTCGCACCGCGCGCCCTGCTTCACGCATAATCGCGCCGCGCGCCGATCGCGTCGGCCGCCAACCATTGACGCATGAGGAAACTGTTCCGGCAGGAAGCCATCGACGCGCAGCGCGAGAAGCTGCTGGGGGAGGTGTCGGTGGCGCGACCGGTTCCGCTCTGGGTCTTCACGCTGCTGGCGGCAACCTTCGCGACGGCGCTGGTCGCCTTCGCGTTCCTCGGCGAATACACGCGGCGCGAGCGCGTTGAGGGCTTTCTCGCGCTCACCGCGGGCGCGGCCCGGATCCAGGCGCCGGAGATCGGCACCGTGACGGAGCTGATGGTCAAGGAAGGCGACGAGGTCCAGGCGGGCGCGCCGATCGCGCGGCTGTCGCTCGAGCGCAGCATCGGTTCGGGGGTCAGCTCGGGCGAGCTCGTGCAGCGGGAGCTGTCGCAGCGGGCGGTCAACCTGGATTCCGAAAGGGACCGAGTTCGCCAGCTCGCCGACCAGCAGCGCGAGCAGATCCGCACCCGCATCACCGACCTGCGCAAGGAGATCGCGCAGAACGACGTCGAGATCCGCCTGCAGCAGACCCGGGTCGCCTCCGCGCGCGAGGACTTCCAGCGCACGCAGCAGCTGGTCAAGGAGGGCTTCGTCTCCGACACCGCGCTGACGCAGAAGCGCAACGACCAGCTCGATCAGCAGGTCAAGCTCGAGACGCTGAAGCGCAGCCGCGCCGGCCTGGAGCGCGAGCTGCGCGCAGCCGAGACCGAGCTGCCGACGATCGACACGCGCGCGAGCCAGCAGATCGACCAGTTGTCGCGGCAGAAGAGCGAGCTGCAGCAGAGCATGGTGCAGGAGGAGGCCAAGCGCGAGACGATCATCCGCGCGCCGATCACGGGCGTGGTGACCAACATCGCGGTGGCGCGCGGCGCCTCGGTCGCCGCCGACGCACCAATCGCGATGCTGCTGCCCAAGGGCAGCGGCCTGCAGGCTCAGTTGCTGGTGCCGACGCGCGCGATCGGATTCGTGCAGCCGGGCAACGAGGTCGTGCTGCGCTACGAGGCCTTCCCGTTCCAGCGCTTCGGCCAGTATCGCGGCACGGTCGAGGCGATCAGCCGCACCGTGTGGTCGACCGGCGAGCAGGTCGGATCGATGACCGCGAAGGAACCCGTGTACCGGATCGACGTGAAGCTGGACCGGCAGACGGTCTCGGCCGGCAATCAGGAATTCGCGCTGCGGCCGGGAATGCTGGTCAACGCCGACATCCTGCTCGAGCGGCGCACCATCTTCGAATGGGTGTTCGAGCCCGTTCTGCAACTGCGGGAACGGCTGCGGTGAGCATGTTCGGCCGGCACGTGCCGTTGATCCTGCAGTCGGAGGCGCCGGAGTGTGGCATCGCCTGCGTGGCGATGATCGCGAGTTACCACGGCTACCTGACCGACCTGTCGGCGATGCGGGTGCGGCTGGCGCCGTCGATGCGCGGCGTCACGCTGCAGCACATCGCCGCGATTGCGCAGACGATGAACATGTCGTCGCGCGGCGTGCAGGCGCCGCTGGAGGCGCTCGGCCAGCTGCGCCTGCCGGCCATCCTGCACTGGGACATGAACCACTTCGTCGTGCTGACGAAGGTCGCCGGCCAGCGCATCACCTTGCTCGACCCGGCGCGCGGCAAGCGGGTTCTGACCCTGGCGGACGCGTCGCGCCACTACACCGGCGTGGCAATGGAGCTGCAGCCGTCGTCAGGCTTCGCGCGCCGCGACGAGCGCGAGAAGATCAGCGCATGGCAGCTGCTGGCAGTTGCCTCCGGCATGAAGAACGCGATCGCGCAGGTGCTGCTGCTGTCGGTCGTGCTCGAGGTGTTCGCGATCGCCTCGCCGTTCTTCGTGCAACTGGTGGTCGACCGCGTCGTGGTCGGACGCGATCTGGATCTGCTGGTCGTGCTGGGCCTCGGCTTCGCGCTGCTGGTCATCATGCAGGTGGCGGTCACCGCGGTGCGCGCGTGGCTCGGCGTCTATCTGTCCACCCACCTGAACCTGCGCCTGCTCGACACGCTGTTCGGGCAGCTGCTCAGACTGCCGCTGGCATGGTTCGAGAAGCGCCAGCTGGGCGACATCTTCTCGCGTTTCAAGAGCGTGGACGCGATCCAGAAGACGCTGACGCTGACCTTCGTCGAGACGATCGTGGACGGCGTGATGGTGCTGCTGACGCTGGCGGTGATGTTCTGGTACAGCGCGGCGCTGTCATCGATCGTGCTGGCCGCCGCGATCCTGTACGGGCTGGTGCGCTGGGCCTTCTACGGCCCGCAGCGTAGAGCCCTCGACGAGCAGATCGTGCACGAGGCGAAGTCGAACACCCATTTCATCGAGACCCTGCGCGGGATGCTGGCGATCAAGCTGAACCTGCGCGAGACCGAACGCCGTGCCGCCTACCAGAACCTGGTGGTCGAGCACACGAATGCCGGCGTCAAGTCGCAGAACATCGCGATCCTGCACCGCGCCGCCAACGGGCTGATCTTCGGCCTGGAGAACGTCGCGGTGATCTGGCTGGCGGCGCTGCTGGTGATCGAGGGCAAGTTCTCGGTCGGCATGCTGTTCGGGTTCCTCGCCTTCAAGCTGCTGTTCCTGACGCGCGTGAACAACCTCGTCGACAAGGCGATCGAGTTCCGCATGCTCGACCTGCACGCGGAGCGCATCGCCGACATCGCGCTCGCCACGCCGGAGCCGCTGCGCGCCGGCGCCGCCGAGCCGACCAGTGCGCCGCTCGTGATCGAGGGCAGGGACCTGGGCTTCGCCTATGGCGTCGAAGGCTACGTATTTCGCGGCGTGGACTTTTCGCTGCATCCGGGCGAGACGATCGCGATCGTCGGCCCGTCGGGATCAGGCAAGACCACGCTGGTGAAGGTGCTCGTGGGCCTGCTCGACCGCACCGAGGGGATGCTGCGCATTGCCGGCCGCGACGCGCGCGACTGGGATCGCGCCGCCTATCGCGGCCGCATCGGCGTGGTGATGCAGGACGACCAGCTGTTCGTCGGCACGATCGAGGACAACATCAGCTTCTTCGATCCCCAGCACGACGCCGAGCGGGTGCGCGAATGCGCGCGGCTGGCGCGCATCCACGACGACATCGAGGCGATGCCGATGCAGTACAACACGATCGTCGGCAGCATGGGCATCGCGCTGTCGGGAGGACAGAAGCAGCGGCTGATCCTGGCACGCGCGCTGTACAAGAAGCCGCAGGCGCTGTTTCTCGACGAGGCGTTCGACCAGCTCGATCTGGCGCGCGAGCGCGAGATCACCGAGGGTCTGAAACACCTGGGCATGGGGCTCGTGATCGTCAGCCACCGCCCGGAGACGGTGCGCGCGGTAGACCGGCTCGTCGCGCTCGGACCGAGGGGCTGAGCCTTATCAACGCTGGGTATCGAAGCGCTGACGATTCCCCCCGCCGCGGCCGCTGAACTGCCTTAGCGTCGCAGCGATCTTCTCGCGCGCCTGGATGAACGGCGACTGCCGCGCCGAGCGGCCGAGGAACTCGTCGAGGTCGCCCTGCTCGCGCTGCAGGCGCGGGATCAGCGCGAGAAACAGGTCGGCCAGCTGTGGATCGAACTGGTGCCCCTTCAGGTACGCGATCTCTTCCAGAGCGCGCGCCACCGGCCACGGCTCCTTGTATGGCCGCTTGTGGGTCAGGGCATCGAACACGTCGGCCAGCGCCGTGATGCGCGAGGCGATCGGAATCGCCGAACCGCTGATCCCGAACGGATAGCCTGAGCCGTCCCACCACTCGTGGTGGAAGCGGGCGATCTCCTCCGCCATCTGCATGTGCGGGATGTTGCTCTGTGCGAGCAGCTCGGCGCCGACCGTGGTGTGCGTCTGCATGATCTGCCGCTCGGCGTCGGTCAGCCGGTCGGGCTTCAGCAGGATGCCGTCCGGGATGCCGATCTTGCCGATGTCGTGCAGGCGCGCCGCCAGATCGATCATGAAGCAGGTCTGCTCGTCGCAGCCGAATTCGGCCGCCAGCAGCGCCGCCAGCTTGCCGACGCGGTACGAATGCTCGCCGGTCGAGTCGTCGCGCAGCTCCGCCGTCACCGCCAGGCGCTCCAGCATCTCGATGCGCGAGCGCATCAGCTCCTGCTGTGCGACCTGCTCGGCGAACTGTCCGCGCAGTTGCTGCTCGCGGCGCTCCATCAGCTGGTCGGCCGATGCCAGCGCCTGCTGCTGCCGCTCCAGCTTCTCGATGTGCAGCTGATGATGACGCAGCGCGTTGTCCTGCTGCGCCTTCTTGATGTGCAGCATCAGTTCGCGCAGATAAACGAGCGCGAGATCCGGTTTGCCGGCGACCTCGTGGGCCTTGACCATCGCTGCCAGCGCGTCGCGCAGCGCCGACTTCATGATGCGCGCACGCTCGAGCGTCTGCGTCAGGCGCGACAGGCCCACGTCGATCATGCCCGCATGCACCTCGTACAGCCCTTCGGATAGCGCCGCGATCAGTTCGGCGCGTTCTGATTTCGCCTCTTTCGCATAGCGCTTCGCCAGTTCGCAGCGCTCCTTGGCGCGCTCGAGGCTGTCGACTTCGAGCAGAAGGCGCGTGTAGTAGCTCTCGCTCAGCACCCGGGACAGCAACTCGGTCGGCGTCTTCGGATCGGCCGCTGCCTC
>JBLMYK010000008.1:0-6278 GCA_050258235.1 Gemmatimonadota bacterium | reverse complement strand
GGGATGTCGCTAGGCGGGCGCGCGCAGGCCCTGTTCGGAGGCCCACACCGCCGCCTCCACCCGTGACCGGAAGCCGAGCTTCTTGAGCAGGTGCTTCACGTGCACCTTCACCGTGCCCTCGGTGATCGAAAGGTTGCGCGCAATCAGCTTGTTGCTCTGGCCCTCGGCGATGAAACGCAGCACCGCCCGTTCGCGATCGGTCAGGTCCTTGAGTTCGCGGGCCGCCGTGCGGGTCGAATCGCGCGCTTCCTGCCGCAGCGCCGATGCCAGCCGCGATGCAAGGGCTTCGCCGATCACGGTGGCGCCCGACAGCGCCTCGCGCACGCGCGCCAGCAGATCCTCGGGCTCCATGTCCTTCAGCAGATAGCCGTCCGCGCCGGCGCGGATCGCGCCGATCAGGTCGTCGGGCGCGTCGGACACCGTCAGCATCACCACGCGGCGCGACGGGTCTTCCTCTTTGAGCGCGCTCAGGATGTCGAGACCGCTTTCTCCCTTCAGGTTGAGGTCGAGCAGGATCAGATCCGGCTCGTAGCGCCGCGCCAGCTCCAGCGCCTCGCTGCGATTGCCGGCCTCGCCCACAACGTCGATGCCGTCGGCCATCGTCAACAGCTGGCGAACGCCCTTGCGGAAGAGCGGGTGATCGTCGACCACCAGAACGGTCTGGCGCGTCGATGCGGCGCTGTCGGTCATTGCTGGACGATCTCCGGACTGACGCTGGCCGCCGTCCGCGTCGTGCCGCGCCCGATCGCGGCCACCGGCACGAACCGCAGCCGCACACTCGTGCCGGCCGGCTGGCGCGACTCGATGTCGATCGACCCGCCGAGTGCGCGCGCCCGATCCCGCATGATCGACAGGCCGAAGTGATGCCGCGGCGAAGTCGCGGCGCCGATGCCGATGCCGTCGTCCTCGATGCTCACCTCGATTGCACCGTCGCGCTCCTCCTCCCGCCGCGTCAGATGCACGGAAGCATGCCGCGCCTGCGCGTGATGCTCGACGTTGGCGAGCGCCTCGCGCACGATCTGCAGCACGTGAATCTGCTCGTTCGCCGACAGTTCCACGCCCACCAGTTCGTCGCGCAGTTCGACCTCCAGGCCGGTTCGCTGGCGCAGATCGTCGACCACCTGCGCCACCGCACTGCGCAGGCCCTTGCCGGACAGCTGCAGCCGGAACGTGGTCAGCAGCTCGCGCAGCTGCCGATACGCGGTTGACACACCATTGCGCAGCTCGGCAACCACGTCGCGTGCTTCATCCGCGCTCGCGCCCTGGCCCACCAGCGCCGACAGCCGCGCCAGCTGAATCTTCGTATACGTCAGCGATTGTGCGATCGAGTCGTGCAGTTCGCGCGCGATCGCGGAGCGCTCCTCGAACAGTGCAAGCCGGCGATGCTCGTCGCGGCTTTCCTCGGCCGCCAGCGCGGCGGCCAGGTGCCGCCCGATCACCTGCGCCAGTTCCAGCTGCGACGACGACAGCTCCTGGCCCGGCATCAGCGTCAGCGGCATCACGCCGAAACTGCGGTCGCCGTCAACCATTGGAATCGACACCACGCGCGCCGCCCCGCCGTCGCCCCCGGCCGCGTGCCAGACGATGCGCGTGCCGTCCTCGCAGTCTTCACAGCGCGCCAGGTTGCAGGTGCGTCCGACCGGATCCTCGGCCTGGGCCAGCGGAAACCCGCCGCGCGTCTGTTCGTCGCGCGCGCAGATCACGACCCCGGCCACCCCAAGGACGTCGCGCACGTTTTCGGCGATTCGCTGCAAGGCCTCGCGCCGCAGGCTGGGCTGCGTCAGTTCGCGCGCCGTCTCGTACAGCAGCGCGAGCGATCGGTTCTTCTCCGCGAGGTCGGCGGTCTTCTCCGCGATCTGCGCCTCCAGGGAGCCGTACAGCCGGCCGATTTCCTCCACCATGTGATTGAAATCGCGGCCGAGCTGGCCGAGCTCATCCGGGCCCGTGTTCTCCGCGCGCGCGGCGAAGCTGCCGCTGCGCACCGCCTGCGCGCAGCGCACCAGATCGCGCACCGGCTGAAACACCTCGACGTCGAGCAGGAACACCGCGCTGATGACCAGCACCAGCGTGATGAACAGCGCGGCACCGAGGGCGACCTGCAGTCCGTGAATGCGCGACTCCAGATCGGCCTCGAGCTGCAGCACGAACCGGTCGATCTCCGCCACGAACGGATGGATCTGCGTCAGCAACGCCTCGCGTGCCACGCTGTCATTCGCCGCACGCTCTGCCAGCGGCCTGATCCGGTCGCGCCAGTGCGCGGCGATGCTCCGGTACGACTGCGCCAGCGCGTTGTTGGCGTCGCCCGAACGCCCCGGCAGCGCACCGACCAGTTGCGGGTGCGACAGCCTCGCCTCGAACCCATCGATTTCGCGGCGGATCCGGCGCTCGCGCTCCGCGGGTTCGACATCGGGCTCCGCGACGCGTGTCGCCAGCAGGTACGACTGCATCCGCAGCGACCCCGCCAGGTTGATTGCCGCGCCCTTGCCGACCGAACGTTCGGTGAAGACGGCCGCCGCGATCACCACCGTGATCGCGAGAATCGCGATCACACCGAGCACGGTACTGACCCGCAGCAGTGTCGAGCGGCTCCAGATGACCTTTAATTGCATATTGGTCGAAGGGGACGAGAACTGACGGACGGTATCGACCGGGCGGCGCCGGCGGCTGATGCACATCAAGGCTACTCCGGGCCGGGTTACTTCCATCGCCGTAGCCGCGCCGTTCAGGCGTTACCTACTTCGGAGTACACGCCCGATCTCTGACGGAGTGACTTGGCCTTGGTCTTGATATGGGTCATCCAGATGGCGCGCCCGGCGCGGATTCTTGCGCGCAATTCCGAATTCCGCCAACCCGAACCGGGACTCGCCATGGCCAACGTTGCCTCGATGCCATCTTCGACGACGAAGTCGCTGCGCACCCGCCAGTGGTCCGTCGCCATCTCGAGCACTTTCGCATTCACCGTCTGCTTCGCGGTGTGGATGATGTTTGCGGTGATCGGCATACCGATCAAGAAGACACTTGGTCTGAACGCGACCGAGTTCGGCATCCTGACCGCCATGCCGGTTCTGACCGGCTCGCTGATCCGAGTGCCGCTCGGGATGTGGACCGACAAGTACGGTGGCCGCCTGGTCATGTTCGTGCTGATGCTGAGCACCGTGATCCCGATCTGGCTGATTTCCTATGCCACTGCGTTCTGGCAGTACCTGGTGCTCGGTCTGTTCGTCGGCCTGGCCGGCGGCTCGTTTTCCGTCGGCACGCCGTACGTCGCGCGCTGGTTCAAGAAGGACCAGCAGGGCTTCGCAATGGGCGTGTTCGGCGCAGGCAACTCGGGCGCGGCGGTGAACAAGTTCGTCGCGCCGGCCCTCGTGGTGGCGTTCGGCTGGGCCGTCGTGCCCCAGGTCTACGCGGCGTCGATGCTGGTGATGGCGCTGCTGTTCTGGATGTTCAGCTACTCGGATCGGTCGCACCTGGTCGACAGCCGCGTCACCTGGCGCCAGCAGCTGCTGGCGCTGAAGGACCCGACGGTCTGGAAGTACTGCCAGTACTACTCGATCGTGTTCGGCGGCTACGTTGCGCTCAGCCTGTGGATGGTGCAGTACTACGTCGGCGAGTTCGGGCTCGACATCCGCGTGGCCGCGCTGCTGGCGGCGTGCTTTTCGCTGCCGGGCGGCGTGCTGCGCGCCATCGGGGGCTGGATGTCCGACAAGTGGGGCGCGCACCGCCTGACGTGGTGGGTGATGTGGGTGAGCTGGATCTGCCTGTTCCTGCTGTCGTATCCGGCGACGAGCTACACGATCCAGACCATCAACGGTCCGTACACGTTCACGCTGGCGCACAACGTCTGGACGTTCACGTTCCTGATGGCAGTGATGGGCGTGGCATGGGCGTTCGGCAAGGCGAGCGTATTCAAGTACATCTCGGATTCCTATCCGCACAACATCGGCGTGATCTCGGGCGTGGTCGGCCTGGCGGGCGGGCTGGGCGGCTTCATCCTTCCGATCATGTTCGGCGCGCTGCAGGACCTGACCGGCGTCCGATCCAGCTGTTTCATGCTGATGTACGGCGTGGTCTGGGTGTCGCTGATCTGGATGTACCGGACCGAAGTGCGCACGGTTGATGTCGTGTCGGGCAAGGCCGCTGCGGCAGCCGCCCATTGATATCGGATTTTGATGCGAGGGAGAAAACGATGAGTGCAGTGCAACCTGGCACAACGGCGGCGCCGCGCCGCACCTCGTCGGTCGACATCGTCGACTGGCGTCCGGAGGACGAGGCGTTCTGGCAGTCCACCGGCAAGCGGATCGCCGTCAGGAATCTGTGGATTTCGATTCCCAGCCTGCTGTGCGGCTTCGCCGTATGGCTGATGTGGGGAATCATCACGGTGCAGATGCTGAACCTGGGCTTTCCGTTCACGCAGGCGCAGCTGTTCACGCTCACGTCGATCGCCGGCCTGGCGGGCGCGACGTTGCGCATTCCGGCATCGTTCTTCATCCGCATCGCGGGCGGTCGCAACACGATCTTCCTGACCACCGCGCTGCTGATGATCCCTGCATTCGGGACCGGGATCGCCCTGCAGGACAAGAACACGCCGTTGTGGGTCTTTCAGCTGCTGGCACTGCTGTCGGGCATCGGCGGCGGAAACTTCGCGTGCTCGATGTCGAACATCAACACCTTCTTTCCGAAGCGGCAGCAGGGCTACGCACTGGGCATGAACGCGGGTCTGGGCAACTTCGGCGTCACGACGATGCAGATCCTGATTCCGCTGGTGATGACCGCGGCGGTATTCGGTGCACTTGGCGGCGAGTCGATGACGCTGGCGAAGCCGTCGGGCACGCTGATCGGCAAGATCGCCGCGGGCACGCCGACCTACATCCAGAACGCCGGCCTCATCTGGCTGGTTCTGCTGGTGCCGCTGGCATTCGTGGGCTTCTTCGGGATGAACAACATCCTGCCGCTTTCGCCGGGCATCGGCTCCACGGCGGCCGCCTTCGGCAAGATCCTGCTGCTGTACGGCGTCGCGCTCGTCACGTCGGCCATCGGCTTGTACCTGTACCTGTCGCCGCCGACCGGCATCGGACTGCTCAACATGTGGATCGCCATGCCGGTGATCATCGTGATGACGCTGCTGGCGATGAAACTGGTGGCGTTCGGCGAGATGAAGCCGAACCTGCAGAAGCAGTTCGCCATCTTCAAGGACAAGCACACGTGGTCGATGACGGTGCTCTACATCGCGACCTTCGGCACGTTCATCGGGTTTTCCAATGCGCTGCCGCTCGCGATCACGGTCATCTTCGGCTTCAGCCACGCACCCGATTCGGCCGGCGTCATGCAGCACACGCTCAACCCGAACGCGCCCTCCGCGCTCACCTATGCATGGATCGGGCCCTTCGTGGGCGCGCTGATCCGGCCGGTTGGCGGCTGGATCTCGGACAAGGTCGGCGGCTCGATCGTCACGCAGATCGTTTCGGTCGTCATGGTGATTGCCTCCGCAGCGGTCGGATACGTGATGTTCCTGGCCTACAAGTCACCGATGCCCGAGCAGTACTTCTTCATGTTCCTGGCCCTGTTCGTCACGATCTTCGCCGCCAGCGGGATCGGCAACGGTTCGACGTTCCGCACGATCGGCGTGATCTACAGCCGCGAACAGGCCGGCCCGGTGCTCGGCTGGACATCGGCGGTCGCTGCCTATGGCTCGTTCATCGCCCCGCTCGTGATCGGGGCACAGATCAAGGCAGGCACGCCCGAGTTTGCGATGTACGGCTTCGCGGTGTTCTATGCGCTGTGCATCGCGATCAACTGGTGGTTCTACCTGCGGCGCAATGCGTACGTGAAAAACCCCTGAACAGCTGATGGCAATCCGTGACCCCTTTTGGGGTTGCGGATTGCCGTCGAAGAACGAAACTTCAATCCGCGCATCACAGATCACGTTTCAAGACCTCGGAGCCATCAATGAGCAACTTCCTCGACCGCCTGTTGTTCTTCACCAAGGAACGGCAGGAGTTCGCCAACGGCCACGGCGTGGTCACGCAGGAGGACCGCCGGTGGGAGGACGGCTATCGCAAGCGCTGGCAGCACGACAAGATCGTGCGCTCCACGCACGGCACCAACTGCACCGGTTCCTGCTCGTGGAAGATCTACGTGAAGGGCGGCATCGTCACCTGGGAAACGCAGCAGACCGACTATCCGCGCACGCGCCCTGACATGCCGAACCACGAGCCACGCGGCTGTTCGCGTGGCGCGAGTTACTCCTGGTACCTGTACTCGGCCAACCGCGTGAAGTA
>JBLMYK010000007.1:0-9130 GCA_050258235.1 Gemmatimonadota bacterium | reverse complement strand
CGGATCTGGAGTTTCTCGCCGATGCGCTGCTGCCCGATCAGAAGCTGCGCATCGTGGGCCACAGCATGGGCGGCAATGTCGCTCTGATGTACGCCGGCATCCGCCCGGAGCGCGTCGCCGGCGTGGTGAATCTTGAAGGCTTCGGGCTGAAGGACGCGCCGCCGGAACTCGCCCCGGAGCGCTATGCGCGCTGGATCGATGAACTGAAAAGCGGAGCATCACTGCGCGATTACGCAAACCGGGAAGAGGTGGCCGAGCGCCTGCGGCAGAACAACCCGCGCCTGTCGATCGAGGCCGCGCTGTTCCTCGCCCAGCACTGGTCGCAGCCGGCTCCTAACGGCCGGTTCCGCGTCGCTGGCGATCCCGCGCACCGCATCGTCAATCCGGTGCTGTACCGGCTGGCGGAGGTCGAGGCCTGCTGGGCGCGGGCCATCTGTCCCGTGCTCTGGGTGCAGGGGGCGCAGACCGATGCGCACCGCTGGGCGGGCAGTGCGACGGAAATCGAACGTCGCAGTCGCGCGCCTGCAAGTGTCGAGCGCGCGGTGGTGGATGACGCCGGGCACATGCTTCATCACGACCAGCCACATGCGGTGGCGGCGCTGGTCGAGAGCTTCTTTCGGACGACGGGATGACAGTCGGCGCCGGCGCAGCACCTACAATGTCGGCATGCCGAATGCCCTGCACGCGCTGAATGCCGACCTGCACTCGCACTCGACCGTCTCCGATGGCGCGCTGTCACCGCGCGATCTGGTGCTGCGCGCGCGCCGGCAGTGTGTCGATCTGTTCGCGCTGACCGATCACGACACCGTCGACGGGCTCGCGCAGGCGCAGCAGACCGCCGCCGCGATCGGGCAGAAGTTCGTCGCAGGCGTGGAGATTTCCGTGACGTGGGCCGGCCAGACCGTTCACGTGCTCGGGCTGGGCATCGACCCCACTGACGCGACGCTGTGCGACGGCCTCGCCGGCGTTCGCGCTGGCCGTCTCGACCGGGCACGCGAGATGGGCCAGAAGCTCGCGGCGGTCGGCGTCGCCGGCGCCTTCGATGGGGCGCTCGCGCTGGCCGGCAATCCGGACCTGCTGTCGCGCACGCACTTTGCCAGGTATCTGGTGCTGACGGGACACTGTTCCAACGTACGCGAGGTGTTCCGCCGCTACCTCATCGACGGGCTGCCCGGCTACGTTCCGCATCGCTGGGCCACGCTGACGGACGCCATGCGCTGGATCCGCGTGGCAGGCGGCACGGCGGTGCTCGCGCACCCGGGCCGCTACAAGTATGACGAGACCCAGCTTCATGCGCTGCTGACGGAATTCAAGCAGTCTGGCGGCGAAGGCATCGAGATTGCCACCAGCAATCACGGGCTTCATGAGGCGAACCGGTTTGCGCGCCTCGCGCAGGAATTCGGTTTCGAGGCGTCGCGCGGCAGCGACTTCCACAGCCCGACCGACGCCGACATCGAGCTCGGCCGGGTGGACCGCGTGCCTGCGGCGCTCCTGCCCGTCTGGCATCGATTTGCCTGACGCCGGCCGATGGCGCAGCTCTTCGCGGTCCATCCGCAGAATCCGCAGCTGCGCCTGCTGCGGCAGGCCGCGCAGCTGATCGATCGCGGGGCGGTCGCGGCAATCCCCACCGACTCTTCCTACGCGCTCGTCTGTCATCTCGATGACAAGCCGGCCGCGGATCGACTGCGTCGGATTCGGCACATCGATGACCGGCATCACCTGACACTGCTTTGTCGCGATCTGTCCGAGATCGCCAACTACGCGAAGGTGGACAACGTGCAGTACCGGCTGCTCAGGCAGGTCACGCCGGGGCCGTACGCGTTCATTCTCGAGGCCACGCGCGAAGTGCCGCGGCGGCTTTCGCACCCTTCGCGCAAGACGATCGGGATCCGCGTGCCCGACCATCCGGTCGCGCTCGGCCTGCTCGAGGTGCTCGGGCAACCGCTGATCTCGACCACGCTGCTGCTGCCCGGCGACGACGTGCCGCTGAACGACGCGCAGCTGATCCTCGATCGCATCGGCCACGATCTGGACATCGTCATCGACGCCGGCGCCTGCGGCATCGAGCCGACCACCATCGTCGATCTGACCGGACGCGAAGCGGTGATCGTGCGTCGCGGCCGCGGGCCGGTCGAGGCGCTCGGCCTGCGCTGATAGACTGCCGAGCGATGGAAGGCATCATCCAGACCGTCACGGTCTACGCAATCCCCGTTCTGTTCGCGATCACCGTTCATGAAGCCGCGCACGGCTATGTCGCTCGCATGTTCGGCGACACGACGGCCTACGCGGCAGGACGAGTCACGCTCAACCCGCTGAAGCACATCGACCCGATCGGTACGATCGTCGTCCCGCTCGTCATGGTTGTGCTGTCGGGATTCATCTTCGGCTGGGCGAAACCCGTGCCGGTGAATTTCGGGCGCCTGCGTCGCCCCAAGCAGGACATGGTCTGGGTTGCGGCGGCCGGACCGGCCGTGAACCTGCTGATGGCGATCCTGTGGCTGATGTTCGCAAAGGTGCTTGCGCTGCTGGGATTGCGGGAGGCTTTCTTCTTTCTGATGGCCGATGCCGGAATCAAGATCAACCTGATGCTGATGGCGTTGAACCTGTTGCCGCTGCCGCCGTTGGATGGAGGCCGCATCGCCGTCGGACTGCTCCCGCACAGGCTCGCCTACCAGTTCGCGCGTATCGAACCGTACGGGTTCATCATTCTTCTCGTTCTGCTGGCCACCAACACGCTCGGGTTCTTCATCGAGCCGTTTCTCCGCCTCGGCAGCAGCATCCTCAGACTGTTCGTTTGATCATGTTCGTCGATCGTGTCCTCTCCGGCATGCGCCCGACCGGCGCGCTTCACCTCGGTCATTACCACGGCGCGCTGAAGAACTGGGTGCGGTTGCAGGACGAGCATCCCTGCTTCTTCTTCGTTGCCGACTGGCACGCGCTGACCACGCACTACGAATCGCCCGAGGTGCTCGAAAGCAGTGTGTGGGACATGCTGATCGACTGGTTCGCCGCCGGGATCGATCCGCAGAAAGCGACCGTCTTCATCCAGTCGCGCGTGCCGGAGCACGCCGAGCTGTTCCTGCTGCTGGCGATGGCCACCCCGCTGGGCTGGCTCGAGCGCGTGCCGACCTACAAGGACCAGATCGAAAAGCTGAGGGAGCGCGATCTGTCGACCTACGGCTTCCTCGGCTATCCGCTGATGCAGGCGGCCGACATCCTGATCTACCGCGCCAACATGGTCCCGGTGGGCGAGGACCAGGTGCCGCACATCGAGATGACGCGCGAGATCGCGCGACGCTTCAACCACCTGTTCGGCAGCGAACCCGGTTTCGAGGACAAGGCCAAGGCCGCGATCAAGAAGCTCGGCGCAAAGCGCGGCAAGCTGTACAAGGAACTGCGTGGCCGCTATCAGGAACAGGGTGAGGAGGACGCGCTCGATGCCGGCCGTGCGCTGCTGGCCGAGGCGCAGAGCCTGTCGATGGGGGATCGCGAGCGCCTGTTCGGCTACCTCGAGGGAACCCGCCGCGTGATTCTGAATGAGCCCGATGCGCTGCTGACCGAGGTGCCCAGACTGCCGGGCCTCGACGGGCTGAAGATGTCAAAGAGCGGCGGCAACGCGGTGCTGATGCGCGAGGATCCGAAGGTGCTGGCGCAGAAGATCCGCACGATGCCGACCGATCCCGCGCGCGTGCGGCGCACCGATCCCGGCGACCCGGACAAATGTCCGGTGTGGCAGCTGCACCTGGCCTATTCGAGCGACGAGACGCGCGCCTGGGTGCAGAAGGGCTGTCGCAGTGCCGGTATCGGTTGTCTCGAGTGCAAGCAGCCGGTGATCGACGCCATGCTGCGCGAGCAGGAGCCATGGCGCCAGCGCGCACAGCCCTACCTGGACGACCCCTCGCTGCTGCGTTCGATCGTTGCCGACGGCTGCGATCGTGCCCGTGCCGTTGCGCAGGAAACGATGCGCGATGTGCGCGAAGCGATGGGCCTCGCATATACCTGAGCGGGGACGCCGTCGTGTCGGCCACGCGCGGTCGCCCGCGCATCGAAGCATCTGCGAGGGTCGGCGCGCACACCGCGATCGCCGAGGCCTCACCCTGGGTCGTGCGCTTTGCGGCGCTGGTCCCGCCGGCGAGCCGCGTACTCGACGTTGCCAGCGGCCATGGCCGGCACGCGCGGCTGTTCGCGGCGCAGAACTGCATCGTCGACGCGGTCGACATCGATCCGGCCTGTGCGAGTGCGTTCGCCGGCGAGACAACCGTCCGGTTCCGGCGCGCGGATCTCGAAAACGGGCCATGGCCTTATCGCGGCCAGCAGTTCGACGCGATCGTCGTGACCAATTACCTGTACCGGGCGCTCTTTCCGGTGCTGGCCGACGCGCTGGCGCCAGGAGGGATACTGATCTACGAAACGTTCGCGGTCGGCAACGAGCGGTTCGGCAAGCCCAGTAGCGCGGCGTTCCTGCTCAAACCGCGCGAACTGCTCGACGTTTTCGGCGTCGCTCTGCACGTGCTTGCCTACGAGGAGGGCGTTGTCAGCCTGCCGCGCGCGGCGCGTGTCCAGCGACTTGCCGCGGTACGTCCTGGGCGCGCACGCGACGCCTTCCTGCGGCTCGACGCCGATCGTTGAGGCGGCGTCGCGCCGCACGCGACTGTAGAATCGTTCAATTCGACTCCGTCAGAGGAAGACATGATCACTGGCAGTCTGGTTGCGATCGTCACCCCGATGCGCGACGACGGCGCGCTCGACTACGACGCCTACCGTCGGCTGATCGAATGGCATATCGCTGAGGGCACGAATGGCATCGTCGCGGTCGGCACCACGGGCGAATCGCCCACCGTCGACCACGACGAGCACTGTGAATTGATCCGCGTCGCAGTCGAAACGGTGCGCAGGCGCGTGCCGGTGATCGCCGGAACCGGGGGCAATTCGACCAGCGAGGCGGTCGACCTGACGCAGTACGCGAAGAGGGCTGGCGCCGACGCCACGCTGCAGGTCGTGCCGTACTACAACAAGCCGACGCAGGAAGGGCTGTACCAGCACTTCCGCAAGGTCGCCGAGACCGTCGACCTGCCCGTGATCCTCTACAACGTGCCGGGGCGCACGGTGGCCGATCTGTCCAATGACACGACGGTTCGGCTGTCGCAGGTGCCGGGAATCGTCGGGCTCAAGGACGCCACCGGAGATCTCGCACGCGCGGCCGATCTGCTGCGGCGGCTGCCGAAGTCCTTTGCGCTGTACAGCGGCAACGACGACAGCGCGCTGGCGCTGATGCTGCTGGGCGGACACGGCGTGATCTCGGTGACCGCCAATGTTGCGCCGAAGGCGATGAGCCAGATGTGCCGGGCGGCGCTTGCCGCTGATCTCGCAACGGCCCGCGAGCTCAACAACCGGCTCTTTCCGCTGCATTCGAAGCTGTTCGTCGAAGCCAATCCGGGGCCGGTCAAGTGGGCGCTGTCCAGCATGGGACGAATCAGCGCGGCGGTACGCCTGCCGCTGGTACCGCTTTCGGCAGCCAATCAGCCGATCGTCGCGGCGGCGCTAAGGGAAGCAGGCATCGCCTGACTTGGATGTTTCAGGGAGACGTTGGATGGTCAATTTGATGCGGGCTGCGCGCCGTGCGGGGATTCTCGTGCTGGTGGCAGTCGTCGCCGGCTGCAGTTCGATCGGCCTGTCGACGGACAAGATCGAATACAAGTCCGTTGCAACGGCGAAGCCGCTCGATGTTCCGCCGGATCTGTCGCAGATTCCCCGCGACGACCGCTATGCCGTTCCGGATCGTCCTGGCGTGGCCAGTGCAAGTGCAGGTGCCGCTACGCGCCCGGGCGCGGCTGCAACGCAGACGGTCGTGCCGGTCAACCCACGCGCACGGATCGAGCGCGACGGATCGGAGCGCTGGCTTGCGGTCGATGTGACTCCTGAACAGGCGTTCACGGTGGTCAAGGAATTCTGGCCGAGTGTCGGCCTTTCGATCGCGAGCGAGGACCCGGCCGCGGGCGTCATCGAGACCAACTGGGCGGAGAACCGAGCCAAGCTGCCGCAGGACATCATCCGGCGCACCATCGGCCGCGTGTTCGACGGGCTGTACTCGACCGGCGAGCAGGACAAGTTCCGCACGCGCATCGAACGCACGTCGAAGAACACTGCCGAGATCTACATCAGTCACCGCGGCATGGTCGAGGTCTACACGAGTCCGCAGAAGGACCGGACCGTCTGGCAGCCGCGTCCGGCCGATCCCGAACTCGAGGCAGAAATGCTGCAGCGTCTGGCGTTGCGGTTTGCGCCGCCGCCGGCGACCGCCGCGGCGCCCGGCGCCGCGGCAGCCGCCCCAACGGCAGCGGCGACGACGACTCCCGAGATCGGTCGCCTCGTGCGCGGCAGCGACGGACGGGCGCAACGGGTCGATATCAACGAGCCGTTCGATCGCGCCTGGCGGCGCGTTGGCCTCGCGCTCGACCGCGGCGGATTCACCGTTGAAGATCGAGACCGGACAAAGGGCACCTACTTCGTCCGCTACCTCGATCCGGAGGTCGAAGCGAAGCAGCGCGAAAGCCAGGGTTTCTTTTCCCGCATGTTCGGGCGCGAACCCAAAGTCGATGCGCAGCAATTTCGGGTGATGGTCGCCTCCTCGGGCCAGGCGAGCGCGGTCACCGTGCTCGACAAGGACGGCAAGCCCGACACCGGCGCAACCGCGCAGAAGATCCTTGGACAGATCAACGAGCAGCTGAAGTGACCGCGTGCTGAGGTTCTGCAGTCTCGGCTCCGGCAGCGAAGGCAATGCGCTGGTCGTCGAAGCGCGGGAGGGATTGACCGTCACGCGCGTCCTGGTCGACAACGGATTCGGTCCGCGCGAACTGGCACGACGGCTGGCGCGCGTGCAGTTGTCGACCGACGATCTCGATGCCGTGGTGATCACGCACGAGCATTCCGATCACATTGGCGGCGTGCCTGCGTTGATGCGGAGGCGCCGCATTGCCGTCTTTGCGTCCGGCGGGACGGCGCGCGCCGCCGGAATTTTCGGCGCTGCCGACGTGCATCGCCTGAGAGCCGAAGAGTCGGTCCGGATCGGCGATGTATCCGTCGCGCCGTATGAAGTGCCGCATGACGCGGCCGAGCCGCTGCAATTCGTGTTCTCGGACGGGGATCGTCGCCTGGGGTTGCTGACTGATATCGGCTGCCCGGTTCCGGCCATTGCGCGGATGCTCGACGGACTGGATGCACTGTTGCTCGAGTGCAATCACGATGCCGAAATGCTGGCTGGGGGCGACTATCCGCCGTTCCTGAAGAAGCGCATTGCCGGCGATCGCGGCCACCTTTCCAATGTCCAGGCAGCCGAGTTGTTGGCAGGCGTCGATCGTTCGCGCCTGCACTTCATCGGCGCGGCACACCTGAGTCGGCACAACAATCGTCCCGAACTCGCGCGGCAGGCGCTGGCGACGGCAGCGGCCTGTGGGCAGGCGGACATCCATGTCGCCTGTCAGGACCTGGGATTGCCCTGGTTCGAGGTGTAATTCAGGAATCGGAAAAGCAAAGGGCCGGTTTGACCGGCCCTTTGTTTAAGCACGAAGCAGAGTTACTTCTTCGCTTCTTCTTTCTTCGCCTCTTCCGGCTTGGCCTCTTCCTTCTTGGCCTCGGGCGCGGGCGCCGGGGCGGCTTCCTCTTTCTTCGCTTCCGGAGCCGGAGCGGGTGCTGGCGCGGCGGCCGGCGCTGGCGCGGGGGCCGGTGCGGGTGCCGGAGCTTGTTTGCCACAGGCGGCGAGGATCGCCACCGCCAGAGATGCAGCTAAAAGAGCCTTGTTCATTCCTATGACCTCACGGGTTGAAAAAAGTTGATCGCGACGAGTCGATCACACACTGCCTCAATGCGGCCCATTTTTAACGGAGCCTGCATTCATGATGATCTACCCAACCCGCAAGTATACTCGCGCGCCCGGGCCCGACCGACTTCCGGGGGCCGACTGTCGCAGGCAACCTACAGTCCGAGAGGGTCGACGGCGACGTTATGCGCGGCGCGATCCCAGCGCCGATCGAAGCCCGTGAGAACCGGCTGCACGAAGGCGGCGTGGTGCAGCCAAAGCTCGCCGTGGACGACGGGCGCATCGCGCAGCTGCAACGCGTGACGATCGTCGCCGATCAGGACGCGATCGGTGCCCACCGGGTCCTCCCGATCCGCAATGCGTATCTGCAGCGCGTGTGCGAAGTCTCGTTGCAACAGCTTGATGCGCGCGGCATGCGTCTCGATCCACGAAAGGTCGTCGACCAGCAACCGGACGGTGTTGGCAGGATTGGCGAGAAGTAACGCCCGCATCAGATCGGTCCCGGCGCGGCCGGCCAGGCCGAAGACCGACAGATCCGAAGACGCGCAGCGTACGGTCCGGCGCGCTGCACCCAGGAGCATCAGCACCGCCGAATCCAGGTCGGCACGTGAACCGACCAGCATCTTCACCGGGGTGCCGGATTCGCGGGCCGGAACTTCCGCAGCGGAATCAAGATCGGGCATCGGATCGTTCAAACGCGCAGGACATGCACCCAACCGGCAACATACCACTCGTACAGGAGTCCGCACTGGGTTTCGACAAGATGCGCGGCCTGCGAACCCACGATCAGGCGATGGTCCGCGAGGCGTCGCAGGGGCGCGGGCAGCGACCCCGGCAGCAGTTCACCGTTGATTGCCGCACGGCGCCCCGAATACAGGAGGCGCGTACGCAAGTCCAGGACGATTCCCCGCCGCGCGGCCCTGGCCCGGAATAGTTTCTGCGAAATCGCGCGCACCGGCACTTCGAAAACGACGGTCGGCTTCGGCTCGGACAGCTCGCGCAGCAGCATGGCCTCGGCATCGCTGCGGCTTGGCCGCCTGCGTGCCAGCGCGCCGAACGCGGCGTCGACCATCGCCGGCGGCAGGCGCGCGGGTGTCCGCGTCGGCCGCAGCCCGCGATCCGCGTAGCTGCCGGACAGGCGCGTCGTTTCCTCCAGCCACGCGTGCCACGGCGTCACCAGGTCTTGCCAGCGTGGCGCTCGAAAACCAACCGAGCACGTGATGCACTCGCCGATCGCCACGCCTTCGTGCGCCACGCCAGGCGGAAGGTAGAGCGCATCTCCCGGCTGCAGCACCCACTCGCGAGCCGGGGCGA
>JBLMYK010000006.1:0-21977 GCA_050258235.1 Gemmatimonadota bacterium | reverse complement strand
GCGTCTGGCGCGCCACGCTCATGTACGTCGCGAAAGCGGCTCCGGCCTCGCCCCGCTGCAGGGCGACCTCCGCCGCCATGATCTGGTACAGCAGCGGTCCGGTAAGGTCGACGTTTGGCAGCGCATCGGCGGCCGGGGTGGCCGCATCGGAGGCGCGCGCGTCGCGCGTCGTCGTCGGGGGCTGCGCCACGGACGAGCAACCTACAATCGCGCCGACCAGCAACACTGGCAGGCTCACGAACATTCGCACGGCCCGATTCATCACGGTAGAAGGCATCAGCAGACTCAAGGTGAAAGGCGATCAAATTACAGCGGGCTCGTTGCGTCGTTCCGGCCAACGAGTGAAATCTTAGACGCGTCAACCATGCCGGAGTTGCCTGAGGTCGAAGTCACCCGGCGGGCGCTCGCGCCGTTCGTCGAGGGCGAGCGCGTGCGCGAAGTCGTGCTGCGCGAGCGGCGCCTGCGCTGGCCGGTGCCCGCGAGTCTGACGGAGGTCCTGAAGGGCAGGCGGATCGAGCGGCTCGATCGGCGCGGCAAGTATCTTCTTTGGCGCTTTGCGCACGGAACGCTGATCTCGCACCTCGGGATGTCGGGTTCGTGGCGTGTCCTGCTCGGTACCGTGCCGGCGGCCGGGACGCATGACCATGTCGACATCGTCCTTGTTGGACGACGAAGCCGCGTGATCCGGCTTACCGATCCGCGGCGATTTGGTGCCGTCCTGTGGCATCCGGCGCGTATGGGCGATGTCGAGCGCCATCCGCTGCTGGCGCACCTGGGACCGGAACCCTTCGATCCGCGTTTCGACGCGGCCCACGTTCACCGCCATACGCGGGGAAAGCGGGCGGCGATCAAGCAGGTTCTGCTTGCGGGCGAGATCGTGGTTGGCGTCGGCAACATCTACGCGTCCGAGAGCCTGTTCCGCGCCGGCATCGATCCGAGGTTGCCGGCCTTGCGGCTGTCGCGCCAGCGGTGTGCGCGGCTCGTGGCCGCGGTGCGGGCAGTCTTGTCCGAGGCGATCGCGGTAGGGGGCAGCACGCTGCGGGACTTCGTCGGCGCGGACGGCAATGAGGGGTACTTCATGCTCGAGGCGTTCGTTTATGGGCGCGCCGGCCGACCCTGCCGGGTGTGCGGCACGACGGTCCGGCGTCTCGTGCAGGGCCAGCGTGCCACGTATTTCTGCCCGCGCTGCCAGACAAAGGCGCAGCCACGCTAATCCGGTCGCCTCATCCGGTCGAATGGGGCGCGCCGGAAAAGCGCTGTGCTAGATTGAATCGCGACCCTGCGCCACGAGCGCTTCCACCGATGCCCCAACTCGCGAGCAGCTTCCAGGAATACGGCGCATGGCGTGAATCTCTCGCGCACGGTGTCACCCAGCTGCGCGCCTGGCTGCAGGACAACCAGTTGCTCGACCACGACGCGGCGCGCCGCCTCGCGCTCGGACTGGATCGGCTGGCCGAGGACAAGCTGGTGATCGCTTTCGTCGCCGAGTTCTCGCGCGGCAAGTCCGAGCTGATCAACGCCATTTTCTTCGCCGACTACGGCCGCCGCATCCTGCCGTCATCGGCCGGGCGCACGACGATGTGCCCGACCGAGCTGATGTACGACGAATCGCTGCCGCCGTGCATCCGTGCGCTGCCGATCGAAACGCGTGCGCGGCAGGGCACGATGTCCGACTTCAAGAAGGCAGGCGGCGAATGGCGCGTCTTCCCGGTCGACGTCGACGCGCCGGAGGGCATGCTCGAGGCGTTCAAGCTGGTCGCCGATACCGTGCGCGTGTCGGTGCAGGAAGCTCTGTTGTACGGCCTGTATGACCCGGCTGATCCGGACCAGAAGAGCGTGGTCGCTGCGGACGGCACGATCGAGATCTCGCGCTGGCGGCACGCGATCATCAACTTTCCGCACCCGCTGCTGAAGCGCGGACTCGTGATCCTCGACACGCCCGGGCTGAACGCGATCGGCGCCGAACCCGAGCTCACGCTGTCGCTGGTGCCGAGCGCGCATGCGGTGCTGTTCGTGCTGGCGGCCGACACCGGCGTGACGAAGAGCGATCTCGAGGTGTGGCGCCAAGTGGTGCACGACACGGGCGCCGCCGGCAATCACATCGCGGTGCTGAACAAGATCGACGGCTTGTGGGACGGTCTGAAGACCGCGCACGAAATCGACGGCGAAGTCGATCGCCAGGTGGGTCTGGTCGGGCGCACGCTCGGCCTCGACTCGGCCCGGGTGTTCCCGGTCTCGGCACAGAAGGGCCTGGTGGCGAAAGTGACGCAGGACGACCGGCTGCTCGCCGCGAGCCGGCTGCCCAGGCTCGAGTCGGCGCTGGTCGAACTGCTGGTTCCCGCCAAGCAGGGCATTGTCGGCTCGCAGACGCTGGCGGTGGTCGACCGCGTCGCCGAGGAGGTGCGGCAGGCGCTCGCCGCGCGCGAGCGCGGCGTGATCGAGCAGCTGTACGAGCTGCGTGCCTTGCAGGGAAAGAATCAGAGCTCGATCGAGCGCATGTCGCTGCGCGCGCAGGCCGAGAGCCGCGAATTCGAGGAGAACGTGCGCAAGATCGTCGCCACCCGGGTCGTGCTGGCGCGACTGTCCGAGCAGGCGACCGCGCCGCTTTCACACGCGACGCTGCGCCAGACGCTCGAGAGCACGCGTGCGCGCATGCGCAGCGTCCGCCTGACGCCCCAGTTCTACTCGTCGATCAGGGAATACTTCGCGCAACTGAACGGTCACCTGCGCGAGGCAGGACTGAAGCTGGGCGAGATCGAGAAGATGGTGATCGGGGTGCAGCAGAAGTTCGCCGCCGAGCTCGGGTGGAGCCTGCCGCCGCCGATGTCGTTCTCGCTCGACAAGTATCGCGGCGAGCTGGAGCAGGTGGAGCGCGCCGGGCGTTCGCACTTCGGCGCCTTCGTCGTGCTGACGCGAGACAAGTGGTCGCTGATCGAGCGATTCTTCGATACCGTGGTGGCGCGGACGCGCGAAGTCTTTTCCGCTGCCGAGCGCGACACCGAAGCCTGGATCCGCTC
Organism: Gemmatimonadota bacterium; assembly: GCA_050258235.1. Lineage (GTDB taxonomy): Bacteria > Pseudomonadota > Gammaproteobacteria > Burkholderiales > Burkholderiaceae_F > JAKOQB01. The sequence goes on along the minus strand of JBLMYK010000006.1, from coordinate 18,960 downwards.
GCTGCTGCCGCCGATCGAAGCGCAGGTGCGCGAGCAGCGGGCACAACTGAAGAAGCGCGCGGAATCGGTCGAACGCATTCGCAGTGCGCAGGAATCGCTCGACGATCGCATCGGCGACCTCGAGTCGGCGCTCGAGCAGGTGCAGCACAAGCTCGAAGGACTGCGCGCGATGCTGGCCCGGGTGCGGGGCGTCAGCGCGCCGCCGCCGCCGGCGCCGGCTGCAGCGGCCGCGGCAGAAGCGCGGCCACGTGAACGCCGCGCGGATCCGAACGAACCGGCCTATTTGCGCATCGAGATCTGATGCGCACGTTCGCCTCGCGCATCGTCGCATGGCAGCGTGCGATGGGGCGGCGCGATCTGCCCTGGCAAGGCGTGCGCGATCCATATCGCGTGTGGTTGTCGGAGATCATGCTGCAGCAGACGCAGGTTGCGACCGTGGTGCCGTACTACCTGCGCTTCGTCGAGCGCTTCCCCGACGTGGTTTCGCTGGCGCACGCGGATTCAGGCGAGGTGATGCGACTGTGGGCCGGGCTCGGTTACTACGCACGGGCGCGCAACCTGCATGCGTGCGCGCGACAGGTGGTCGCGCAGCATGGCGGTGCGTTTCCGCGCAGCGCCGGAAAACTCGCAGACCTTCCAGGCATCGGACGTTCCACCGCCGCGGCGATCGCCGCGTTCTGCTTCGACGAACGCGCGGCAATTCTCGACGGCAACGTCAAGCGCGTGCTGACGCGCCAGTTCGGCGTGCAAGGCGATCCCCGGCGAGCGGCGCTCGAGCGATTGCTGTGGGCACGCGCGGAGTCACTGCTGCCGGATGCGGACGCGATGCCGGCCTATACGCAGGGCCTGATGGATCTCGGCGCCACAGTGTGTGTCCGGTCCGCGCCGCGCTGCGATGACTGTCCGGTGCGGTCCACCTGTGTCGCCCTGCGTGCCGGCCGCGTGGACGAGCTGCCGGCGGCACGACCCAGAAGAGCACCGCGGCTGCGCTTCGCGCATCTGCTGCTGCTCGTGCATGAAGATCGAGTGCTGCTCGAACAGCGGCCCGGCGCCGGGATCTGGGGCGGACTGCTGTCGCTGCCGCAATTCGACCGCCTCGAAGAGATGGCGCAGACGCTGACGGCACTCGCGCCGGCGGCGCGCGCGCGGCCTCTGCCCACGCGTCGGCACGCTTTCACTCATTTCACGCTGCAGTTCACGCCGCATCTCGCACGGATCGAGAAGCCGCTGCCGATCGCCATGGAGCCGCGGATGCAATGGCTGGCGGCCGATGCCATCGAAGGCGCGGCGCTGCCGGCGCCGATGCGGACCCTGCTGCTCGAAGTGATGTGCGTCGCGCCCGCCGCCGACGCAGTGCCGGCTCACTGAACGACCGCGTGCTGCCGCAGGAAGCGCAGCACGATGTCGAGCCGGGCCTTGGCGTCCTCGAGCTCCATCAGCTTCTGCTTCGCGCGCAGCGAAACCGGCAGCACCTCGCACAGGCGATTGCCGACCCAGACGGTGGACTCCATCCGATACGGGCGTTCGATCGGGCTGCTCGCCAGGGCGTCGGCATTGCCCGGGCTGGCGCGCCGAGCCGCCTCGCGCTGCGCGTCGAGGTCGTCGATGATGCGGGCGAGCAGCGCCGCGCACGGCTGGTGCTCGGGTGCCAGCGGAGCGTCGACATCGGGTTCGATTTCGTCGACGTCGCCGACGAGAAGTCCGTTGGCCTGCGGGGCCGCGTGCAGCACGCGGAATCTCCGGGTTCCGACGGTGCGAATGTGAAGCACGCCCAGTTGCTGCATGTCCCAGGCGGCGATCGAGGCCATGCACCCGGTGGTCTCGCACTGCGCCGGCTTGCCGGTCTCCCGGCCGCTCGTGATCAGGCAGACGCCGAAGCTCGACGAGCTCTGCAGGCAGTCGCGCACCATGTCCATGTAGCGCGCCTCGAACACGCGCAGCGGCAGGACGCCCTCTGGAAACAGCACGGCGTTCAACGGAAACAGTGGCAGCTTCATCGGCGCCCGCCGCGCGGCGCAGGGTCAGTGCCGCGCGATTGCGCGGTGACGCGCCAGCACGCGCGCCTGCCCGGCAAATCTCTTGACGAGCTGTTCGACGACGTAGACCGATCGATGCTGGCCGCCGGTGCAGCCGATCGCCACGGTCACGTAGTGGCGCGTGTCCTGCATGTAACCCGGCAGCCACCGCTCCAGGAAACGCGCGATGTCCTCCGTCATCTCGCCGACCCGCCTGGACGCCGAAAGGAAGGCGATGACCGGCTCGTCGAGCCCGGTCAGCGGCTTCAGCTGCGGGTCGTAGAAGGGATTGGGCAGGTTGCGAACGTCGAACACCAGGTCCGCATCGACGGGAATCCCGTTCTTGTAGGCGAAAGACTCGAAGGTCAGGGTCAGCGTGGCGCGCGGGCTGTCGGCGAACTGCCGCACCCAGTTGCGCAGCGTGTTCGCCTGCAGGGAGCTCGTGTCGATCAGGTGGCCGATCTGGTGCAATGGCGCCAGAAGATCGCGCTCGGCCTCGATGCATTCGGTCAGGGTCGGCTCCAGACCGTCCGTACCCAGCGCCAGCCGCTCCGACAGCGGATGCCGGCGCCGGCTTTCGGAGTACCGCTGCACCAGGGCATCGGTGGACGCGGTCAAGAAGAGGACCCGCACGTCATGGCTGGCGCCGCGCAGGTCTTCGATCACGGCGGGCAGCTGCGCGAGAGAAAGCTCTGTGCGGGCGTCGACCGACACCGCAACCTCGCCGTGCCCGGTCTCTTTCAGATACGCACAAAGCTGGCCGAGAAAGCGCGACGGCAGATTGTCGACGCAGTAGTACCCCACATCCTCCAGCAGGCGGATTGCGACCGATTTGCCGGACCCTGACATTCCGGTAACCAGTACGACGCGCATGGAGGCATTGTTGCACGATGCCCGGCGTCGGAATGAAAAAGGGGCGCAGCATCGCTGCGCCCCTGCGTGCCGCCAGTGTGCCCGGCGATCAGCCCTTCAGGCACTCGGACATGAATTTCTTGCGCTCATCCCCCTTCAGGCTTTTCGCGCTCGCGTCCTTGTTGCAGGCCTTCATCTTGTCCTGTTGCGTCGTCTTCGCCGCCGGCTTCGCCGACAGGCATTCCGACATGAACTTCTTGCGCGCGTCTCCTTCGAGCTTCTTGTCTCCCGCCTCCTTGTTGCAGGCGGACATCTTCTGCTGTTGCGGCGTCATCTTCTTCTCTTCCGCAGCCATCGTGGCCACGGGCAGCAGCAGACACGCCGCGATCAGGGCTTGCTTCAGCATTTTGCTTCTCCTCCGACAGTTGGTTGGCTTGCTGCACCGAAGTGAACTTCGGTGCAGCCGGACTTTAACGTCCTCGCCGCAGGCGCCGTTGACGCCGGGGGAGGGACGCGCCTAGACGTCGTCCATTGCCTGCCGCTGGCGCTCCAGAAAATCCGCCATCGTGTCGATGCCGCGGAGTTTCAGGATCGTGTTGCGCACCGCGGCTTCGAGCAGGACCGCCAGGTTGCGGCCGGCGGCCACCGGTATGACGACCTTGTGGATCGGCAGGCCCAGAACCTCCTCGGTCGTGCCGGCCAGGGGAAGCCGTTCCATCATTTCGGCCGCGGCCCGACGGCGGAGTTCGACGATCAGGCGCAGCTTCATCTTCCGCCTGACCGCCGTCTCGCCGAAGATCGACTTGATGTCCAGCAGGCCGAGGCCGCGGACTTCGAGCAGGTTGGCGAGCAGCGACGGACACCGCCCATCGATCGTGTCGGGCGCGACGCGGGCGAAGTCGACCACGTCGTCGGCGACCAGGCCGTGGCCGCGGCTGATCAGCTCCAGCCCGAGTTCGCTCTTGCCGACGCCCGATTCCCCGGAGATCAGCACGCCCATGCCGAGCACGTCCATGAAGACGCCGTGCATCGTGCAATGGGCAGCCATCGATTTGCCCAGGTAGATCCGCAGCAGGTCGATCAAGTTCGCGGCTGGCAGCGGCGAGGCGAACACCGCGAGTCCGGCACGCTCGGCGGCTGCCTCCATGTCGGCAGGCAGCGCCAGGTCCTCCGCCACGATCATGCCCAGCGCACCGCTGGACACGAGGTCATCCGCATAGTGAGCGCGCCTGACGCTGTCCATCCGCGCCACGTACTGGACTTCCGGGGCGCCCAGCACGTGCAGCCGGTTCGGGTGGATCAGGTTCAGGTGACCGACGAGGTCCGCCGCCGGGACATCGAGTGCGCCGCTGCCCTGGAACTTCCTTTCGCCGCCCTTGCGTCCCGCGATCCAGCGCAGCTTCAGGCTGTCGACGTTTTCTTCGAAGAGTGATTGCAATGTCGGCATGCGAGAAGCTTAGCCGACGTGCTGCCGCCGGTGGCGTCAGGCGGCAGGGCGCACGGGCTCCCAGGTCGCCAGCATTGCGTGCACGGCTGGCGCGTCGGCGGCGGACATCAGGCTTTCGCGAAACGACTTGTCGGACAGCATCTGCGCCAGTTCGGACAGGATGTCGAGGTGCTGCTGCGTGGCCTGTTCCGGTACGAGCAGGAAGAACAGCAGTTGCACCGGCCGGCCGTCCGGAGCATCGAACGGGACCGGCTCTTCGAGGCGGACGAAGGCGGCGATGGCCTCCTTGAGCCCCTTGATGCGCCCATGGGGAATCGCGACTCCCTGCCCAAGTGCGGTCGACCCCAGCCGTTCGCGGGCAAACAGGCTGTCGAACACGGTCGCGCGGGCGATGCCATGGTTGTTTTCGAACAGCAATCCGGCCTGCTCGAAGACGCGCTTCTTGCTCGACGCCGCCAGTCCGAGGAGAACGTTATTCGGTGGCAGCAAGCGGGAGATCAGGTTCATTTCGCGATTGGCGCCGAATGCAGAGGGCGGAGTGGGCCACGGTCGAACATCGCGCTGAAGGCCCGTTGGAGGTCAATCGAAAGCGCCGACGGATCGATTGCTGTTCACCCGCGCACGGCGAAGCACCGGGTTGCGGATGGTTGAGCGGACGCGTCGCGCTTGCCGTTTCTTGATCCTGTCTGCAGTCAGTTTTGATTCCAAAGAAGAGCTTTCAGTATAGGCGTGCCGCCACGTGGCGCCTGCGCAAGATGAAGGCTCGTCGCCCAGCCGGCGCTGTCGCAGTGCTGCAACAGCCGATGCCGGCGCCGTACCCGCGGGTCCGGAAACGACCGAGGCCCGGTTCTGCGGGCCTCGGTCCATTTCCTAGGCAGGCCGTCGGCTACTGTTGCTGTTGTGCCGCCTGATGCTTGAGCGGCTCGCGCACGTGGTTTCGAACCCGGTCCTTGTGCCGCAGAACCTGGCGGTCAAGCTTGTCCATCAGGCCGTCGATCGCCGCGTACATGTCACCGTCCGTGGCCTCCGCGTGCATGCTGCTTCCGCGCACGCGCAAGGTGATCTCGGCACGGTGCCTGAGCTTGTCCTCAACGGATAGCAGGACGTCCGCCTCGATCAGATGATCGAAATGGCGCCGGATCCGCTCCATCTTGCCCTCGACGTAGCCGCGCAGTGCCGGAGTCACTTCGACGTGGTGACCGTGGATGATGAGGTTCATGCAGCACCCTTACGCTGGAGCCGGCAAAGTTGACGGACAAGCCGGCTGGGTTGACGGATTGACACCGGCGCCAGAAGGCACCGGCGTCCCTAAAGAGCTTTTCGCATCGCCACCGGGGGAATCTTCAAAGCCTCGCGGTACTTCGCGACGGTGCGCCGCGCGACCACGAAACCCTGTTCACCCAGCAGTTCCGCGATTCGGTTGTCTGACAGCGGATCCTTCGTGTCTTCTGCTCCTATCAGTTGTTTTATCAACGCGCGGATCGCGGTCGACGATGCCGCGCCACCGGTTTCGGTCGCCACGTGGCTCCCGAAGAAGTACTTCAGCTCGTACACGCCGAACGGCGTGGCCATGTACTTGCTGGCCGTGACGCGCGAGACGGTCGATTCGTGCAGGTTCACGGTGTTGGCGATCTCGCGCAGCACAAGGGGCCGCATGGCAATCGCGCCGTGGGTGAAGAAATTGTGCTGGCGGTCGACGATCGCCTGGGCGACGCGCAGGATGGTGTCGAACCGCTGCTGGATGTTCCGGATCAACCAGCGCGCTTCCTGCAGCCGAGCGGACCAAGGAGCCTGTCCTTCCTTGCCTCTATCGCGTTTGACGATCGATGCGAAGAGCTGATTGACCCGCAGCCGCGGCATGATGTCCGGATTCAGCTGCGCGACCCATCGACCCTTGACGCGCCGGACGAAGATGTCCGGCACCACGTAATCGATCGTCTCTGCTCCAAAGCCTACGCCCGGATGCGGATTGAGTCCACGAATCACCTGATGCGCGGTACGCAGATCCTCTTCGCTTGCCCCGAGCAATCGCCGCAGCTTCGCGTAGTCTCGACTGGCCAGCAAGGGCAAGTGTTCACTAACTATCGCTTTGGCGTAGGTCAGCACCTGCTCGGAACAAGGCGGCACGGCGTGTCTGCCAAGATTTTCGAGCTGAAGCAGCAGGCACTCGGCGAGCGTCCGGGCTGCCACGCCCGGCGGGTCGAAGCTCTGCAATAGCCTGAGCGCCGCGGTCAGGTCGTCGAGTTCGACGCCGGCCTCGGGCGGACACATCTGGAGCACCTCGTCGAGCGTCGACGTCAGGTAACCGTTCTCATCGAGTGCTTCGATCAGCAGTCCGACGAGTACGCGATCGCGCGGCGAAACCTGGGTTGTCGCCAGTTGACCGCCAAGATGCTGTGCGAGCGATGGACGTGTCATCGCCCAGGAAATCGGTCCCGCGTCCTCGTCATCCCGGGCGCCTGTCGTCGATGACGTGCCCCAGTCCTCGGGGCCAGTCTCGCTTCCGGCGTGTTCGCCGCCGTTGGCTTCGGTCGTCTGCGTCTCGGACGCCGGTTCGCCCGGTTCGCCGATTGCAGGTCGCTCGATGATCGCGCCATCGGAGGCGATCCGCATCGACGTCGCCAGCGGGTCGTCCTCCCGCTCGAGCAGCGGGTTGTCCGCAATGGCCTGTTCGATCTCGTGATTCAGTTCGATCGTCGACAGTTGCAGCAGCCGGATCGACTGCTGCAGCTGAGGCGTCAGCGCGAGGTGCTGGCTGAGCTTCAGTTGCAGGCTCGGCTTCATCGTCGTCCCGCCTGTCACATCCTGAAGTGCTCGCCGAGGTAGACGCGGCGAACCGAATCGTTCTCGACGATCTCGTGCGGCGCGCCTGCCGCCAGCACTTGTCCCTCGTTGATGATGTAGGCGTGGTCGCAGATGCCGAGCGTTTCACGCACGTTGTGGTCGGTGATCAGCACGCCGATGCCGCGATCCTTGAGAAACCGCACGATGCGCTGAATTTCGATTACCGCAATCGGGTCGATGCCGGCGAACGGCTCGTCCAGCAGGATGAAGCGCGGCCGTGCCGCCAGCGCGCGTGCGATCTCGACTCGGCGTCGCTCGCCGCCGGAAAGGCTCTGCGCGGTGTTCGTGCGCAGGTGCGCGATCTGCAGTTCATCGAGCAGCGCATCGAGCTCTTCCCGTACACGCGCCGGCGGGAACGCCCTGCGCGCCTCGTCGACCTGCAGTTCGAGCACGGCGCGAACGTTCTCCTCCACCGTCAGGCGGCGGAACACCGATGCCTCCTGCGGCAAGTAAGACAGGCCGAGGCGGGCACGGCGATGGATCGGAAGGTGCGCAATCGACGTCCCGTCGAGGGTGATCGTGCCGCCGTCGCGCGGCACCAGCCCGACCACCATGTAGAAGCACGTTGTCTTGCCGGCGCCATTGGGGCCGAGCAGGCCGACGACTTCGCCCGCCTCGACGGTGAGCGAGACATCCTTGACGACGACGCGCGCACCGTATTGCTTGCGGAGGTGCTCGACGACGAGTCGGCCGCCTGTATGCGATGCGCGGGGAGGGGCAGCCGCCGTCGACGTTTCCGGGGCGTTCACGGTCTGCGTTCCGGATCGAGGCGGCGCGCGGGTTCGAGCGGCACGCCAGGCGCCGGTGTCGATGATGTTGCCGGGGACCGCGGCGCGATGATGGTTCGCGTGCGACCGCCTTCCGTGGTGCCGCCCTCGCCGCTGTAGCTCGAGTCGCGCATGTTGTAGGTGATCACACCGCCACTGAATTCGTCGCGTGGTTGACCGTCCTCGATGCGCCTGATCTGCGCATGGCCCGTCAGCTTGATCGTCTCTGTCCGGCCGTTGTATTCGAGACGGTCGGCGGAGGCCTCGATGTACTCCTCGATGCCAGGCCGTGTCGGATCGCGTCGCTGGCGAAACGTCGCCAGCCCGCCCGGGGGCGCGGTGACCGTCGCATACTGGTAGCCCTCCGGATCCTCACGCAGTTCGAGCCGGTCGCCGGTGATGCGCAGCGTCCCCTTGGTGAGCACGACCTTGCCGGTATAGACGACGACCTGCTTCAGTTCTTCGGCCGTGACGCGGTCGGCGTCGATCTGGGTCGGCTTGTCCCGGTCGGCGCGCTCGGCCAGCACCGGCGAGGATGCGACTACGACGACGAGTAGGAGGATGCGAAGGATGCGTGCGCCCATCGTCAGTGCCGCCCGCTCGGCCGCGGCTCGATCAAAGTGTGCACTGCGCCGACCATCACCACCGTGCGGGCGATGTTGTCGAAGTCCATGCTGTTGGCGGTGATCATCGATGCGCCGCGAGTGACCTTGACCGGGCGATCGGTGCGATAGCGATCCTCGTCCGGCAGCGCCAGCAGATAGTCGGTCGTCAGCCTCATCTCCGGCTCCCCGTCGAACGCCGAGCGCGTGATCACCACGTCGCCGTTCAGTTGCACGCGCTCGCCGGCATCCACCACGCGCGCCGTGCGCGCGCTGGCTGCCACGCGCGGCTGATCTGGCCGCAGGCTGACCAGCCTCGGTGCCGTGACCTCGATGTCGTCGTTGTCCGGGAAGTGCCGCAGCTGCTGTCCGAACAGCTTGTTTCGTGCGCGTCCCTGCTCGTCGAATTGCGTCAGGACGAGGCGGTCGACCACCACGTCAGGCGTGCCGGGCCGCGGCGGCTGGGCAGCTTCCGGCTGGCGCATCACGCGCGAGTACCAGTAGCTGGTTGCGGTCACCACCGCCAGCAGCAGGATCGCGATGATCATCGTGATCCGATCACGCACCGGCCGTCTCCAAGGAATGCCGCGCCAGCGCGGCGTCGAACCTGCCCTGCGCGCGCAGTATGAATTCGGCCAGCTGCCGCACTGCGCCGCGTCCGCCGGCAGCCGGCGCCTGCCAGTGTGCGACGCGCCGTACCTCCGGCGCCGCGTCGGCGACGGCCGCGGCCAGGCCGACGCGTGCCAGCACCTTCAGGTCGGGCCAGTCGTCACCCATGAACGCACACTGCGCCGGCGTGGTGCCGGTCGCGCTCAGCAGGCGCTCGAATCCGGCGTGCTTGTCGGCTTCGCCCTGGATCACATGCGTGATGCCCAGTTCGCGCGCGCGTGCATCGACGATCTCGGAGCGCCGCGAGGAAAGGATCGCCACGGTGATCCCCGCTTCGCGCAGCAACTTCACTCCCAATCCATCGCGCACGTCAAACACTTTCAGCGCTTCGCCCTGGGGCCCGAAGTGCAGCCTTCCGTCCGTCATGACCCCGTCGACATCGAGGATCACCAGGCGCACCTGCGCGGCACGGACTTCGGCATCGGTTCCCATCAAAGCACCTTGGCCGCAGTCAGGTCGTGCATGTGCAGGGCGCCGACCAGCTTGCCGTCGTCGATCACGAGCAGCTGGTTCTTCAGGCTCGCATCGAGGATGCGGGCCGCCTCGGCCGCCAGCATCGCGGACGGCACGGTCAGGGGATTGCGCGTCATCACGTCAGCGACCCGCAATGTCCGCACGTCGCCGACGCGCTCGATCAGCCGCCGCAGGTCGCCCTCCGTGAAGATGCCGGCCAGGCGTCCGTCGCGCTCGAGCACGGCGGTCATGCCCAGACGCTTGCGGCCGATTTCCGCCACGGCGGCGAGGACGCTGGCATCGACGGCCACGGTCGGAACCGCGTCGCCGGTGCGCATGATGTCGGCCACGCGCGTCAGCAGGCGCCGGCCCAGCGCCCCACCCGGATGCGAGCGTGCGAAATCGGCCGGTCCGAACCCGCGCGCCTCCATGCAGGCGATGGCGAGCGCGTCACCCAGCGCCAGCGTTGCCGTGGTCGACGACGTCGGCGCCAGGTTCAACGGACAGGCTTCCTTGTCGACCCTGACGTCGAGGTGGACATCGGCATGCCGCGCCAGCGTGGATGCCGGATTTCCGGTCACCGCGATCATCGGCGTTCCCTCGAGCTTGACCAGCGGAACGACCGTCAGCAGTTCGGCCGTCTCCCCCGAGTAGGAAAGGGCGATTAGCACGTCTGCCGGCGTGATCATGCCGAGATCGCCGTGCGCAGCCTCGGCGGCGTGCACGAACAGCGCCGGCGAACCGGTCGACGCCAGCGTTGCAGCGATCTTGCGGCCGACGTGCCCGCTCTTGCCGACGCCGGACACGACGATCCGCCCGCGGCAGGCGAGCAACAGGTCGACGGCCTTCAGGAAAGCGCCATCCAGCCGGTCCGCGATGGCTGCGACCGCCTGCGACTCTATTGCGAGGACCTCGCGCGCCAGGTCGAGCGCCGAGGGACCGGATCGGGAGCGCGCGTCAGGCGCCATTGGAAACGGGGAACATTTGGAGCAGGACAGTCGCTGTCGATGATACTCTGGCGACCATAACGCTGGCACAAGAATTGCTGTCGTCCAACGGTCGCGGCCGGCCACTCGAACCGACGCGCGCCCCAGAACAATGCCCACCGCGCTCGAACTGACGCTGTTTCTCCTCGCCGCCTCGGTGGCCGGCGTAGTCATCTTCCGCCTGCTTGATCTGCCGCCCATGCTCGGCTATCTGGTGGTCGGCATCCTGATCGGGCCGCACGCCTTCGGCGTGGTGCCCGATTCGGGCGACACGCGTTACCTGGCCGAATTCGGCGTCGTGTTCCTGATGTTCTCCATCGGCCTGGAGTTTTCGCTGCCGAAGCTGAAGAGCATGCGCCGGATCGTCTTCGGCCTCGGCTTTGTGCAGGTCGCGGCGACGATCCTGCTCGTTTCGTTGGTCGGCTGGGTTGGCGGCCGGTATGTCGGGCTCGGGCTGGCTGCGAGCTTCCTGCTAGGGGCCACGCTTTCGATGTCGTCGACTGCGATTCTCGTCAAGCTGCTCGTCGACCGGCTCGAACTGGAGACCGAGCACGGCAAGCGCATAGTCGGCGTCCTGCTGTTCCAGGACCTGGCCGTGGTGCCCCTCTTGGTGGTGGTTCCGGCGTTGGCCACGCAACCGCAAAGCCTGGGACCGGAACTGATGTGGGCCGCCGTCAAGGCGGTCGTCCTGCTGGCGATCCTGCTGGTCGGCGGTCAATGGCTGCTGCGTCACTGGCTGCACATGGTCGCCCGGCGCAAGTCGCACGAGCTTTTCACGTTGAATCTGCTGCTGCTCGTGCTGGGCCTGGCCTGGCTGACCGAGCATGCCGGCCTGTCGCTCGCGCTCGGCGCATTCGTGGCCGGCATGCTGATTTCCGAGACCGAGTACCGGCACCAGGTGGCGGAGGACATCAAGCCGTTCCGCGACATGCTGCTCGGGCTGTTTTTCGTCACGATCGGGATGTTGCTGAACGTCCGCGTCGTGCTCGAGAACATCGGCTGGGTAATGCTGGCACTGCTGATACCGACGGCGTTCAAGTGCGCGTTGATCGTGGCGCTGGCGCGGGCATTCGGTGCCAGCGCGGGCACGGCGATCCGGACCGGCCTGGCGCTTGCGGCCGCCGGCGAGTTCGGCTTCGTTCTGCTGTCCGAATCGGGCTCGATCCTGCCGTTCGAGATCAGGCAGATCGTGCTGGCGGCGATGCTGCTGTCGATGCTTGCGGCGCCGTTCCTGGTTCAGCACAGCGACCGCATCGCGCTGCGCCTCGCCAGCTCGGAGTGGATGCTGCGCTCGCTCCAGCTGCATCAGGTTGCCACGCGCTCGATGGCAACCGAGCGCCACGTGATCATCTGCGGCTTTGGCCGCAGCGGCCAGCACCTCGCCAAGATGCTCGGGCAGGAGGACATAAGCTACGTCGCGCTCGACCTCGACCCGGATCGCGTGCGCGAAGCCGCCGCGGCCGGCGATTCGGTCGTCTACGGCGACGCGGCCCGGCGTGAGACGCTGATCGCCGCGGGCCTGATGCGGGCGGCCGCGCTGGTGATCAGCTACAGCAACACCAGTTCCGCGCTGAAAGTGCTCCACTTTGCGCACGAGGCGAGGCCCGACCTGCCGATCATCGTGCGAACCCAGGATGACGCAGATCTGGATCGCCTGCTCAGAGCCGGCGCGACCGAGGTTGTGCCGGAGATCTTCGAGGGCAGCCTGATGCTCGGCTCGCACGCGCTGGTACTGCTCGGCATCCCACTGGCGCGCGTGGTCCGGCGCATACGCCAGGCGCGCGATTCACGCTATCACCTGCTGCGCGGCTACTTTCACGGTGCCGACGACCCGGCGGAGTTCGAGGACGAGTCACACGCGCGCCTGCACTCGGTGCCGATCGAGGCCGGCGCAGCCGCGGTCGGCAAGACGCTCGGCGCGCTCGGGCTGAAGCCGATCGGAGTCGAAGTCACCGCGGTCAGGCGGCGCGGGATCCGGGGCGACGATCCGAGCGACGACATGGTGCTCCTGGCGGGCGACGTGGTCGTGCTGCGCGGCGTTCCCGAATCGCTCGAGCTCGCGGAAGAACGCCTGTTGCAGCGGTGATCCGCCCGCGGCTCGATCAGCCGGTCGCCGGCTGCAGATAGCGCGCCAGTCCGGTTGCTCGTCGGCCGGCGTCACGCAGCGCGACGCTGCACTCCCGGCACCGCGGCGGGCAGCACGCGCGCAAGAACGCGCCCGGTGTGGCTGCACTCATGAGCGGCGATCGCCTCGGGCCTGCCGCTGGCGACGATGCGTCCGCCGCCATCGCCGCCCTCCGGTCCCAGATCGATGATCCAGTCCGCGGTCTTGATCACGTCCAGATTGTGTTCGATCACGACTACCGTGTTGCCGGCGTCGCGCAGCTGATGCAGCACGCGCAGCAGAAGTTCGATGTCGTGAAAGTGCAGTCCGGTGGTCGGCTCGTCCAGGATGAAGAGTGTCCTGCCAGTGTCGCGCTTCGACAGTTCGAGCGACAGCTTCACGCGCTGCGCCTCACCGCCCGACAGCGTGGTCGCGCTCTGTCCGAGGCGGATATACCCGAGTCCCACATCGGCCAGCGTCTGCAGCTTTTTCGCCAGCACCGGCACTGCGCCGAAGAACTCCGCCGCCTGCTCTACGGTCAGGTCAAGGACTTCGGCGATGTTGCGTCCCTTGTACAGCACTTCGAGGGTCTCGCGGTTGTAGCGCTGGCCGCGGCAGGTTTCGCACGGCACGTACACGTCGGGCAGGAAGTGCATCTCGACCTTGATCAGGCCGTCGCCCTGGCAGGCTTCGCAGCGTCCGCCCTTCACGTTGAAGCTGAAGCGTCCCGCCTCGTAGCCGCGCTCGCGCGCGGTCGGCGTGCCGGCGAACAGATCGCGGATCGGCGTGAACAGGCCCGTGTAGGTCGCCGGATTGCTGCGCGGCGTGCGGCCGATCGGACTTTGATCGACGGTGACGATCTTGTCGAAGTGCTCGAGGCCGTCGATCGAATCGTAGGGCGCCACTGTCGCCGACGAGCCGTACAGATGCCGCGCGACGATCGCGGCCAGCGTGTCGTTGATCAGCGTCGACTTGCCCGAGCCGGACACGCCGGTCACACAGACCAGCAGTCCCACCGGGAGTTCGAGATCGACGTGCTTCAGGTTGTTGCCGTGAGCGCCAGCCAGCTTCAGCCAGCTCAACCCGGGCGGCACGCGCGTGGCGGGCACCGCGATCGCGCGCCGGTGCGCCAGATACGCGCCGGTCAATGACGCCTCGGCCATCTCGATATCGCGCGGTGTTCCCTGCGCCACCACCTCGCCGCCGTGCTCGCCGGCCCCAGGACCCATGTCGACCACGTGATCGGCGGCGCGGATCGCGTCCTCGTCGTGCTCGACCACAAGCACCGTGTTGCCCAGATCGCGCAGGTGCTTCAGCGTGGCGATCAGCCGCTCGTTGTCACGCTGGTGCAGGCCGATCGACGGCTCATCCAGCACGTACATCACGCCGGTCAGGCCGGAGCCGATCTGCGACGCGAGCCGGATCCGCTGCGATTCGCCGCCGCTCAAGGTGTCGGCCGCACGGTCGAGCGTCAGATAGGTGAGCCCCACATCGTTCAGAAAGCGCAGGCGCGCGCCGATCTCGCGCACGATCCGCGTGCCGATCTCGCGTTTCGCGCCGGCCAGCTGGAGCGCGCGGAAGTACTCGAGCGTCTGCGCCAGCGGCGCGCGCTCGATTTCGAAGATCGCGCGCCGCTGGCTGCCCTCGCCGACGAACACGAAGCGCGCCTCGCGCCTCAGTCGCGTGCCTTCGCAGTCCGGACACGGTTTCATCGCCCGGTATTTGGCCAGTTCCTCGCGCACCGCGGCCGAATCGGTTTCGCGCCAGCGCCGTTCCATGTTCGGCAGCACGCCCTCGAACGCGTGTCGCCGCACGATCCTGCGGCCCTTCTCGTTGGTGTAAGTGAAGGGCAGGGTAACCTCGCCGGTGCCGCGCAGCACCTGCGCCCGGAACCCTTCCGGCAGGGTTTCCCAGGGCGGATCGATGTCGGTGCTGGTGTGCTTCGCCAGCGACGCCAGCATCTGGTAGTAGTACTGGTTGCGCGCGTCCCAGCCCTTGATTGCGCCGCTGGCCAGTGTCAGCTCCGGATGGGCGACCACGCGCTGTTCGTCGAAGTACTCGACGATTCCAAGCCCATCGCACGACGGGCAGGCGCCGACCGGATTGTTGAACGAGAACAGTCGCGGCTCCAGTTCCGCCAGCGAGTAGCCACAGATCGGGCAGGCGAACCGGTTCGAGAACACGGTTTCGGTGCCGTTGTCCGTGTCGAGCAGCAGCGCCCGGCCGTCTGCGATCCGCAGCGCGGTTTCGAACGATTCGGCCAGCCGCTGTTTGGCCTCCGGCCGCACCTTCAGGCGGTCGACGACGACATCGATCGAGTGTTTCTCGTGCTTGGCCAGATGCGGCAGGTTGTCCGCCTCGATGATCGCGCCGTCGACGCGAAAGCGCACGAAGCCCTGCGTCTGCAGGTCGTCGAAAAGCTCCTCGAACTCGCCCTTGCGCTCGCGCACGATCGGGGCCAGCACCACCAGCCGCGTGTCGGCCGGCAAAGCCAGTGCGCTGTCCACCATCTGCGCGACGGACTGCACGGTCAGCGGATGCTCCGGATGATCGGGGCAATGCGGCATGCCGATACGCGCGAACAGCAGCCGCAGATAGTCGTGAATCTCGGTGACCGTGCCCACCGTGGAGCGGGGGTTGTGCGACGCGGACTTCTGTTCGATCGCGATCGCCGGGCTCAGCCCGTCGATCGAATCGACGTCGGGCTTTTCCATCAGCTGCAGAAACTGCCGCGCGTATGCCGACAGCGATTCGACGTAGCGCCGCTGGCCTTCTGCGTACAGCGTATCGAACGCGAGCGAACTCTTGCCCGAGCCGGAAAGTCCGGTCAGCACGATCAGCCGGTCGCGCGGAAGATCCAGATCGATGTTCTTCAGGTTGTGCGTGCGCGCGCCGCGAACCTTGATGACTTCCATGTGCTGGCAGAGACGGAGCAGAACACGCCACTATAGCGGCGCCGGCGCGGGCAAAGCCAGCCGTGCCTTCGGCGCAAGGCGCGGGCTGCGCGGCCGGTCGAGGCCTGCACGGCGGCGCAGTCGGTATGATGGCTGCATCGGAGCGAGGGCTTGGGGGAAACGGCGATGGCATCGGTGAACAAGGTGATTCTGATCGGCAATCTCGGCCGGGACCCGGAGACGCGCTACAGCCCCGACGGTGCGGCCATCACCAACGTATCGGTCGCCACCACGCGACGCTACAAGGATTCGGCCGGCCAGCAGCAGGAGGAGACCGAGTGGCACCGGGTCGTCTTCTTCGGCCGGCTGGCGGAAATCGCAGGCGAATATCTGCGCAAGGGCCGGCCGGTCTATGTGGAAGGCCGCCTGCGGACGCGCAAGTGGACCGACAAGGACGGCAACGAGAAGTACACGACCGAGATCGTGGCCGAGAACATGCAGATGCTCGGCTCCCGCGAAGGCATGGGCGGCGGTGAGGTCGACGAGCCCGCTCCGGCCCGGTCGTCGGCCAGCAAGCCGCCGGCCAAGCCGGCGCAGAACATCGCCGAGATGGACGACGACATCCCGTTCTGAGCCCGCGGCGGCGAGCGGGTCAGGCGTTCCGCCGCCGGCCTGTCAATCTTTCCCGTGCACGATGTGCAGGATCTCGTCGTGCAGCGGGCCGGCGGTCGCAAGCAGTGAAGGATCCGCAAGAGGGTCGCCGCCGCGCCAGCTGGTGACGCGGCCGCCCGCACCCTCGACGACCGGAAGGATCGCGGCGACGTCCCAGTAGGCCAGGGTCGGATCCAGCATGGCGTCGGCCCCCGCCGTGCACAGCGCGAAATAGCCGAAGCAGTCGCCCCAGGTTCGATAGAGCTTCGCGCGCCGGATCACGTTCTCGACCGTTGTGTTCGCCTGCTGCTCGCCAGTCGACCAGTGCGTGGTCGCGAGCACCGTCGCGTCCTCGAGCTGGCGGCAGGGCCGCACGTGCGCAGCGCGCTGCGTGCCGTCGCTTGCATAAAGGACCGTGCCATCCGCGTGACCGACCAACGCGAGGCCGGCGGC
Organism: Gemmatimonadota bacterium; assembly: GCA_050258235.1. Taxonomy (GTDB): domain Bacteria; phylum Pseudomonadota; class Gammaproteobacteria; order Burkholderiales; family Burkholderiaceae_F; genus JAKOQB01. The sequence continues at coordinate 2,223 of JBLMYK010000006.1, read as the reverse complement.
CGGATGCGCGATCGCGCCAAGGATCGGCTTGAACCCCGCGCCGTCGTCGCGCTCGAGCGCGATCAGGGTGCCGAACAGGAAGCAGTTGGTGATGAACGCGCGCGTGCCGTCGACCGGATCGAGGATCCAGCGGTAGCCGCGGCCCGCCTTGATGCCGAACTCCTCGCCGAGGATGCCGTGCGCCGGGTAGCGCCTTTCGATCAGGGCGCGCATCGCTTCTTCGGCACCCCGATCCGCCAGCGTGACCGGGCTGGCGTCGCCTTTGGTCATCACCGTGGTGCCGGTCAGGAACAGCGGCCGGATCACGGCAAATGCCGTGCCGATCAATCGATGAATGAACGGGATGAATTCGCGCTGCTCGGTCGGGCTGCAGGCGCCGCAGTAGCGCTCCCAGGTCTTCATCAATTCAGGCGTGCCGGTGCTCGTCGGCCGCGAACAGGACGGGCTGCTCCCCGACCAGCCGGGTCTTCGACAGGACCCCCGCCTGTTCCAGCGTCGGATACGCCATTGCGCAGAAGAGCGAATTGATGCGCTTGAAGTCCGCCAGCATGTCAAGGTGCAGCGAACTCGTTTCGACCGACTGCGGCGAGTTGCCCGACAGCCGCTGCAGATGGGAGTCCGCGTAGCGCATCTCGAGTTCGCGGAAGCTCACCTTCTCCGCGATCAGCTGCTGCGCAGTCTTCAGGTCGCCGTGCAGGAATACCGCCACCGCCAGCTGCAGGTTCGCCAGCAGCCGCGCGTGCAGATCCTCGATCTCCTGCAGCCCCGCCTCGGAGAACGACAGCCCGTGCGCGATCTTCTTCTCCGCCACGTCCTGCAGCACGCGTTCGATGATGTCGCCGGCGTGCTCCATGTTGATGGTGAACTGGATGATGTCGGCCCAGCGCCTGGATTCGTTCGCCTCCAGCGCTTCGCGGCTGACCTGCGTCAGGTAGAGCTTGATCGCGGTGTACAGCCGATCGATCTCGTCGTCGCGCGTGCGCAGGCGTTCAGCCATCTGCCGGTCGTTCGACTTCAGCACCCGCAGCAGGCCATCGAGCATCTCCTGCACCACGTCGGCGAGCCGGATCGCCTCGCGCGCGGCGTTGCCGATCGCCAGCGACGGCGTGGACAGCGCGATCGGATCCAGGTGCTTCGGCGCACCGGGCGCTTCGGCCATCGGCGGAGCGGGCAGCAGGCGCTCGACCAGCTTGGCCGAGCGGCCGACGAACTGGATGAAGAGGATCGCAAGCATCAGGTTGAAAGCGAGATGGGCGTTGACGACGATCGCCTTCGGCTCGCCGTTCAGCCTCGTCAGCCACTCCAGCGCGTAGGGCAGCAGCGGTAGCGCGATCGCGCAGCCGGCGAGCTTGAACAGCAGGTTGGCGAGCGGGACGCGCCGCGCCGCGGGATCGGCGCGCAGCGTCGTCAGCACCACGAGCAGGCCGCCGCCCAGGTTGGCGCCGATCACGATCGCGAGCGCGACCGGCAGCGACAGCACGTGCGATGCGGTCAGTGTCGCGGTCAGCAGAACGACCGCGAGGCTCGAGTAGAAGGTCATCGCGAACAGCGCGCCGACCAGCACATCCAGCATCGCGTCACCGGTCAGCTGCGCAAACATCACCTTGACGCCGATCGCCTGGGTCAGCGGCGCGGTGGCCTGCACGATCAGCTGTAGCGCCAGGATCATCACGCCCAGCCCGAGCACGACCTTGCCGATCTGCCCGGCGTGCTCGTTCTTGCGCGACAGGTAGACGACCACGCCGGCGCAGATCGCCAGCGGCGCCAGCCAGGCGAGGTTGAGCGCGAAGAACTGCACCATCAGAGCGGTGCCGACGTCGGCGCCGAGCATCACCGCCAGCGCCGCCGACGTGGAGATCACGCCCTGGCCGACGAAACTCGACACCAGCAATGCGGTCGCGGTCGAGCTCTGCAGCAGGCCGGTGACTCCGATGCCCGCGGCGAACGCCATGTAGCGCCGGTCCGAACTTCCGCGCAGGACCTGCCGCAGGTTGGTGCCCAGCAGGCGCAGCACGCCCGTCCGCACGATGTGCGTGCCCCAGACCAGAAGGGCGACCGCAGCGAGCAGATTCAGCAGTGCTTGCACTTAGATCCAGGTCTCTTGGCGCGTGGCGTTCACCACGGTATCGAATAGGTCTTGACGTTGGTGAAGCTCTTGCACGCTTCCTGCACGCCTTCCTTGTAGCCGAGCCCCGAATCCTTGATGCCGCCGAACGGCGTCAC
>JBLMYK010000005.1:0-7964 GCA_050258235.1 Gemmatimonadota bacterium | reverse complement strand
CGAGCAACCAGCTGGGAGAGTTCGAGTCCGGGGTGACCGCGGCGCTGTTCGGCGCAGTCGGATCCGTACTGCTGGGCGGCGTCGGCACGCTGGTCGTGGTCGTGCTGTGGATGCGGTGGTTCCCCGGGCTGGCGCGCCGCCAGCAGCTCCAGGAGAGGCCGCACGCCGCGGTCGTCGCGGAGGGCTCTTGAGAGCGCTGCCGCCCGCGAGGCAGGTGCGCTACCTGCGCATGACCCGATGCAGCGAATCGAGCTGCAGGCCGTCGCCGTTCCGGCTCACTGCGCAATCCCAGGCCTGTTCGACGTCGACCCCAAGGGCGTTGGTGATCAGCCCGGTCGCGTGCACCAGCAGCGTGCCGTCGGTTTGATGTTCGACGACCCACCGCGACGCTGCTTCGAGCCGGTCCGACGCCGCAGTCCCGAGGCTTCTCAGCAGAGCCTGCGTGCACAGTCGGCGCGCGGCCTGCTGCGTCGAGAAATCCGGCTCCCTCCGTGTGTCATTGCCCGTATTGATGAACAGATAGACGATCAGCATCGGCAGGACAACCCAGCCCCAGACCGGGGTGCCGCCGTCCCGAATCTCCGAACCGCACCACGGGCAGGCTTTTGCATCCGCGTTCGACAGTTCGCCGCCGCACGCGCGACATCGAGAGTGCACCATCTCTGCGGCCCTTGGGCTGCAAAATGTACTTGAACAAATATATGGTGGTGACCCGCCTGCAGGATGACCTCGCTCAAGGGCAGGTGGCGTCTGGTGCATTTGCCGCCAGGCGCACCCGAGCGGCGTGATCTTCACCGCCGTCGCCGGCGTGGCCGGTTCTAGTCCCAGCCGGGATATACCCGCACGCTATGTGCGACCGAGTCGGCGACGTGCTCCTTGGTGATCACGCCGGCAATGTCCTCGGGACGCGGCACGCCGTGTCCGCGCACGACCAGTGCCATGGTCACGCGCCGGCGCGAGATGCGCCGGATGACGTCGAACACGATGTCGTTCTCGCGCACGATCGCGAAGTCGCGGCTCGCGATGTCGCGCAGCAGGACGCTGGACCGCGTTTCCTGCGATGCGCGCCGCAGCGCGGTGTTGATGCGCAGCACGCCCACGATGCGGTTGCGCTCGATGACGGCGACGTGGCGCATCCGCCCGCCGTGCTCGGGCCGCGCGAGGAATTCCTCGAAGCTCAGCTCACCGGGCGCCAGAACGACGTCGGTTTCCATCACCTCATGCGCGCGTCGCACCAGGAACATGTTGGCGTGCAAGGCTTTCGGGATGACCCGGCCGCGGCGCACGAGCTTGAGGGTGTAGATGCTCTCGCGCGACAGCAGGCGCCGCACGCCGACGCTGAACGCCACCGCGAGGATCATCGGTAGCACGATGTCGTAATCGCGCGTCATCTCGAAGATCATCGTGACGGCGGTCATTACCGCGCCGGTCCCGCCGCCGACCATCGCTCCCATCCCGACCATGGCGAACGATGGAATGTTGACCGCAGGCGGGAGGTGCAACATGGAAAACCCCGCCGCAAAAGCGCCGCCGATCGTGGCGCCCATGAACAGCGATGGCGAGAAGATGCCGCCCGACGAGCCCGACCCGAGGCTCAGGCTGGTGGCGAGAAGCTTGGAGGCGTACAGCACCAGCAGGAGCTCGGCCGCAGCGAGATTGCCCAGCACGATCGCCTGCACGGTCGCGTAACCGACCCCCTGCACGTAGTAGTGGCCGTAGGCGAGGTGCAGGCTGTACATCAGGACGCCGAGTGCAAACATGCCGGACGCGTGGCGCACATAGGGATTCTTCACGCGGTCGAACGCGTCCTCGAGGAAGTGCAGTCCGTGAATGAACACGGCCGCTGCGACGCCGGTGATCGCCCCGAGCAGGGCATACAGCACCAGGGACAGCGCCGAGCTCATGTCGACGCTGAGCGGCGCGAGCGGAGGCACCGTGAAGGCCGGCTGCAGGCCGAAGAAGAACCTCCCGATGAAAGTGGCGGTGCCGGTCGCGATGGCCACCGGCAGGAAGGTGAGCACGCTGACTTCGGGCATCATCATCTCGATCGCGAACATGACGCCGCCGATCGGCGTGTTGAAGGTGGCCGCGATGCCCGCGCCGGCGCCCGCCGCCACCAGCGTGATCCGCTGCCCGGGATTCATGCGCACGAGCTGGCCGAGCGTCGAGCCGAAGGCCGAGCCGATCTGGATGATCGGGCCCTCTCGCCCCACGGCTGCTCCGCTGCCGATGGCGATGGCCGAGGCGAGTGACTTCACGAGCGCGACCACTGGCCGAATCACGCCGCCTTTGTAGTAGATCGCGTCCATCACTTCCGGGACGCCGTGGCCCTTGGCTTCGGGCGCAAACTTGGTCACCAGGAACGTGACCGCGAACGCGCCGACCACCGGCACCAGGATGACGAACACGCCCCACGGGCTTGGCGGCGAGAACACGTTGGCGTCGTAGTGCATGTCGAGCCGGCCGAAGAACAGGCCGTTGTGAACCAGCCCGATGAGGTCGCGGAACACCACAGCGCCAAACCCGCTCACGACGCCCACCGCCAGCGCGAGGAGCGAAAGCCTTACCAGACCGAGGGCGCGCGGCTCCTCGGCGGCGACGGGGGGATCCGCGCCGCCCCGCGCGGCCGACGCGGGCTTCATGTCGGGTTGCGCGTTCATCGGCGTTTCGATCGGCGCGGCCGACCCTTCCGATAGACGTCTTCAACCATGCGGCGAGAATACTCGCATGGCCCGGCCTTTTTAAACCGACGGAACTTGTGTACTGACGCGTGCCGAGATGACGCGGCCTATGAAAGGCGCCTTCTTGCCGGGAAGTTTTCTCTGACGGCCGAAGCGCGCGCAGCCGCGGCTTCAATCAAGCGAGGCCGCAGGTCGTCGATGCCAGGGCGTTGATTGACGTCGAAAAGTTGGTGGCCAAGGGCGGAATCGAACCACCGACACAAGGATTTTCAGTCCTCTGCTCTACCAACTGAGCTACTTGGCCTTGCCTTGCTGCAACCGGCGACAAGGATTTTGTCTCCGGCCGCGAGGCTTGCGCCTCGCTTAACTTCCGCTCCGCGAAAGTTAGCCTACAACGCAACCTGTCCTACGGCCAAGTTGTGTCTCCGGCCGCTCGCTTACGCGAGCTTAACTTCGGCTGCGCCGAGGTAAGCCTGCGACGCAACTTGTCCTGCGGCCAAGTTGTCAATCCTCTGCTCTTCCAACTGAGCTACTTCGCCGTCGCGGATTTTCGCGAGGCGCGGAGTTTACCGGAATCGGCATCGACGCAGGCCCGCAGCGGCACATGCCGGACGCCGTGGTTTCCCCAAGATCGGTCGGCGAATTGCGCGGTCGCAAGAATCGCGGTCACTTTGCCGTCATCATTCAGAGGACGAGACCGATTCGCCGGCGCGTCATGCAGGCGTTGACCAGACCGGAACCTTCGGAAGATTCGGGCTTCAATACTTTCGTGCCCGATTCGCTCGCAGAGGGAGCAGCAGCGCCGGCGCCGTGTCGCGCCGTGGATCGCGGTCGGCTGCGCGGCGTCCGGTGATACACGCGCGGAATTGACGGACGATGCAACGAGTGGTGGCGTTGCGCGTCTCACGGTTCGAATGCATGAATAGCGGGATCCTCAGCATCTGGAGCGAATTCGGCCTGTGCGCCGTGCTGATCGCGGTCGCCGGCAGTCGCCTGTCGCGCTATGGCGATGTGATCGCCGAGAAGACCGGTCTCGGCGGCACCTGGATCGGACTGATCCTGCTCGCCACGGTGACGTCGCTGCCCGAACTCGTGACCGGAGCGAGCGCGGTGACGCTCGCGGCGGCACCCAATATAGCGATCGGCGACGCGCTCGGAAGCTGCGTGTTCAACCTGGTGATCCTGGTCGTGATGGACCTTGCCGCCCGCGGGGATTCGATCTACGCGCGCGCCAGCCAGGCGCATCTTCTGTCCGCCGCGTTCGGCGTGATCCTGATCGGCTTCGTCGGTTTCAGCATCCTGCTGCATCGTGATGGCGTGCAATGGTCGGTCTTCCACGTCGGGCTGTACACGCCGATCCTGGTGATCCTGTACGCGGTCGCGATGCGCACGGTGTTCCGCTACGAGAAGGCGCAGCGCGCACAACTCGCCGAGGCCGCCGCGGCGCGGTACCCGGAAATCACGCTGCGCCGGGCCGTCGCTGGTTATGCGATCGCTGCCAGCGTCGTGATCGCGGCCGGCATCTGGCTGCCATTCATCGGCGTGCAGATGGCGGAGGCAATGGGCTGGCAGCGCTCGTTCGTCGGCACCATCTTCGTCGCCTTTGCAACGTCGGTGCCTGAACTGGTCGTCACGCTGTCGGCGCTGCGCCTGGGCGCTCTCGACATGGCGATCTCGAACCTGCTCGGCAGCAACCTGTTCGACGTGCTGATCATCGCAATCGACGACGTGCTGTACTCGCAGGGACCGATCCTCGAGCACGTGTCCACCGTGCAGGCGGTGACGGCGATTTCCGCGGTGATCATGACCGGCGTGGTGATGGTCGGCGTGTTCTACCGCGCACGCGCCAGGTTGCTGCACACGGCCGGCTGGATCAGCGTCTTCCTGTTCGCCATGTACCTGCTGAACACCTACATCCAGTTCATCCGCGGCCAGTGAGATGAGGCACGATGGTTGACGCATCGACGATCCGCGGTCTTTCGCAGGCCGATGCAGAGCGGCGGCTGCGCGAGGTGGGCCCTAACGCACTGCCGCGCGCGCGGCCCACGCCGCTCGCGCTGCGCTTTGCACGCCAGTTTGCCAGTCCCCTGATGTATGTCCTGGTCGCCGCGGTCGCGATCGATCTCGCCATCTGGTGGTACCACGGCGCGCAGGACTGGCCGGTCGAAGCGATCGCGATCGCCGCGATCCTGCTCTTGAATGCCGGCTTCGGCGTGTTCCAGGAGCGCAAGGCCGAGGCGGCACTGGCACGCCTGCAATCGCTCGCCAGCGCGTCGGCCTGGGCGCTGCGCGACGGGGAGCTGCGCCGGATCCCGGCGCAGGAGCTGGTTCCGGACGACGTGGTCCGGCTCGAGGCCGGCGACCGCATACCGGCCGATGCGAAGCTGCTCGATGCTGCATTGATGGTCGACGAGTCGATCGTCACCGGCGAGTCAGTGCCGGTCGACAAGGACGTCGACGATGAGCTGCTGAGCGGCACGCTGGTCGTGCGCGGCAAGGGCTATGCACGCCTGACCCGCACCGGTCCGACGAGCACGATGGGCCGCCTCGCGGCAATGCTGACGTCGATCGAACCGGAGCCGACACCGCTGGAGCGGCGGCTGAACCGGTTCGGCCACCAGGTCGCGTGGGCGGTGCTGGCGGTCGGCGCCCTGATGCTGGTTGCCGGCGTGTGGATCGAGGGCCTGGGGCAGCTCGATCGCGTCTTCCTGTTCGCGGTTGCACTCGCGGTGGCGGTCATTCCCGAGGGGCTGCCGGCGGTACTGACGCTGACGCTCGCGCTCGGCGTGGAGCGCATGGCGCGCCGGCGCGCGCTCGTGCGCCGCCTGGCCGCGGTTGAGTCGCTGGGATCGGTCACCGTGATTGCCACCGACAAGACCGGCACGCTGACCGAGAACCGGATGACCGTGAAGGCGGTCGATGCCGTCGACGAGGCGCGTGCGTTGCGCGCGATGGTGATCGCCAACGACGCGGAATTCGACACCCGTGCCGGCGATCCGCTGGAACTGGCGCTGCTCGACTATGCCTCCGGGCGCGGCATCGACGTGCAACGACTGCAGCGTGGCTCGCAGCGCGTCGGGACGTTGCCGTTCGACAGCGCGCATCGTTTCATGCGCGTCACCGTCGACAACGAAGGTGACGCGATCAGCCATCTGAAGGGTGCACCGGAGGCGCTGCTGGGGCGCTCGACCCTTGACGCCGGCGCGCGTGCCGACTGGACCGCGCGCGCGCAGCGCCACGCGGCGCATGGATACCGGGTGCTGGCGCTGGCGGAGCGCGCCGGCGCCGGGGACGATGCGCTCGATTTCCTCGGCCTGGCGCTGCTGTGGGATCCGCCGCGACCGGAGGTGCCGGCCGCGATCCGCGCCGCGCAGGATGCCGGCATCCGCGTGCTGATGATCACCGGGGACCATCCGGCGACGGCGGCGGCGGTGGCCGACGCGGTAGGCATCGCGCGCGGTCGCACGATGACGGGGACGGAGGTCGAGGCGCTGTCGCCCACGCAGCTTGCCGGCGCCCTGCGCGACGTGAGCGTGTTCGCGCGCGTGACGCCCGAGCACAAGCTGCGCGTCGTCGAGGCGCTGAAGAGCGCAGGCGAGGTGGTCGCGGTCACCGGCGATGGCGTCAACGACGCGCCCGCGCTGAAGCGCGCCGACGTCGGCGTGGCGATGGGGCAGCGCGGCAGCGACGTCGCGCGCGAAGTCGCCGACCTCGTGCTGATCGACGACAACTTCGCCACCATCGTGGCCGCGATCGAGGAGGGGCGCAGCATCTACGAGAACATCCAGAAGTTCGTGCGCTTCTTCTTCTCGACCGATCTGGCGCTCGTGCTGCTGGTGGTGCTCGGCCTGGGAATCTCCCTCGCCTACGGTCTCGCCGAAGCGGGTGGCGCGCTGTTCCTGCCGCTGACCGCCGTCCAACTGCTGTGGATCAACGTGGTCGCCGACGGGCCGCCGGCGCTGGCGCTGGCGCTCGACCGCAACCCGGACCTGATGCGGGTCCCACCGCGGCCGCTTGACGCGCCGCTGCTCGACCGGCGCTCGCTGCGGTTCATCGTCGTCAGCGGCCTGGTGAAGGCGGGCGCCGGTGCGGCCGTGCTGTTCGGGCTGCCGCGCGCCGGCGTGAATGCGGACGCGACTCGCAGCGCGCTCTTCCTGCTCGAATCCCTGCTGCAGATCGTGTTCGCCTATCCGGCGCGCCACGTCAGCGTGACGCCACTGCCCAACCGCACGCTGCACTGGATCGTCGGGCTGGGAATTGCGCTGCAGTTTCTGACACTGCTGCTGCCGGGGCTGCGCGCGCTGCTGGGCCTTACGCCGCTGCCCGCGCTGGCGTGGGCCTCGGCGCTGCTGGCCTTCGTGCTGTGCTGGGGCATTGCCGAAGGGATGTCACGCACGCGTCGGCCCTGATGCGCTCAGCGCGCTGCCGCGGCGCGCAGTCGCGTCGCGACGGCGGTCGAATCACCGGGTTCGCGGATCGGCACGTGGACAAGCGCGGCGGCCAGCGCCAGAAGGATGTCGAGAAGCCACACCCACCGGTAGCCGCCGGTGAGCTCCAGTTCGAGCCCGCCGAGCCAGACGCCGAGAAATCCGCCGACCTGATGCATCAGCATCGTGATGCCGAACAGCGTGGCAACATTGCGCGCGCCATACAGCTTGCCGATCAGGCCTGTCGTCGGCGGCAGGGTCGCCATATAGGTGATGCCCATCCATAGCGCGAAGCCCAGCAGCACCGGCTGACTCGGCGGCGAGATTACGAACAGCGTCACCCCGAGCGCACGCAGCGCGTATACCCAGCCGAGCAGCACCTTCATCGAGTAGCGCTGTCCGATCCAGCCGGCGGCGAGGCTGCCGCCGATGTTGCACGCGCCGACGATCGCCAGCCACAGGCCCGAGAAGGTGGTCGGCAGGCCACACAGCTCGATCACCGACGGCATGTGCGTGGTAAGGAAGGAGACGTGAAACCCGCAGACGAAGAAGCCGAACGTGAGCAGCCAGTACGTTGGTTCGCGCAGCGCGCTGCCGGCGTGTACCGCCGGCTGCGCCGCGGTGATGGTCGCGTCGGCGGCGGCCGGTGAACCGCGAAGCGCGCGCGACAGGGGGAGCACCGCCAACGTCAGCACGCCGAAGCCGAGCAGCGCAGCCTGCCAGCCGGCGAACGTGATCAGTGCGGCCCCCGAGAGCGCCAGTACCAGCTGGCCCGCGGAGCCGCCGGCGCTGACGAGTCCCAGCGCGAGGCCGATGCGGTGCTGAGGCACCCGCCGCATGACGAAACCCATCAGCA
>JBLMYK010000004.1:0-3490 GCA_050258235.1 Gemmatimonadota bacterium | reverse complement strand
AGCGCACGCACGCCGCTGGCGCGCGAACGCGTATCGAATTCGATCCGGTTCACCGCCTCCATCAGCTCGGCGCCGAGCGTGGGCAGCTCGGCCATCAGCTCGACGGCCGGCGGCGCCTCGCTGGGTTGCGCGCTCTGCTCGACCACGCTGTCGGGTATGCCGCTCGCGGCCAGCCAGTGCTCGACGGTGGTGATCAGGTCGGCGTCCGGCGGCGGCGGCTTGGCGCCGGGTGCGGCCGCGCCGGGTGTGCCGGACAGCTCCGCCGCGTGCGCGGCCAGCCACGCCATGATGTGCGAGCCGGCCTGCGCCCGCGTGCGTGCGCGCGCGACGTCGACCGCCCCGCCGAGCTGCTGGGCGTTGATGCGTTCGATGACCTCCCACATGCCGGCGGCGCCCAGCGCCTTCAGCAGGTCCGGCGCCTGCAGCATGCGCAGCAGCTGCTCGATGATCCGGTGCAGCTGCTTGGCGGCGACGTTCGCGCTGTCGCTGCCGTGGCGCGACAGGTTGGCCGCCAGCGCCGTGGCCGCGCGCCGCACGTGCGGCTGCGCGAGCAATGGCGGTCGCGGCCCGCCGCCCGCGGCGCGCTGGCGCGAGGCTTCGGCCACGCTGGACACGAAGCGCAGCCACAGGTCGTTGAACTCGAGGTTGATCTCGCCTTCGATCGCCGCCGCGCCAGGCATGCCGAACGTGCGCGCATACAGGTGCCGGCGCTCGGCCAGCGACAGCCGATCGGGGTTGAACGCGTAGTCCGTCAAGGCCGCCGGCGCGGCTTCGCGGGCGGCGCCGCGCCGGTCCTGCACGAACTGCTCGATCAGCCGGTCGGCGACCTCGAAAGCGCGCAGCGCCTCCAGCTGCGAGGCGAAATAGATCGTCCCCACGGCGTTGATGTTGTCCGGCACGATCGGCTCGACGCCGTCTTCGCTGCCGGCCGGGTCTGCATAGGTCAGCATGGCTGGCCTCGCTGTCTGTTTGCGTAGGGCGCCGCACAGCAATCGCGACGTCGGTCGCGCGGTGCCTGCGGCGTCGCCCATACATTACGTCGCGGCGCGCCCCGCCGATAGCCCGTCCGGATCAATTTGCGCGTCGCGTTGCGCCAGAATCCGGCCAATGGCTTGACCGCTGGCCGGGCAACCATGGACGAAGCCGAACCTGCGCCGCACCGACATCACGTGTACGTGATCGAGCTCGATCGCGCGGTGCTGCGCGACCGGCGCTTCCGCTCGCGCAACCCGAACTACGTCGAGGGCATGCCGTGCGTGTACGTCGGCATGACCGGCCTGCCGGTGGCGGAACGCTTCGCCAACCACTGCGACGGCTACAAGAGCAACCGCTACGCGCACAAGTACGGCCTCCGGCTGCTGCCCGATCTGTACGAATGCTTCAACCCGATGCCGTACCAGGCGGCGCGGCGGATGGAGCAGGACCTTGCCGACGAGCTGCAGGAGAAGGGCTACGCGGTGTGGCAGGGGTGACGCGGTCCGCGTTTATTCCCGCCATCACATGACTGCGCAAGGCCGGCCACGCGCGGTCCGCGGCGCGGAATGAATCCGGCGGCGCTCCTGTTCATCCGCCTGCGTGCAGCGATCGAACCGGCCCGTCTGCGCGCGCGTCATGCGGACGCATCGAATCCGCCGGAAAACAGAAGAGCAGCACATGAAACGTTCACTTGCCTGGCTGGCGGCGTCGATCGCCGGCATCGGCCTTGCCGGCAGCGCGATCGCGGCCGACACGATCGTGCAGTTCAACCGCGGCATCGGCGTGGATCCGGTGGCCGGCATCAGCGCGGGAGCACCGGTCGCCAACACGGTGCTCGGCGTTCCGCCCGGCGGGCGTCCGTGGACGATCCGCTCGCTGCGCGCGAGCTTCTTCACCGACGGCACGATCAACGCGCGCGGCGCGGGGCTGCTGTTCTCGGGCGGCGACGCGATCGGCACACGCGGCGCGATCACGCAGGTGAAGGCGACGCTGTTCTGCGGCGGCGTCGGCTACGACTCGGCGCCGGCCGATCTCGACGCGCGCGGCAACTTCACGATCCGCGGCCAGATGGCGCAGGTGCCGCCCAATCCCTGCAACGCGCCGGTGCTGCTGATCCGCAGCGTCGGCGGCAACTGGTTCGCGGCGGGCATCGTCGGCAGCGACGACGACTGACGCGACCGCAGTGCGCGCGGCGGTGCATTCGACGCCCATGCATCGCTGAAGCACAGGCGCGCGCGACGCGTCTCCGATATCATCGCGCCGTCATTGGGGAGTAGCCGCTCTTCGATCCGAAGAGGCTTGCGTCAACACACTTGACCCGCGGGTCATGGCGCAAGCGGTTTCCTGGCTTGGCGAGACCTTTGACCACCACGCCTCCGAATTGGCCGGGGATGCGCGGTGGTCAATCGTCCACAGCCCGGCCGCGGAACCGTGATGGAATCTCTGCTCGTGTCGATCGGGGTCGTCGCTCTCGCCGAAATCGGCGACAAGACCCAGCTTCTCGCCTTCATCCTCGCCGCGCGTTTCAAGCGGCCCGCGCCGATCATCGCCGGCATCCTGGTGGCCACGCTGGTCAACCACGGCTTGGCCGGTGCGGTCGGCGCCTGGTTGACGACCGCGATCAGCCCGGCGATCCTGCGCTGGGTGCTCGGGCTGTCGTTCATCGGCATGGCTATCTGGACGCTGATTCCCGACGAGATCGAGGAAGACGAGACGCGCGTGGCAAGAAGGTTCGGCGTCTTCGGCGCCACGCTGGTCACGTTCTTCCTGGCCGAGATGGGTGACAAGACCCAGCTGGCGACGGTCGCGATGGCCGCGCACTACGGCACGCCGCTGCTGGTCGTGGCCGGCACCACGCTCGGTATGCTGATCGCCGACGTTCCGGCCGTGTTCGTCGGCGAAAAACTCGCGGAAAGGATTCCGATGCGGCTGGTGCACTCGGTGGCGGCAGCCATCTTCGCGTTGCTCGGCATTGCGACCCTGCTCGGTGCCGGCGCGAAGTTCGGCCTGTGATCGCGGCGAGCGGGAGAAAAGGGATGCACACCGACAATCTGGCGCACTGGATGCACGATCACGTGTTCGACGCCGGCAACGACAAGGCCGAGCGCAGCACGCGGATCGTGATGTGGATCACCGCGGCGATGATGCTGGTCGAGATCGCCGCCGGCTGGTGGTTCAACTCGATGGCCCTGCTGGCCGACGGCTGGCACATGAGCTCGCATGCGGTGGCGATCGGGCTGTCGGCGCTGGCTTACTCGACCGCGCGTCGCTATGCCGGCGACCCGCGCTTTGCGTTCGGCACCTGGAAGGTCGAGGTGCTGGGCGGGTTCGCGAGCGCGATCTTCCTGCTCGGCGTCGCCGCGATGATGGTGTTCGGCTCGGTGGAGCGGATCGTGTCGCCGCAGCCGATCCGGTACCAGGAGGCGATCGTGGTGGCGGTGCTCGGCCTGGCGGTCAACATCGTCTGCGCGCTGATCCTCGGCCGCGCGCACCACCACGGCCACGAACATGACCA
>JBLMYK010000003.1:0-5600 GCA_050258235.1 Gemmatimonadota bacterium | reverse complement strand
CCGCCAGATTAGACGGCCCCCCACGGGCCGTTTTCTATTGTTCACTTCGAGACTTCTCAACGCAGCGCGAGCCGATCGGTAAGTCGTCGAAATCACTTGGGCACGTGGCACCAATTTCCGGGCGCGCCGCTGCGAAGGACTCTCGCGGCTCAGGCGGAAACGGAATGCTGACCCCCGCTTGGACCCATGTGGTCGAAAGGGCATCTAGGCGTTTTCCATAATTATTTCTGCGTCGCGTCACCGGCCAGCTGCCCGTCCGAGAGAGGCGGATTGCTCGGCATTTGCGCTGCATCAATAACGGTGGACCGAGTAAGCTTCGCGTAAGCGGCAGTTCATAGTTTCCGTGCAACACGCGGATCGGGTCCATCGACACAGGCAACGCGGAGGCAGCCAATGGGAAACATCGAGTCGGTTCTGCAGGAGAACCGCGTATTCAATCCGAGCGAGCAAATGGTCCGCAATGCGACCATCTCCGGCATGGACGCATATCGTGCCTTATGCGCCGAGGCGGAGCGGGATTTCAACGGGTTCTGGGGCCGACTCGCCAGGGAAAACGTGAAATGGCACAAGCCGTTCACGCAGGTGCTCGATGAAAGCAATGTGCCGTTCTACAAGTGGTTTGCCGACGGCGAACTGAACGCGTCGTACAACTGCCTCGACGCGCAGATCGAGGCGGGCAACGGCGACAAGGTCGCGATCATTTTCGAGGCCGATGACGGCAAGGTCACGCGAACCACTTATCGGGCCCTGCACAAGGAGGTCTGCAGGCTCGCCAACGCGCTTCGGCACCACGGCGTCAAGAAGGGCGACCGGGTTCTGATCTACATGCCGATGTCGATCCAGGTCGTGGAGGCGATGCAGGCCTGCGCCCGTATCGGCGCCACGCACTCGGTGGTGTTCGGCGGCTTTTCCGCCAAGAGTCTGCAGGAGCGGATCATCGATGCCGGCGCGACCGAGGTCATCACCGCGGACGGCCAGTTCCGCGGCGGCAAGGAGATCCCGTTGAAGCCGGTGGTGGACGAGGCTTTCGCGATGGGAGGCTGCGACGGCGTCAGGAATGTCATCGTCTACAAGCGGACCGGAAGCGACGTGCCGATGCAGGCGCCGCGCGACAAGTGGTGGGACGACGTCGTCAAAGGGCAACCCGAGACTTGCGAGCCGACCTGGGTGAACGCGGAGCATCCGCTCTTCATCCTCTACACGTCCGGTTCGACCGGCAAGCCGAAGGGCGTGCAGCATTCGACGGGTGGCTTTCTGCTGTGGGCCATCCTGACGATGAAGTGGACGTTCGATCACAAGCCGACCGACGTCTTCTGGTGCACGGCGGACGTCGGATGGGTTACGGGGCACACCTACATCACGTACGGACCGCTCGCCGTCGGTGCGACCGAGGTGATGTTCGAAGGCATTCCTACCTATCCCGATGCGGGCCGCTTCTGGAAGATGATCCAGGACCACAAGGTCAACGTCTTCTACACCGCGCCGACGGCCATCCGCTCGCTGATCAAGGCGAACGAAGCCAATCGGGCTACGCACCCGACCAAGTACGACCTCTCCAGCCTTCGCATCCTCGGCACCGTGGGCGAGCCGATCAATCCGGAAGCATGGATGTGGTACCACACAAACGTCGGGCAGGGCCGTTGCCCGATCGTCGACACGTGGTGGCAGACCGAAACCGGCGGGCACCTGATCACTCCGCTTCCAGGCGCAACACCGACGGTGCCCGGATCGTGCACGCTGCCGCTGCCGGGCATCATGGCCGCGATCGTCGACGAGACCGGCCACGACGTTCCCAATGGACAAGGCGGACTGCTGGTCATCAAGCGCCCATGGCCGGCGATGATCCGCACCATCTGGGGCGACCCGGATCGGTACAAGAAGTCGTATTACCCGGACGAACTCGGCGGCAAGCTTTATCTGGCGGGCGACGGCTCGATCCGCGACAAGGACACCGGTTACTTCCGCATCGTCGGCCGCATCGACGACGTGCTGAATGTCTCAGGGCACCGTCTCGGCACGATGGAAATCGAGTCAGCGCTCGTGGCCAACCCGATCGTTGCCGAGGCCGCGGTGGTGGGGCGGCCGGACGACATGACGGGCGAGGCGGTGTGCGCCTTTGTCGTGCTGAAGCAGGCGCGGCCGTCGGGCGAAGCCGCACAGGCGATCGCCAGAGAACTTCGCGATTGGGTCGGCAAGGAGATCGGCCCGATCGCCAAGCCGAAGGACATCCGCTTCGGAGACAACCTGCCCAAGACGCGCAGCGGCAAGATCATGCGCCGCCTGCTGCGCGCGATCGCCAAGGGAGAAGCGATCACCCAAGACGTCTCGACGTTAGAAAACCCTGCGATTCTGGATCAGCTCAAGGTGAGTCAGTAACCCGCTGGGTTTCGTTGGAGGTTAACGTAAGCGCAGCGAACGTTAAGCGCGCCGCGGCGCGCGGCCGAAAACAAAACCCCGCGATTCTGGATCAGCTCAAGGTGAGTCAGTGACCCGCTGGGTTTCGTTGGAGGCTAACGTAAGCGCAGCGAACGTTAAGCGCGCCATGGCGCGCGGCCGAAGACAAAATCCGGCGATCCTGGAGCAATTGAAGGTCAGTCAGTAACAAGCGCGGCATAACGCGGCGCGCGGACGCCGCGGACCGATTAGGGGGCAAAGGACCGGCGGATCGCAAAGCCGGTCCAGGAGACTGCAGAAGGGGACAGCGCTTGGCGTTGTTGTTGGTCATCGTCCAGACCCTGATCCTGGTCGCCGGCCTGGCGCTGTTCGGCCAGCTGGTCGTGGGCGCCTTCAACTGGCGCGCCCGCCACGAGAATTTCGTCTATCAGCTTCTCGGCATCGTCACACGGCCTGTCGTGCGTGTGGTCCGGCTCGTGACGCCGCGCGTCGTCCTCGACCGGCACGTGCCGATCGTCGCCTTTCTGCTCCTCTTCTTCGGCTATTTCGCGATCGGTCTACTTCATCGCGACGTATGTCTGAGCGATCTGCACCAGGCCGGCTGTGAACGCTGGGCCGAATCAAGGGGAGTGGCGCGATGAAGGTCGTGGCGCGTCTGCTGGTGCGCGCGTGGCTGAACACCCAGGCAAACATCGCGCTGCTGTTCGGCCGGCGACGGCGGGCGCTCGAGCTCTATCGGCAGATTCAGCGATTGAACCCCGCCGACCGGATCGCGCGCTCCACTATCGGCAACCTGCTGGCACAGCTGGGCGACGTCGACGGCGCGGTCGCCGAGTTCAGGCAGTTGACCGCGAGCGGCGCGGACGACGCGGACGCCTGGTTCAACCTCGGCTACCTTCTGGAGAGTCGCGACGCACTCGCAGACGCCGAGCGCGCGTTCCGCCGCGCGGTCGATCTGAATCCCTCTCACGACCGCGCCTGGTACGGGATCGGGCTCGTGCTGATCCGGGCCGATCGCCTGCGCGAGGCGGTCGACGCGCTGAAGAACAACACCAGGCTGCAGCCCTTCAGTCCGTATGGCTGGTACCAGCTCGGCATGACCTATCACCACCTCGGCGAACAAAGCGAAGCGTGGCGAATCCATGGGCATCTGAAGTCGTTCGAACCGCGTTACGCGGCGACGCTGAAGCGGGACATCGAAGCCGCGCCGCCGCGCTCGAGCAGCATCCCGACAACCGACGGACGAACCTCGTCAGAGGAGGTCATCGCATCGACACACTGAAGTGAGCATTCTCGCTGCTTGCCGTTGAGGGGAACGACACAGTGATCGAAAGGTTCTCGATCTGCCGGGCACCAACGCGCACCGGCCGGCCTTTCAACGGCCGCCCGATCCACGTATCCAGGAGGGGACATGCAATTGACCGAAAGGCACAAGGAGTACTGGAGAAGGAACCTGAACCTGACGCTGGTCCTGACGCTGATCTGGTTCGTCGTGACGTTCGTCATGGGCTACTTCGCGCGCGAACTGGCCACCATCAATTTCTTCGGCTGGCCGCTTTCGTTCTACATGGGCGCGCAAGGTTCGCTGATCGTCTACATCGTCATCATCTGGGTCTACGCGAAGAAGATGCGCCAACTCGACCTCGAGTACGGCGTCCATGAAGGAGACGACTGATGAGCGCGCTGGTCAGCTCGAATCGGGCGTTCTTCAACCAGCTGAAGAAGTACTACACCTGGTACACGGGCGGATTCCTCGTGTTCCTGGTCGCGCTGGCGATCCTGGAACAGCTCGGCCTGCCGAAGGTCTGGATCGGCTACGTGTTCCTGTTCGCCACCATCGGCTTGTACGCCGGTATCGGCATCATGAGCCGCACGGCGGACGTGGCCGAGTATTACGTGGCGGGTCGACGGGTGCCGGCGCTGTTCAACGGCATGGCTACCGGCGCCGACTGGATGTCGGCCGCATCGTTCCTCGGCATGGCCGGCGGGCTTTACCTGCAGGGCTTTGACGGTCTCGCGTTCATCATGGGCTGGACCGGCGGCTACTGTCTGGTCGCGCTGCTGCTGGCGCCGTACCTGCGCAAGTTCGGGCAGTTCACGATTCCCGACTTCCTCGGGGCCCGCTACGGCGGCAACATCGCGCGCTTCATCGGCATCTTCTGCGCGATCCTGTGCTCGTTCACCTATGTGGTGGCGCAGATCTACGGCGTCGGCATCATCACGTCGCGGCTCACCGGCGTGGAGTTCACGGTCGGCGTGTTCCTCGGCCTCGCCGGCATCCTCGTCTGCTCGTTCCTCGGCGGGATGCGCGCAGTGACGTGGACGCAGGTGGCCCAGTACATCATCCTGATCATTGCCTACATGATCCCGGTGGTGTGGCTGTCGGTGAAATACACCGGCGTGCCACTGCCACAGCTGGTGTACGGGTCGGTGCTGCAGAAGGTCACCGAGCGCGAGAAGGTGCTCACCGCGGATGCGAAGGAAATCGAGGTGCGCGACATCTTCAAGCAGCGCGCCGCCGAGGCCAAGGCGCGCGTCGACGCCCTGCCGAAGTCATGGGAAGAGGGCAAGGCGGCGGCCGAGAAGCGCGTGGCGGACCTGCGCGCTGCGAATGCGCCTATGACAGAGCAGAAGGCCGCAGAGAGGGCTCTTGCTGAATATCCGAAGAATGCGGACGACGCGAAGAAGGCCTGGACCGGCCAGATCGCGGCCAACAGCGCGCGTTCCGCGCCGCCACTGCCGCACGGTGAGCCGTTCTTCAGCCGCAATCCCGATCCGGTGAAGGCCGAGCAGGAGCGCAACAGCAAACGCCTGAACTTCCTGGCGCTGGTCTTCTGCCTGATGGTCGGAACGGCGGCACTGCCGCACATCCTGATGCGCTACTACACCACGCCGTCGGTGAACGAGGCGCGCAAATCGGTGTTCTGGTCGCTGTTCTTCATCTTCCTGCTCTACTTCACCGCACCGGCCCTGGCGGTGCTGGTGAAGTACGACATCTACACGCTGATCGTCGGCAACAGATTCGCCGATCTGCCGGCGTGGGTGGCGGCCTGGCAGAAGGTGGACCCGCGGCTGCTGTCGATCACGGACGTCAACAAGGACGGCATCGTGCAGCTGGCCGAGATCGCGATCGGCCAGGACATCGTCGTGCTGGCCACACCGGAGATCGCGGGCCTGCCGTACGTCGTGTCCGGCCTCGTCGCCGC
>JBLMYK010000002.1:0-12364 GCA_050258235.1 Gemmatimonadota bacterium | reverse complement strand
CGGTCGAGGTCGGTTTCGAGGCGCAGCAGCACCAGGCGACCGATCCGCGCAACACGATCGTGTCGGTCAAGCGCTTCATGGGGCGCGGTGTCAGGGACGTCGAGCATGTCGAGAACCTGCCATACGACTTCGTCGACGCGCCGGGGATGCTGCAGATCAAGACCGTGGCCGGCGTCAAGAGCCCGGTCGAGGTTTCGTCGGAGATCCTGAAGGCGCTGCGCGTGCGCGCGGAGTCGGCGCTCGGCGGAGAGCTCGTCGGCGTGGTGGTCACGGTGCCGGCGTACTTCGACGATGCGCAACGCCAGGCAACGCGCGACGCCGCGCGGCTTGCCGGACTGAACGTGCTGCGGCTGCTGAACGAGCCCACCGCGGCCGCGCTCGCTTATGGACTCGACAGTGCGGCGGAAGGCATCTATGCGGTCTACGACCTGGGCGGCGGCACGTTCGACATCTCGATCCTGCGGCTCGCCAAGGGCGTGTTCGAGGTCCTCTCGACCGGCGGCGATTCGGCGCTCGGCGGCGACGACTTCGACCATCGGCTGTACTGCTGGGCGCTCGAGCAGGCCAACCTGTCGCTGCTCGAGCCCGAGGACCAGCGCCTGCTGACAGTCAAGGCACGCAGCGCGAAGGAGACGCTGTCGACCAAGCCGGGCACCACGATGCAGGCGCGGCTGTCGAATGGCCACTGGATCAACCTGACGATCAGCGCGGACGGCTTTGCCGGCATGACGCAGCACCTGGTCGCCAAGACTCTCGATGCAACGCGCCGCGCGCTGCGGGATGCGAAGCTGAGGCCGGCCGATGTGAAGGGCGTGGTGATGGTCGGCGGCGCCACCCGCATGCCGCACGTGCGCAAGGCGGTGCGCGACCTGTTCGAGACGGATCCGCTGACGGACATCGATCCCGACCAGGTGGTGGCGATCGGTGCCGCGCTGCAGGCCAACCTGCTCGCGGGCAACCGGTCGAACGACGACTGGCTGCTGCTCGACGTGATTCCGCTTTCGCTCGGGCTGGAGACGATGGGCGGACTTGTCGAGAAGGTCATTGCGCGCAATTCGACGATCCCGATCGCGCGCGCGCAGGAATTCACCACCTTCCGTGACGGCCAGACCGCGATGGCGATTCACGTGGTGCAGGGCGAGCGGGAACTGGTCAACGACTGTCGCTCGCTGGCGCGCTTCGAGCTGCGCGGCATTCCGCCGATGGTGGCGGGTGCCGCGCGCATTCGCGTCACGTTCCAGGTCGACGCCGACGGGCTGCTGTCGGTATCGGCCCGGGAAACCACCAGCGGAGTCGAGGCGTCGGTGACAGTCAAGCCGTCCTACGGACTGGGTGACGAGGACATCGCGCGCATGCTGCACGAATCGATGGATGCCGCCGGCACCGACGTGGCGCTGCGCATGCTGCGCGAGCAGCAGGTCGAGGCCGAGCGTCTGCTGGCGGCCACGCAGGCGGCACTTGCCGCCGACGGCGACCTGCTGTCGGACGGCGAACGCTCGGGGATCGATGCACACGCGGCGGAGCTGACCGTCGCGGCGCGTGGCGACGACCCGGATGCGATCAAGCGGGCGATCGAGGCCCTTGCCGGCGCGACGGACGAATTCGCGGCGCGGCGGATGGACCGCTCGATCCGCGCTGCGCTGGCCGGCCGCAAGGTCGATGACATTGCGATCAGGTAGCGATGCCGAAAATCACCATCCTGGCGCACGAGGACATCTGCCCGGAAGGCGCGGAGATCGAGGCGAAGAAGGGCGTGAGCATCTGCCGCAACCTGCTCGACCACGACATCGAGATCGAGCATGCGTGCGAACTGTCGTGTGCCTGCACGACCTGCCACGTCATCGTCCGCAAGGGCTTCGACTCGCTGAATCCTTCCGAGGAGGATGAGGACGATCTGCTCGATAAGGCATGGGGGCTGACGCCGCAGTCGCGTCTGTCGTGTCAGGCGATCGTCGACGACGAAGATCTGGTGATCGAGATTCCGAAGTACTCGATCAATCAGATCAAGGAGGGGAAGGGATGAAGTGGACCGATTCGCTCGAGATCGCGATTGCCTTGGCCGACAAGCATCCGGACGTCGACCCGCGCTTCGTGAATTTTGTCGACCTTTACAAGTGGGTTCTCGCGCTGCCCGGCTTCAGCGATGATCCGAAGCACTCGGGTGAGAAGATCCTCGAGGCGATCCAGCAGGCGTGGATCGAGGAAGCCGAGTAGGGGTTCAGGCGCGGCGCAGCAGCGCGTCGAGCGCGACCAGTGCGGATTCGAGCGTGAACTCGTCGCGCTCGATCGCGGCGACGACGGCATCGATCGGCCGCACCTCGATCGCCGCCACCTCGCCGTCGATGTTGCGCATCTGCGCGTGCGCCGGCAGCGCTGCGTCGAACACCTGCACGATCTCGGACTGGAAGCCTTCGGCCACGACGCGCGTCACGTGCACGCGTCCGCCACGTACGACAGCAAGACCAGCCAGATCGAGTCCGGCTTCCTCGTGCGCCTCGCGCGCCAGCGCGTCGAGTTCGCTTTCGCCCGCCGGCACCATGCCGCCGACCAGGTTGTCCCACCGCCCCGGGTCGATCTGCTTGTGATCGGCCCGCCGCGCCACGACCATGTCGCCGGTGGGCGTGAACGCGTTCAGGTGCACTGCGGTCGTGGTGATGCCGAGCGTGCGGCAGGCGGCACGCTCGATCGCGGCGATCGGCAGCGCGTCCGGCGCCGGGCGGACGTCGAGCGACTCGTCGCGCCAGCCGCGCAGCAGCCCGGCATCGCGCAGCCGCGCGGCCGCATCGAAGAGCAGGGCGGTGCGGGCACGCAGGTCCAGATCGGCATCTTCGAGCACGAGCCGGTAGTCGAGCAGCACGAAGCGCGGCTCGTGCGTGGCAAGAAAGCTGGCGACGTCTGGATGCGCGATGCCGACCTCGGCGCCGGCCATCACCACCGGCAGCCAATCGGGCGGCGCCGGCTGGCGCGCGCGCGCCAGCAGCCCGGCCTGCAGCGCCCGCAGCCGGTCGCGATTCACGCGCGCTCTTCGGGACGCATGTGCGGGAACAGGATCACGTCGCGGATGCTCGGCGCGTCCGTCAGCAGCATCACGAAGCGATCCACGCCGACCCCGCAGCCGGCAGCCGGCGGCATGCCGTACTCGAGCGCGCGGATGTAATCGGCGTCGTAGTACATCGCTTCCTCGTCGCCCGCTTCTTTCGCCCTGGCCTGTTCGGCGAAGCGTGCGGCCTGGTCCTCGGGATCGTTGAGCTCAGAGAAACCGTTGGCCATCTCGCGCCCCGTGATGAACAGTTCGAAACGTTCGGTGATGCCGGGCCGCGTGTCGGAAGCGCGCGCCAGCGGCGACACCTCGACCGGATAGTCGACGATGTAGGTCGGCTGGATCAGCTTCGATTCGGCCACCTCCTCGAACAGCGCGAGCTGCAGCGCGCCCAACCCGGCCTCCTTCGAGTGCGTGCTGCCAAGACTTGCCAGCTGCACGCGCAGGAATTCCAGGTCGCCGAGCTGCGCATCGGTGTACTGGGGTGCATGCACCTTGATCGCCTCGACGATCGTCAGGCGTGCGAACGGTCTCGAAAGATCGATGGTGTGGCCCTGGTAATTCAGCACCGCGGCTCCGGTGGCGCGAATCGCGGTTTCGCGCAGCAGCTCCTCGGTGAAGCTCATCAGCCACTGGTACTCGTGGTACGCGGCGTAGAACTCCATCATCGTGAACTCGGGATTGTGGCGCGGCGAAAGGCCTTCATTGCGGAAATTGCGGTTGATCTCGAACACGCGTTCAAAGCCGCCGACGACCAGCCGCTTCAGGAACAGCTCGGGCGCGATGCGCAGGAACATGTCGATGCCGAGCGAATTGTGGTGCGTGACGAACGGCTTCGCCGCTGCGCCACCCGGGATCACCTGCAGCATCGGCGTCTCGACCTCGAGGAAGCCGTTGTCGACCATGAACGCGCGCATCGCGGCGATCGCCCTGCTGCGGGTGACGAATGCGCTGCGCGTCGCTTCGTTCATCATCAGGTCGACGTAGCGCTGGCGATAGCGGCTTTCCTTGTCCTCCAGGCCGTGGAACTTGTCGGGTAGCGGGCGCAACGACTTCGCCAGCAGCCGGATATCCCGGCAGCGTACCGACAGTTCGCCCTTCTGCGTCTTGAAGAGCTCGCCGCGCGCGGCGACGATGTCGCCGATATCCCAGCCCTTGAACGCCTCGTGCGCGTCGCGCCCGGCATCGTCGTCGGCGATGTAGAACTGGATCCGGCCGGAGGTGTCTTGTACCGTCGCGAAACTGGCCTTGCCCATGACGCGCTTGAGCATCATGCGCCCGGCGAGCGCGACATCGATTCGTTCCTTCGCCAGTGTCTCCCGATCCGCGTTGCCGTACTTCGCCTGCAACTCGCCGGCGTGATGTGTGCGGGCGAAGTCGTTCGGAAACGCCGGGCCAGCGGTTCGCAGCCGCGCCAGCTTGGCGCGCCGCTCGGCGATGATCTGATTCTCGTCCTGCGGCTGCGGTGTGGTGTCGGTCATGGGTTCTTCTTCTCAGGCGTCTCGCACGTCGGCCACCGGATTGGCGCCGAAATCCGGACGCGACAGGTAGGCGATCACGCGCGCTGCCGCCTCGTCGGGGGCAGCCAGCTGCCCGCTCTCCTTGAATTCGACGAAGCGCGCCTTGTCGGGGAAACCGGAATCCTCCGCGGCCCGCAACTGGCGCTGCATGTCGGTGTCGATCACGCCGACGCCCAGCGCCACGATCCGCGCCGGGTTGGGCTGCAGCTTCTCGTCCTCCGCGGTCACGCGCGAAAAGTGATCGAGGCCCGCCTTCGCCGCGCAGTACGCGGCCCAGCCGGTGATCGGCCGGCGCCCTGCGCCGGAGGACACGTTCAGCACGCGGCGCTGCGCGGGCCAGTGGCGCGTCGCGCGCAGGAACGCGGCGGCGAGGACCATCGGTGCTTCCAGTCCCACACGCAGAACGGCGACGAGTTCCTCGGCGTCCATCGCGTCGACGGGGCCGACGCGGCCGAGCAGCCCGGCGTTGTTGATCAGCGCGGCGGTCGCGTGCTTGCGGCTCGCCTGCTGGTGCAGCCACGCCTCCAGTCGCGCGGCCACGCCGATGTCGTGCGAGAGGTCGAGCGCCCACTGCGTCAGGTGCACGCCGGCCGCGGCCGCGACCTCTTCGAGCGACCGGTCCGGATTGCGCGCGATCGTCAGCAGCGTCCGGTCGCGCGCCATCAGCTGCTGCGCGAGCGATCGTCCCAGGCCGCGCGAGGCGCCGGTGATGACGTACAGGTCCATCGTCAGACTCCCTGCTTCAGGCTTGCCTCGATGAAATCATCCAGGTCGCCATCGAGGACCGCCTGCGTGTTGCCGACCTCGACGTTGGTGCGCAGGTCCTTGATGCGCGACTGATCGAGCACATACGAACGGATCTGGTGGCCCCAGCCGATGTCGGTCTTGCCTTCCTCGAGTTTCGTCTGTTCGACCATGCGCTTGCGCAACTCCTGCTCGTACATGCGCGACTTCAGCATTGCCATGCACTCGGCGCGGTTGCGGTGCTGGCTGCGGTCGTTCTGACTCTGCACGACGATGCCGCTCGGCAGGTGGGTGATCCGCACCGCGGACTCCGTCTTGTTCACGTGCTGCCCGCCGGCGCCGGATGCGCGATACACGTCGATGCGCAGGTCGGCCGGGTTGATCTCGATCTCGATCGTCTCGTCAACCTCCGGGTACACGAACACGCTGGCGAACGACGTGTGGCGCCGCGCGTTGGAGTCGAACGGCGACTTGCGCACCAACCGATGCACGCCGGTTTCGGTCCGGAACGTGCCGTACGCGTAATCGCCCGAGACCTTGAGCGTGGCGCCCTTGATGCCGGCCACCTCGCCCGGGGTCTCGTCCAGCAGTTCGGCCTTGAATCCGCGGCGCTCCGCAAAGCGCAGGTACATGCGCTCGAGCATGCTGGCCCAGTCCTGTGCCTCGGTGCCGCCGGCACCGGCCTGGATCTCGATGAAGCAGTTGTTCGGATCGAGCGGATTGTTGAACATCCGCCGGAATTCGAGGTCGGCCACATCCTTGCCGAGCCGGGCCGCGTCGCCTTCGATCGAGATCAGCGTCGCGTCGTCGTTGTCCGCGCGCGCCATTTCGAACAGCTCGTGCGCGTCGCGCAGCCCGCCGGACAGGTGCTCCATGCGTCCGACGATCGCATCGAGCAGTTTCTTTTCCCGGCCGAGATCCTGCGCCTGCTTCGGGTTGCTCCAGATATTCGGGTCTTCGAGCTCGCGCGCAACCTCGCTCAGGCGCTTTGTCTTGGCGTCGACGTCAAAGATACCTCCGCAGCTCGGCCGTGCGAGCGTTGAGGTCGGTGATCGTGGCGGCCAGCTGATTCAGTCGTTCGGGTTCCATGCGCGTCTTTATCGGAAAACTCGAATTATAGGTAGCCGCTCCCGACCGCGATGTTCCCGCGGCAGCCGATTACGTCCGCGCGGCCACCCCGCGACGCGCCCCGGCGGCCCGACGGCGCTTCGTGGCACCGATCGTCCTGGCAACCAGTTCGTCGAACGATTCGGCGAGCGCATGCGTCAGCGCGCGCGCATCCGGCACCGCATTGCGCGCCGTCGTGAAGCCGAACCCCATCGTTCCTGCGTAGCTCATCACGGTGATGTTGAGACCGACGCCATGCTCGGCGATCGATACCGGCCAGTACGTCAGCATCCGCGCGCCGGCAGCGTACAGCGGCACCTGCGGCCCCGGAACATTGGAGATCACGACATTCGCGATCGGGGGCATCACGTTCGCAATCCCGGAGCGGCCGTACAGCGTGGCCAGTCCGTGCAGGATCCACGGCACGGCAATCGTCGGAAAGTCCGTGGGCAGCACGCCCTTCGCGCGCCGGGCGAGGTCCTTGACTGCACCGGCCGCGTCGCGGATCGCTCGCAGCCGCCGGACCGGATCGGCAATGTGGGTCTTCAGATTCACCAGGCTCATGGTGGCCTGCGTCGTGTATTCGGCATTGCCGGCCGCTCGCAACGAGATCGGCATCGCCGCGATCAGCGGCTTCTTCGGGATCCCTCCGTGGCCGGCCAGGTAGCGGCGCAATGTGTCGCTGCAAAGTGCGAGCACCACATCGTTGAGCTTGGCCGCGTGGGCTTCGGCCACCTGCTTGAGCGCGTCCAGGGGCAACGACAGGGCAGCGAACCCCCGTTGGCCGGTGATCGAAACGTTGATCGGCGTCCTCGGCCCGAACGAAAAGTTCTGTCCCAGTTTTCCGACGGGACCACTGCTTGGGGCCTTGAACATTCCCGCCAGGGTCCGCACGACGTCCGGCAGTTGCCGCATGAATTTCACATACTGACCGGCATCGTGTTTCAGCGCGGCGGCCGTCAGTGCGGCCCGGCCCGGATGTTCGCGCGCCTTGGTCGCCAACCGATCGGTCCGCGGCTGTCGCGGCGGATCCGGCTCGAGGTCGAAGAGCGCCTTCGCGAGCAGCACCCCGGCCTGGCCATCCAGCACGGCGTGGTGGACCTTGATGTAGATCGCCACCTGTCCCGACTGCAGCCCGTCGATCACGTACAGGCGCCAGAGCGGACGGCTCCGATCGAGAATTTCAGAGTGCAGTTGCCCGATGCAGTCTTCCAGTTCCGCCTGGGTGCCCGGTGCGTCGATCGTCAGCCTCGGCACGTGGTAGCCGAGGTCGATCCGATCGTCGGTGACCCAGACCGGGTTGGCGAACTGCAGCGGCATCGGGGCCAGCTTGCGCACGAAGACCGGCGCCTGATGCAAGCGCTGGCGGACGTGCCGCCTGATCGCCGCGTGGAAGTCGCGCCGATGCCGCGCGGGCAGATCGAAAAGGTGCAGCGACGCGACGTGCATCGGCGTTTCGGGCGTTTCCAGGTGAAGGAATGCACCATCCAGACCGCTCAGTGCTTTCATGTTTCCCGTTCCCGATCGGTTCCGTGCCGCTGCCACCGCGACAGCTTGGTCCACGATGCTGATAACGTGTTGCCTGTGATCAGTCCGAATGCGATCTGTGCGCTTGACGCAATGCGGGTTCTCCACAGACCCCGCGGGACGACAATGCGCCTGAACACTCCGGGATCGATTGGTCCGCTGTTCCGATGAGTCAGAAGAGGATTACTCGCCATCCGCATCAGGGTGAACCGGCGCTGCTGGATTCATTTACCGAGTGGCGCGCGTTGTTCGAAATCGCGGCCTTGCCGTACGCGCTGCCGATGCTGCTGGCGGCGCCCCGCGGCGACGGCCATCCGGTGCTGCTGTTGCCGGGCTTCATGGCCGACGAAGCCACACTCTTTGCACTGAAGGTGTTCCTCGCCCAGCGGGGCTACGACGTGCAAACGTGGGGCTTCGGACGCAACGTGGGATTCCACAGCCGCCACGCGCGCGCGCTCGAGCAGAAGATCCGCTACATGCATCATCGAAGCGGGCGCACGGTGAGCCTGGTCGGCTGGAGCCTGGGTGGATTGTTCGCACTCTACAGCGCGCATCAGGCGCCGCAGTGCGTTCGTTCGGTCATCACCCTCGGAAGCCCGGTCAGCGTCGACTTGCAGGGCAGCCAGTCGCCCCCGCTGGTCAAGGCGCTGTACCAGTTGATCGCACATCCGATGGGACCCAGTGCGCACGTGATGCTCCCACGCGTCAGGAAGTTGCGCGAACGCCGGATGCCGCCGGTGCCGGTGAGCTGCCTTTATTCGCTGGGCGACGGTGTCGTGCCGCCGCAGGAGGCGACGATCGAAGGCGATCCGGCGCGGCACGAGAACATCCGCGTGTTCGGCAGTCACGTGGGGCTGGGCTTCAATGCACTCGTGATGTACATCGTTGCTGATCGCCTGGCGCAGCCCGAGGGGCGCTGGCAGCCGTTCACGCCGCCAGGCGTGTGGGGGAACCTGTATCGGCTGCTGACCGGCGAGGGCGCGCCGGCCTGACCGGGGTCTTCTTCGCGCGCGGCGCCGAGCGTCGATGACGGCTGCGCCGCGCAGCCGCCAGGTATTCCTGGAAGCTGTCGCGCACACACTGGGCAAACGCTTCGGGGTCGGGCAGCAGCTCGCGGCACGAGGTGGGCGAAATCACCACCTTGCCGTCGTAGCTCGTCACCGCGAACACGAGGCCCATGCCGTCCGAGATCGGCATGATCGCCGAGAAGTAGGTCATCCTTGCGCCGCACAGGTACAGCGGAACCGTCGGACCCGGGACATTCGTGATCGTGCAGTTGGCCAGCGGCGCGCGATGACCGATCCCCAGGTAGGCGCGGCCCAGCAGCTTGCTGGTCAGCGCCAGCGTGGCGGCGGGCGCATGCTGTCCGATATCGGTCAGCTCGCGTGCCCCGACGGCGCGCGCGACCGTGTCAGAAGATTGCATCTGATCACGAATCTGCGCGAGGCGTTGCACCGGATCGGCGAGATCGGTGCCGAGTCGAAGGTGCAGCCACGAGACATCCGGTCGCTCGCCGGTGTCCGCGTCGGCCTCGCGGATGTAGAAGGGTGCAATTGCGGTGAGGCTGGCCTGCGGCAGTTCATGCTCCGCGGCCAGATACCGGCGCAGCGCCCCGCCGCAGACCGCGAGCACCGCGTCGTTCACCGTGGCGCCGTCGACCAGCGAACGGATCTCTTTGAACTCGTCGAGTACGAAGCGACGGGTCTCGAAGACGCGATGCGGAGAGACGACCGAATTGAATCGAGTCACTGGAAGGCGCTCGGGTCGAAGCAGGATGTCGCGCGCCAGCGAGAACGCCGCCGGCGTGACACGGCGCACCGCGCGCGTCAAGGGACCGGCAAGCCTGAGCGGCGAGGTCAGCGTGCTCATCAGTCCGCGACAGACGAGCGAGAAGATGCCCGGCGGCGACTCCGGGAACCATGGCTCGGGTGGCTCGTCGCGCGCGGGCGTCGCGGTCAGGTCGTGCAGCAGCATCGTGATCTCGCTGCCGTGCTCGACGTCGATCGCGGCGTGGTGGACCTTGGTGAGCAGCGCGAAGCTGCCGGCGGGCAGATCGAGAAAGCTGTCCAGCCCCTCGATCACGTAGATCTCCCATAGCGGCCGGCTCCGGTCCAGCGGGCGCGCGTGAATGCGTGCGGCCTGGATGCAGAACTGGCGCCAGTCGCCGGGCTTCGGCAACGCGATGTGCCGGACGTGGTACTCGAGGTCGAAATTCTCGTCCTCGACCCAGTAGGGATGGTCGAGCTCGAACGGCACCCGCCGCAGCTTCTGGCGAAAGACCGGCGATCGATGCAGGCGGCTTTCGATGTGGGCCAGGATGCTCTTGAACCGCACCTTGCCGCCCGGTGCGGTCGACTGATCGTAAATGTGAATCAGAGAAACGTTCGCATTCGAATGCACGTTGTCCGAATACAGGAACGCAGCATCATGTCCGCTCAGCTGGCGCATCGGTGTTCTTTTGGTCCCCTTGGTTGCCAGGCCAATATACACAGCCCGACGGGTGGACAGAGCCGCGGCACCGGCGCCGACCGGTCCGCAAGGCACGAGCTGGCGAAGCCGCCCGTCGGGCTCGGCGTCAGGCGCCCGCGTGCTCCACGAACAGCGTGACGCGTCGCTGACCCTGGTAGTCGTCCGCCGCCGGGCGATACGCGAGGCGTGCGCGAGACGGCAGCGACTCGGTGTGGCGGAACCAGATCGCACTGAAGCGGCGCCCCTGCAGCTCGACCGAGAGCTTCAGGTGCTGGTCCTTGACCAGCCTCTGTTCGATCACGGTGAATTCGTTGTCGAACAGCGGCGGCGGGAAGCCCTGGCCCCAGATCTGCCGGTCGAGAGCTTCGATCAGACCGAGCGATATCTCGTCCGCCTGCAGCGGTCCGTCGGTATCGACACGGCGCTGGAACAGGCCGGCGTCGGTCGTCGCGCGGGTCGCCTGTTCGAACGCTTGGCCGAATCCTTCGTAATTCTCGGGTCTGATCGTCAGTCCCGCCGCCATCGCGTGTCCGCCGAATCTGTCCACCAGCTGCGGCGCGATCTTGGTCACGAGATCGAGCGTATCGCGCAGGTGCACGCCGTCGATCGATCTGCCGGAACCTCGCAGTGAGCTTTCGTCTGCACGCGCAAAGGCAATCGTGGGACGGTGGAATCTTTCCTTCACGCGCGAGGCGACCAGGCCGACCACGCCCTGGTGCCAGTCGTCGCGGAACAGCGTGATCGTGCGCCGTTCGGCGAGCCCGGCGTCCTGCAGTTCGGCGAGCGCATCGAACTGCATGTCGACCTCGATCGCGCGCCGCTCGCGGTTCAGCTCGTCCAGCTGGCGCGCAAGATGTTGAGCGTGCGCGAAATCGTCGGACAGCAGGCATTCGATGCCGGTCGACATGTCTGCCAGACGGCCCGCGGCATTGATGCGTGGGCCGATCGCGAAGCCGAGGTCGGCCGGCCGCGCGAGCTGGGTGCTGCGCCCGGAGACCTGGAACAGGGCGGCCATACCGGGCTGCATGCGCCCGGTGCGTATGCGCTCGACGCCTGCCGCGACGAGGATGCGGTTGTTGTGATCGAGCCGCACCACGTCGGCCACCGTCCCGAGTGCCACCAGATCGAGGAGCGCGTCGAGCCGCGGCTGGCTGGCCTCCGTGAAGCGGCCGCGCGCGCGCAGCTCCGCACGCAATGCAAGCAGAACGTAGAACATCACGCCGACGCCGGCCAGGTGCTTGCTCGGGAATCCGCAGCCGGGCTGATTCGGATTGACGATCACCGCCGCCTGCGGCAACTGCGCGCCCGGCAGGTGGTGGTCGGTGATCAGCACGTCGATGCCGAGCGCGCGCGCCGCAGCGACGCCGTCGATGCTGGCGATCCCGTTGTCCACCGTGATCAGAAGATCCGGCTTGCGCGTCGCTGCCAGCGCGACGATCTCGGGCGTTAGCCCGTAGCCGTACTCGAATCGGTTCGGCACCAGGTACTCGACGCGGCCGCCCATCGCCCGCAGACCGCGTACGGCCACCGCGCAGGCGGTTGCGCCATCGCAGTCGTAGTCGGCAACGACGAGCATCTGCCGGCCAGCGAGGATTGCATCTGCCAGGAGTCGTGCGGCCGCATCGACATGTGCCAGCGCGCCGGGTGCAATCAGGTCGCGTGTCACCAGGGAAAGATCGCGGATCGATGCCACGCCGCGCGCCGCCAGCGCGCGCGCCAGCGCACGCGGCAGACCGGCCGCGGCAAGGCGCTGCGCCGACGCATCATCGAAGGTGCGCGGCACCAGCTGGACCGAGTTCATCACGCGACCGGTTCCGCGAGAAGCTCGGCCAGCGATCGGCGCGCGACGCCGCGCCAGAACCGCAGGTGATCGCGCCGGCCCAGCGAGAAGACGCGGGTCGCCTGGCGGCCGGTGAGCACGAGTTCAATGCTTTCGATCCCGCTGGCAAATGCATGC
>JBLMYK010000001.1:0-8061 GCA_050258235.1 Gemmatimonadota bacterium | reverse complement strand
AACTTCAGCTGACGAGCGTCGTGCACCAGCGCGAACAGGTCGACATGCTCGCCGCGCATCGACCGGCGCGGCCACTCCACGTGTACGTGAAGATCCAGACCGGGATGAACCGCCTCGGTTTCGGCGCTGACGCGATGCGCGAAGTGCAGCGGCTGCAGCAGATTCCCCGAATCCGCGTCGCAGCGCTGATGTCGCACTTTGCCAATGCGGATCGGAGCGGCGGCGGCGTGGCCGACGTGGCGGATCAGCAGCAGCGCTTTGCGCACATGGCGGGTGAATGGCGCGGGTCGGTCAGCCTCGCAAACTCAGCTGCCTTGTTCCTGCGGACGGACATCGGCGACGACGAGGTGCGGCCGGGCATTGCGCTGTACGGCGGCTCGCCGCAGGCCGGTCTGCCCGCGTTCCGGCTCGGTCTGCGACCGGCGATGCGCCTGCGCTCGCGCGTGCTGGCCGTGCAGCAACTCCGCGTTGGCGATGGCGTCGGGTACGGGAGTCGCTGGATCGCGCAGCGCGATACTCGGATCGGCGTGGTGGCCTGCGGATACGCAGACGGCTATCCGCGCGTGGCGCCGGACGGCACGCCGGTGTGGGTCGCGGGTCGGGTCGTGCCGCTGGTCGGCCGCGTCTCGATGGACATGATCACGGTCGACCTGACGGACGCACCCGGTGCCCACGTGGGCAGCGAAGTCGAGCTGTGGGGCGAGCACGTCCCGGTCGACGAGGTGGCCGAACGCGCAGGCACGGTTGGATACGAGCTGATGTGCGCACTGGCGCGCCGCGTTCCGGTCGACGAGATCGGCTGAAGCACGTGGCGAAGACGAAGACCCAGTTCGTCTGCAGCGAATGCGGCGGCACCAGTCCGCGCTGGCAGGGGCAGTGCCCGCAATGCAGCGCATGGAACACGCTGAGCGAAACGCGCATCGAAGCCGCCGGCGCAAGGCGCCACGCACGGCTTGCGCCGGCAGCCCCGCTGCAGCGGCTGAGCGACATCGAGGCGCGCGAAGTTCCGCGCCATTCGACCGGGATCGAGGAGTTCGACCGCGTTCTCGGCGGCGGGCTGGTCGAGGGCGGCGTGGTGCTGATCGGGGGCGACCCGGGGATCGGGAAGTCCACGTTGCTGCTGCAGGCGCTTGCCGCGATGGCGTCGCAGTGCCGCGTGCTGTACGTCAGCGGCGAGGAGTCCGCCGGACAGATCGCGCTGCGTGCGCGCCGGCTCGGCGTCGAGGGACGGGATGTCCAGTTCCTGGCCGAAATCGACCTCGCGCGCATCCTGGCGGCACTCGAGGAGAATGAGCCGCGGGTCGCGGTGATCGATTCGATCCAGACACTCCATTGGGACGAACTGCAGTCGGCGCCGGGGTCAGTGGCGCAGGTGCGCGAATGCGCGGCGCAGCTGACCCGGCTGGCCAAGTCGCGCGGCATCACGCTGGTGCTGGTCGGCCACGTGACCAAGGAGGGCGCGCTGGCTGGACCGCGCGTGCTGGAGCACATGGTCGACACGGTGCTGTACTTCGAAGGCGACACGCATTCGTCGTTCCGCCTGATCCGCGCATTCAAGAACCGCTTCGGGGCGGTCAACGAACTCGGCGTGTTCGCGATGACCGATCGCGGACTGCGCGGCGTGTCGAATCCGTCGGCCCTGTTCCTGTCGCAGCACGGCGAGGACGGCAAGGGCGGCACCGTGCCGGGTTCGTGTGTACTAGTCACCCAGGAAGGAACGCGGCCGCTGCTGGTCGAGATCCAGGCCCTGGTCGACACCGCGCACGTACCGAATCCGCGCCGCCTTTCGGTCGGTCTCGAACCGCAGCGGCTGGCGATGCTGCTTGCGGTGCTGCACCGGCATGCCGGCGTGGCGACCTTCGACCAGGACGTATTCGTCAACGCGGTCGGGGGCGTGCGGATCCAGGAGCCGGCAGCCGACCTGGCGGTACTGCTGTCGATCGTCTCCTCAATTCGCAACCGGGCCTTGCCGCGCGGCCTGGTCGCTTTCGGCGAGGTGGGACTGGCCGGTGAGATCCGGCCGGCGCCACGCGGTCAGGAGCGGCTGCGCGAGGCCGCGAAGCTTGGCTTTTCGCTTGCGCTGATCCCGAAGGCGAACGCCCCTAAGCAAAGGATCGAAGGACTCGAGATCGTTGCCGTCGACCGGCTCGAGCAGGCGCTGGAGCGGATCAGGCGCTGATCGCGGCGTGCGCGGCCGCGATCCCGGCGCGCACCGATCCTTCGATCGTCGAAGGGTATCCGCTGTCGGCGGCGTCGCCGGCGAGAAACAGACCGGGTGCCGGCAAGGACACCGCGGGGCGGAGCAGGCCGGGTCGCGGCAGGATCGTTGCGCGCTTCTCCACGATTACGCGGTGTGCGAGCGGCGGCGGCAGCGCGAGATCTTCCGACAACTGGTCGGCGACCGCCTTGCACAGCCCATCGCGCTCCACACCGAGATGCGGTCCGCTGCCGCTGATGACGACCGCCAGCACGCCGGCACGCGCAGGGTCGAGTACACCGCGGTCGAACACCCACTGACCGAAGCGCCCTCGGCCGGGATCGTCGTGCAAAGCGTACAGCGGCGCCGCCAGGCGCAGTGGCGGCACGTATCGCAGGTAGACGGTCGCGATCGGCGCGCTCTCGATGCGCCGCAGTTGCGCGACCGCCGGAGACAACTCCGCCAGCGCGGAGGATTCGAGCAATGCGGCGGCACGCTCCGGGGGCAGCGCGAGCACGACCGCGTCCGCGTCGAGCGTGCGATCGCGCAGCGCGAGCGACCAGCGGGCACCCGGTCGCGTGATGAGTGCTGTTGCTGCGGCCCGCAGAATGACCCTTGCGCCCCCGTCGCGCAGCGCACGAAGCGCCGCGTCGGGAAACAGCGCCGACAGATCGCAGCGCGGAACCAGCATGTCCGAAGCCGCCGCGCCGGTGCCGATCGAATCCTTCAGCACGTTGAGCAAAATCTGGCCGGACGCCTGGTCGAGCGGCGCGTTCAGCGCGGCCAGGCAAAGGGGATTCCAGACCCTGCGCAAGGCTCCTGGGGTGGCGAACCGCAGAACCTCGCGCGCGGGCACGTCGCGCGCAAGCAGCCAGCCGTCGCGCTTCCATTGGTGCACGTCGCGTGCAAGCGAGATGCGGTCGGCAAACGTGAACCGACCCGCGGCGAGCAACGCGGTCGCGAGGTGCCACGGCGCGGGCAGCCGTCGTGCCGCGAGCGCGAAGCCATCCGGATAGCGCAGACCGAACGGAACGCGCAGCAGCATGCGGGCCGGGTCGAGCCCCACGCGCGCGATCACCTTCAGTGTTTCTCGGTAGGCGCCGACCAGCAGGTGCTGACCGTTGTCGAGCGGATAACTGGCGTCTCCGAGCGCAACGTCGACACGGCGTGCCCGCCCGCCCGGCCGGGGCGCGGCATCGATCAGCGTGACGTCGGAGCCATGCTGCTGCAGAGCCAGCGCGCACGCGAGGCCCGACCAGCCGGCACCGACGACGCAGACGTGCCGGCTCATCGCGCCGGGCCGAACACCCAGGTGCGCCAGGCAATCCACAGCTTGCGCAGCGGCGTCAGCGCGATGCGCTGGTGCAGAACGCGAAAGCCGTCACGCTCCAGTTCGTCGAGCAAGGCGAGGTAGATCGATCCCATGATCAGGCCAGGTCGCTGGGAGGACCATTCCGCCGCCGGCAGCAGTTGCATGGCTTCGCGATAAGTGGCGCGGGCGCGCTCGGCCTGCAGCTTCATCAGCGGCACATATCCTTCGACGTAGCGGGCATTCAGCAGATCGGCCGCGCGCACGCCGAAGCGCTGCAACTCGTCGAGCGGCAGGTAGATGCGCCCGCGCCGGGCGTCCTCGCCGACATCGCGCACGATGTTGACCAGCTGCAGCGCCAGCCCGAGCTTGCGCGCGTACTCCAGCGTGCCGGGGTCGCGTGCGCCGAAGATGCTGGCCGATAACTCTCCTACTACGCCGGCGACGAGATGGCAGTAACGCGCCAGCGCGGCGAAGTCGAGGTAGCGCGTCTGTGTCAGGTCCATCCGCATGCCTTCGAGCACCGCGAGCAGCTGCTCGCGGGTGATTGCGTATGCCTGCAGGTGCGGCGCGAGCGCGCGGGTCACCGGGTGCTGGGGCGTGCCGGCGTAGAGGCGATCGATCTCTCCGCCCCACCACGCCAGCTTGGCCTGCGCGATTGATGGATCCGACGCCTCGTCGACCGCGTCGTCGACCTCGCGGCAGTATGCGTATAAGGCGGTGATCGCGCGCCTGCGCTCCGCCGGCAGGAAGAGGAAGCTGTAATAGAAGCTCGAGCCGCTCTGCGCAGCCTTGCTCTGACAGTATTCGTCTGGAGTCATCGCCTACATGCGCAACGCGCGCGCGCCGATCACGAGCCAGTCGGGCAAGCCCAGCACCGGGCGTCGCGTGAATACATCGCCGCCGACGGTATCGATCCGCTCGAGGATGCGCAGACCGCCCTGGATGACGAGCCGCAATTCGAATCCGATCCGACTGCCGACCGTGCGGGCGAGCGGAGCGCCCGTCCAAAGCATCGCGCGCGCGTGTTCGGTCAGCGATCGCATCAGCGCGCGCCAGCGTGTATCGGTGTGCCGCGCTGCGATGTCGTGCGGACCGAGTCCATGGCGCTGCAGCTCCGAGCGCGGAATGTAGATGCGCCCCTTGGCGTGGTCCAGCGCGACGTCCTGCCAGAAGTTGGTCAGTTGCAGTGCGGAGCAGATCGCGTCCGACTGCGCGCACGAGGCGGGGTCGGTGCGACGATATAGCGACAGCAGCAGGCGCCCGATCGGGTTGGCCGAGCGCCGGCAGTAATCGTCGAGCTCTGCAAAGGAGGCGTAGGAGCGGACCGTGACGTCCTGGGAGAATGCGGACAGCAGGTCGTGAAAGGGCTGCATTGGCAAAGTGTGGTCGCGGATCGCCGCAGCGAGGTCGGGCCAGCTGTTCGGCCCGCCGGCCGCGATTGCGTCGAGCTCGCGCGCCATGGCCGCGAGTTCCCCGATCCTTTCGGCGTCAGACCGCTCGCCCTCATCGGCGATGTCGTCGGCGGTGCGCGCGAAGCGGTAGATCGCGCGCACCGCTGGACGCAGGCGTGGCGGCAGCAGCAGCGACGCAACCGGGAAGTTTTCGTAGTGACCGATTCCCATGCAGTTCACGCTAGCACGCGCTGCGTGCCGGCAAGGCGATTCATTCCATTAGAATCCGCGGCGATTCGGCGCTCGCTGCAGGACGGCGGCCGCCGAGGTCGTCGCGAAGGTGGCGAAATTGGTAGACGCACCAGGTTTAGGTCCTGACGCCTTCACCGGCGTGGGGGTTCGAGTCCCCCCCTTCGCACCAGTGACTCGTGACGCCCGCGCATGTTCGGCACGGGCAGGCTACTCGATCGGATGATGCAGAACGTTGAAACGCTCGGCGCCCTGGAGCGCCGCATCGATATCTCCGTACCCTCGGCCGATATCAACAAGGAGGTCGCGAACCGGCTGGCCAAGTTGGCACGGTCGGTGCGGATGCCTGGCTTCCGCCCCGGCAAGGTGCCGATGAAGATGATCGCGTCCTCGTACGGGGCGCAGGTGCAGGCCGAGGTCCTGAACGACAAGGTCGGTGAAGCCTTCAGCGCCGCCATCAAAGACAGCAAACTGCGCGTGGCCGGCACGCCGCAGCTGACACCGAAGGAGGGTGCTGCCGAGCAGCTTGCCTTCTCCGCGACATTCGAGATCTATCCCGAGATCACCATCGGCGACCTGTCGGACGCCGAGGTCAATCGCGCCGTGTGCCCGATCGGCGAGGCCGAGATCGACAAGACGATCGAGATCATGCGGCGCCAGCGCGCGAAGTTCGAAGCGGTCGAGCGCGGTGCGGCGGACGACGATCGGCTGACGATCGACTTCAAGGGGATGATCGACGGCACGCCGTTCGAAGGCGGCAGCGGCACCGACTTTTCCTTCACGCTCGGGCAGGGGCGGATGCTGCCCGATTTCGAAGCTGCGCTGCGCGGCGCGGTCGGCGGCTCGACCAGGACGTTCCCGGTGCAGTTTCCTGCGGACTACCGCGCAACGGACCTCGCCGGCAAGACCGCTCAGTTCGAGGTCGTGCTGAAGAAGGTCGAGCAGCCCGTGCTGCCACCGGTCGATGCCGAGTTCGCGCGCTCGCTCGGCGTCGCCGACGGCGACGTCGGCCGGATGCGGTCGGAGGTCCGCGCCAACCTCGAACGCGAGGTGTCCACGCGTCTGAAGGCGCGCACCAAGGACAGCGTGATGACTGCGCTGCTGGCGGCCGCGAAGTTTGAAGTGCCCAGGTCTCTCGTCCAGGAAGACCAGCAGCGGCTGGCGGAAATGGCGCGCGCGGACCTCGTTGCGCGCGGGATCGATGCCAAGGAGGCTCCGGTTCCGGCGGAGGTCTTTGCGGCGCAGGCGGAGCGGCGCGTGCGTCTCGGACTGCTGATCGCCGAGCTCGTCCGTGCCGAGAATCTGCAGGCTCGGCAGGATCAGGTCCGCAAGGCGATCGAGGAGATCGCACAAAGCTACGAGAAGCCGGCTCAGGTGATCCAGTGGTACCTCGGCAACCGCGAGCGGCTGGCGGAAGTCGAAACAATGACGCTCGAGAACAATGTCGTCGAGTGGGTGTTGAAGCGGGCCAAGGTCACCGACGTGGCCGTCCCGTTCGACGAACTGATGGGCCATGCGGCCTGAGAGCGGGGAGCATATGACACGACGGAATCAACACGGCCTGATCGACCCGCATGGAAACGGGCTGCTCGACCCGCAGGGTCTGGGCATGGTGCCGATTGTCATCGAGCAGAGCGGGCGGGGCGAACGGGCGTACGACATCTATTCGCGCCTGCTGCGCGACCGCGTGGTGTTCCTGGTCGGGCCGGTGAACGAGCAGACCGCGAACCTGGTGGTGGCGCAGCTGCTGTTCCTCGAATCGGAGAACCCGGACAAGGACATCGCGCTCTACATCAACTCGCCCGGCGGCTCCGTATATGCCGGCATGGCGATCTACGACACGATGCAGTTCATCAAGCCGAACGTGTCGACGATCTGCGTCGGCATGGCGGCCAGCATGGGCGCGTTCCTGCTTGCGGCCGGCGCCAAGGGCAAGCGCTACGCGTTGCCGAACTCGCGCATCATGATCCACCAGCCCTCGGGCGGGTCGCAGGGCCAGGCCTCCGACATCGAGATCCAGGCGCGCGAGATCCTGTACCTGCGCGACCGCATCAACAGGATCTTTGCCGAGCGCACCGGACAGAGCGTCGAGAAGATCCGACAGGACAGCGACCGTGACAACTTCATGTCGGCGGAGGATGCAGTAAGCTACGGGCTGATCGACAAGATCTTCGTCAAGCGCGGCGAGGCCGGCTGACGAGACCAGGGCGGGTGCGATGTCGGACAAGAAGGGTTCGAGCGAAAAGCTGCTGTACTGCTCCTTCTGCGGCAAGAGCCAGCACGAGGTGAAGAAGCTGATCGCCGGCCCGTCGGTGTTCATCTGCGACGAGTGCATCGATCTCTGCAACGACATCATCCGCGACGAAAACGCCGGTGAACCCGGCGCGGCTGCCGCCAAGTCGGACCTGCCGACGCCACAGGAGATCTGCGGCATCCTCGACCAGTACGTGATCGGGCAGGAGAAGGCCAAGCGCATCCTGTCGGTCGCTGTCTACAACCACTACAAGCGGCTGAAGCACCTGTCCAGCAAGGACGAGGTAGAACTGGCCAAGAGCAACATCCTGCTGATCGGTCCGACCGGTTCGGGCAAGACCCTGCTGGCGCAGACGCTGGCGCGCCTGCTGAATGTCCCGTTCGTGATCGCCGACGCGACCACGTTGACCGAAGCGGGATATGTAGGCGAGGACGTCGAGAACATCATCCAGAAGCTGCTGCAGAAGTGCGACTACGACGTCGAGAAGGCGCAGACCGGCATCGTCTACATCGACGAGATCGACAAGATCTCGCGCACGAGCGAGAACCCGTCGATCACGCGCGACGTGTCCGGTGAGGGGGTCCAGCAGGCCCTGCTCAAGCTGATCGAGGGCACGGTTGCCTCGGTGCCGCCGCAGGGCGGTCGCAAGCACCCGCAG